>JBFIDG010000105.1:0-7751 GCA_041581335.1 Thermoplasmatota archaeon
CCGCCGTCCCACTTGGCCTTGTTCGCCTTGGCCGTGCTGCTCTCCATGACGAGCCAGGTCGGTGGGCTGCCGATGGGGCCGTAGGATTCGCTCATGAAATCGATCCAAGGCTGGCTGCTGGCCCATTGTTCGCTGGCGCCGCCGAAGCCTTGACTGAACATGATGATGGCATCCGGGTTGGCGACCAGGACCGCGCCACTGGTGGCGGTGCCGTGGCTGCCGCCGTCGATGATGTTGCCCCCGTGGCCGACCGCGATGATGCGGGTGCCGGCGAAGTGGTACATGACGCCCTCTTCGATGTTGTCCCAGAAGGCTGCGTCCGCCTCGCGGCGTTCATCGTACGTGCCGGTCTGGGCAAGGTGCACGGTCACCGGGGTGCGGCCCTCGGCGTCGACGAAGGTCTCGAGGATGGCATCGGGGATGCTGTGGTTGCGCTGGAAGTGCACGTGGTACGGGTTGATGGCCGTGTCCAGGACCGACACGACGACGCGGGACACGGTCTCGGTGGCCGGCACGTCCGCCTTGAACGGATCGGTGCCGCGGGCGATCTCTTCATCGTCCGGGATGCCATCACCATCGGAATCGATGGGGGTGGGCGTACTGACGTCTGCACAGCCCGACATGAGGACGGCCAATGCGATCGCGATGATCCAGCGCATGGCCGTTCCAGGCCCCCGCTCAGGCTTGAGCGTTGCGGCGGCCGGGCTGCCGCCGGGACGGTAGCGGCTCAGGACTTGTCGATGACGGGCGCCTTGGGGCCCAGGGCGTGGATGAGCTCGACGGCGTGGTCACAATCCGCTTTCTGCGGGTAGCTCTCGCCGACGGCGATGACGTTGCCATTGGGCGCCGAGTACCGGAAGCGGAATTCGCCTCGCTTGTCCTGATAGATCTCCGGATGCGCGCTCTTGGCCCCTTCCCGGATGATCTCCGCTCCGCGGATGGCATCGGCCTTGTTGGCGTAGCCTTGGCTGCTCTGCGCGATGGTCTCGTGGTTGTTCGCGAGCAGGCGCCAGCGGTAGGCGCCGGATTCATCCTTGTAGACCTGGAATTGACTGGCCATGGAGCCCGACGACACGGCCGAGGAGGCTTCAAGGCTAGGCTACGATTGCGCGGGGAGCGGACGCTGGGCGGGCACGGACGTCGCCCTGGCGGGGACACTTCCTCGAACGAACATCATCGTGGCCTACGGCCACGAATCAGCGCCGCACGCTGACGCGCGCACCGGTCATCATGGCCTGCGGCCACGGATCAGGGTCGTCCGAAACGCTGGCGCCTACTCGAAGAGCCAGGCGTCGCTGGTGGTCTCGTAGTCGTCGCCGCCTTCGGGGAACCAAAGGCCGATCTCGAAGGCCGCGGTGTCAGCAGCGTCGCTGCCGTGGATGATGTTGCGGCCGATGTGCTGGGCGAAGTCGAAGCGGATCTCGCCGGGCTTGCCCTCGACGGGGTTGGTGGCACCCATGAGGGCACGGGAGACGCTGATGGCGCTCTCGCCTTCGATGATCATCGGGACGACGGGGCCGGTCTTGATGTACGCGACGAGGGGGCCGTAGAACGGGCGTTCCTTGTGGACCTCGTAGTGCTTCTCGACGGTCGCCGCGGCCGGGATCTCCAGGCGCATGGACTTGATCTTGAGGCCCTTGGCCTCGAAGCGGGCGATAATTTGGCCGACGAGTCCACGGCGGACGGCGTCGGGCTTGATCATGACGAAGGTCTGTTCGATGGCCATGTGGCCGCCGACTTTGGGGGCCTATATGAGAAGCACGGCGGTGAACCGCCGCGGCCTGGGCACCGGGCCGGAAGCGCGGGGGCGGCCCTCGACGGGGGCTAGGCGGGCGTGCACGGAGGGGACCCCATGTGTGTCGAAGACGACCCGCAGACCATCTGGAAGCGCAGCCGGGACCGCCCCGGCAGGGGCATGGCGGAACATGCCGAAGCGGGGGCCCGGCAAGCCGTTCTGGCGGTAGAGGGTGTATCCGCGCACTTGGTACGCGGTGGTCGTTGCGCCCATGCCGATGACTTGGCGGCGGGGGCCCATGGGGCCATGCTAGAACCGCTGGAACCGAACCCTGGTGGCCCGGCCGCAGATTCTGGGCCGTGCGGGCGACGGTGCCGCCTTCAGGCCTTCCTTTTGCGCGGCTTGGCGCCGCCGCGACGCGCAGCGACCGTCCCCGTGGCGCTGCCCAGATCGACGGCGCTGGCGGCCGGTTCATGGGCATGATGGATGCCGCAGTACGCACTCGTGCCTCGAGCGCCGTTGCTGCACCGCTTGTTGCTGGCCGTCAAGGCCCGGCATTGCGGACGCTTGCCATGGGCCTCCGGACCGTGGCCAGGGGGTGCTTTTGCGGGTTTCTTGGCCGACGGCGCCTTGTGCGCCTTCAGCCGGGCCTTGGGTACCGCCGCGTTGGCGGCCTGCCCGGGGATGCCGCGGACGGTCCGCAACGACGCCCCTGCGTCGACGACCTGCCCTTCCCACGCCTCAAGTCCGTCCGGCGCGGGGGCATGCACGGCGCAGTGCAGGCTTCCTGCGGCAACACCCTGCGTACAACGGTCTCCGTTCGGGGTGTGGGCCGCACAACGCGGCGGCGCAGCGGCGATGCGCCCATCCGCCTCGACGGCTTGGGGGGCGGCCCCACCAGGCGCGGCCGCCGGCGAGGGTCGCGGCGGGGCTCCGGCGCCGCGCGTCTGGAAGTCGGCTGGCGGGGCTCCAGACCTGGCCACGTGGGGGCGGGCGAGGGGGATGACCGGGGGCCGGATCGAAGGGCGCTGTGCGGCGGCCACATCGCCGAGATTGGCGACGATGCCGACCACGAGATGGAAGACGATATGGATGGCGGCAACGCCTACGACGACGCCGAACCAGGCGCTGTCGTTGCCGAAATGGTCGACCAGCAGCACGCCCAGCAGGAGGAGGTTGACCGCGGGTGCGAAGGTGAGGTAACGTGCGAAGCGTGCCGTGGGCATACGTGGACCATCGGCGCCGCTACCAAAACCATGCCCCAAATCTCCAGCGTCCCGCGATAGGGGTCAGGACCGACGACGGGCCAGCAGCACCAAGGCGCCGAGCAGCAGGGCGATGCTCAGGCCGGGCGTGTCTTGGTCCTGTGGCCTAGGCGTGACCGCGTTGTCGATCACGCCGTCGCCGTCGGCGTCGTCATCGAGTCCGTTGGGGATGCCGTCGCCGTCGATGTCGTCGTCTTCGCTGTCAGGGATGCCGTCCTGGTCCTTGTCCACGTCGAGACCAAGGATGACGTCGCGGGCTGCGAACAGGCCGCGGCCGTCGGTCTGGCGCAGCAGGCGCGGGGCGCGGCTGTAGCGTTCGTTGCCTTCCTCGGTGCAGTTGTCGACGCAGCCGTCGGCGTAGGCGATGTAGACGCGGCCTTCGGAGTCGATGTCCATGTCGTTGAAGTCGAGCAGGTTGCGGCAGGGGTTGCCGCCGCCGCCGTCCCAGATGCCGCCGATCTGCACGGGGTGGTCGGTGAGCTTGTTGACCTTCCAGGTCTGGCCGGCGTCGTAGGTGAAGGCGGAGTAGTAGTGCCATTCACGGTTCTCGCCGCCTTCCGGTTCGTTGCAGGAGTAGAGGGAGCCGTATTCGTCGCCCTTGCCGTCGCCGTCGAGGTCTTCGAGGCCGAGGAAGGTGAACGCGGCGCGGTCGTCGTCGCCGGCTTGGACGTCGGCGAAGGTCGCCTTGACGACTGGGGGGTCATGGAATTGGCCGACGTCGAGCCATGTCGTGGCCTGGGCGCCTCCGAGGGGTTCCCAGGTGAGGCCCTCATCCTTGCTCAGCGCCATGCGGGCGCCGTTGTGGTCGGCTTGCCCATAGTACAGCCAGCCGTCGTCGCGGCCGATGCCGATGCTGGGGTCGAAGCCGCCGTCCCAGGCGTGGCTGTCGGGGATGGTGCGGGAGCTGAACAGCAGCCCCGTGAGGCCCAGGCCGCCGGTGCCGTCCTGGCCGAGGATGTCGGCGGACAGCAGGCCGTGCACGTCGCCGCAGCCACCCACCGGCAGGAACGCGGAGCCCGTGACGCGGCTGATGCGCCAATGGCCGTGGAAGCCGGTGCAGCCGCCTTGGACGTTGGGGGTGGCCGCCGTCCAGGTGACGCCGCCGTCGAGGCTGACGGAGCAACCGATGAGGATCAGTTGGCCGCAGTAGTAGGCGTTGTTGAGCTGAGGGACCTTGTCGGGGTTGTTGACGATGGGCTTGGGGCCGACGCCGAGGCTCTGGTGGTCGAATTGGGCGCCGCTGCACATGTTGAGGCTAGGGAGCCAGGTCTCACCGTTGTCGTCCGAGTACATCATGACGCTGCAGGCGCCGTGCAGGCCGCCGGCGAACACGCGACCGGTGTCTTCGTCGGCGACGAGGAGAGGGTCGAGGTTGATGGGGACCTGGTACGGCGGGGTGACGTCGACCCAGACGGGTTCGTCGCCGCTGAAGTCGCCGCGCAGGGTGGTGGAGCCGGCGTGGTAGAACACGTGGTCGGTGTTCCACGGGATGCCGATCGTGGGCTCGGGGGCGCTGGTGATCTGTGGGACCACAAGTTCCTCAAAGGCGATCTTTCCGCTGCCGAGTTCGGCTTGGACGACGGGGACGAAGGCCAGGATGGCCACGACCAGCAACACGCGCATGGCCTGAGCCGAGGACGGATCTGATTTGGATGTTCTGTCCACGGCCCGGCGCATGGGGCTGTGTCAGCCTGGAGGGGCTTCAAGAGGAAGGAAGGGGGAGGAGGGGGTGGAAGGGGGTTGCGGGCAAGGCCTTACTTGCGGCGCAGGAGCACGACGGCCAACAGGCCGAGAGCCAGGGCGAGGACCTCGAAGCCGGGGACGTCCTTGACGTCGGGGGCGCCGGCGTCGGCGTCGCCGCTCTGCGGGGCCCGACTGGCGTCGTACGGCCCAAGGCCGCCGCCGAGGTCACTGAACTGGCTGCCGGAGGCTTCGGAGCCGTCGTTGCCGCGGCCCACCGCGGGGCTGCTGGCACCGGGGCTGGCGGGCAACGCCGGCTGCGTGGAGGCGCTGCCCATGGTCGCCTTGTCGCCGGATTCGGCGTAGGCGATGCAGCAGCCGCCACCGTACTGGGCCTGGCCCGCGGTCAGGTGGATGTCGAAGCGCACCGTGCTGTCGGCGGCGACCGTGACGTCGCCTTCCCAGGGCAGGTAGCCGTCGGCGTAGACACTGACCTGGACGACGCCGGCCCGCATGCGGACCTTGTAGCTGCCGTCTTTGTCGGTCTGCGCGTTGGCCCAGCCGTAGTTGTCCAGGTTGCCGAAGCTGACGTAGACGCCGGGGATGGCGGCCTTGGTCGCAGCGTCGACGATGTAGCCTTGGATGACCGCGTTGGGCATCGGGCGGGCCTTCAGGTCGACGTCGAGCTTGGTGGTGGCGTTGGCGGGGAGGTCGCGGACGAAGCTCTTGCCGTAGTACTCCTGGCCCCCCTGTTCGCGCCAGTCTTGGTGATAGAAGCGCAGGATGGTGTAGCCAGGGGTCAGCATGCCGGAGAAGGTACCGTCCTTCTGGATGGTGATCGCGCAGTGCTGGTAGGCCGGGTAGGGCTCGCCGGGAGCGATCGTGGCAGAGGCGACCTTGCTGTCGTTGTTCGAGGCTGGCTTCTCTTCGTCGGCGTAGATCTCGTGCTCGCGCAGGTTCTCTTCGCCGGCGATGACGCTGCATTCGTAGATGCCGTAGACCGGGTTCTCGGCGCTGATGCTGACGTAGGGCAGCACGGCGCCGGCGCCGGTGACGGTGCCGGTGACCTGGGCGGTCTTGGCGGGGTACTTGAGCATCTTGACATCGAGGGCCTTGTCGCCGTTGACCTCGAAGCCTTCGTAGTGGCTGGCGTAGCCTTCCTTGTAGAAATTGAGGCTGGCCCAGCCGGTCATGGCGGGCAGGCTGTAGCGGCCCTCAGCATCGCTGATGGCCTTGGCCTCGTGGTACGATTCGCGGTACGGTTCGCTCGTGCAGGTGCCGTCCGGGTCGCAGGTGCTGGAGCCAGAGGACTCCGAGACACCCCATTGATAGAGATAGACCTCGACGCCGCCGACGGGTGCGCCGTTCTGGTCAAGGATCTGGCCGGAGATGGTGGAGGATTGGGCTGCGACTCCAGGCACTAGGGACAGGACGAGGAGGGCAGCAGTGGCGAGGATGATTCGCTTGTCCATGGGACCGGATGGGGCTAAGGTGGTATATCAAACGGGGTCGGCCGTTGGGCGGAACCCCAACGCCCCGTGATCGGCCCCGAAGTGCTTTCACTGCTCCTGGAGGGCAGGCTTCAAAGCGCAGGCCATAGGGGCCTCGTGGCCCATTTGGACACCGACGGCCGGCACGTGCTCATCCAGGCACCGCCCTCGCCCCGGTTGCCGGTGGTCATGAAGCGGCTCAAGGCGCGCCGGGACGGCGTGCGCTGGCGTACCCCCGCCCATCGGGCGCTCGACGTCATCGACGCCTTGCACCATGCCCACCCGGAGCGCTCCGACGCGTTCGACGACCTCGAGTACAGGCTCCGCAACGGTGGGGACCCGGACCACGTGCACGCCTGCCTGGCACTGAAGCGCGGTTTGGAACAGCCCGGCGAGATGCCGCCGCTCCGCAAGCCGCTCTATCCATACCAGGAGCAGGCGGTGGCGTTCCTGGACCGCTGCGGCGCCGGCATCCTGGCCGACGAGCCAGGCCTGGGCAAGACCCTGCAAGGCATCGCCTTCGCCCTGCTTGGCAAAGGCCCGACGCTCATCGTATGTCCCGCCACCGCCAAGCACGTCTGGGAGCGCGAGATCGAAGCCTCCTGCGACGCCACCGTGCAGGTCCTCACCGGACGCGGCGCCCGACCCCTCCGGGCCGTCGATTTCCTCATCGTCAACTACGACATCCTGACGGACCACGCGGACGCCTTGGCGGCGCACGGCTTCGCATCGATGGTCGCCGACGAGGTCCACCGCTGCAAGAACATCCAGGCGCAACGCACCAAGGCCCTCGTGCAGGTCGCCGATGCGATCCCTCGCAAGGCCCTCTTGTCCGGGACGTTGATGATGAACAGCGCCGAGGACCTGTTCCCTCCCCTGCGCATCGTGCGCCCGGACGTGTACCCCGATTTCCGTGGCTTCTGCGACCGCTACATGACGACCCGGGCCATCCGTAAGCGGGTCAAGGGGCGCTGGCGCAAGCAGAGCATCCGCGTCGCGAGCCAGAACCTCCCCGACCTGCATCATCGCATGGACCCGTTCATGATCCGCCGGACCTTGGCCGATGTCCGGGACCAGCTACCCGAGCTCCGGCACACGGTGATGGCGATCGAGCTGCCGGACGACCTGAAGGCGGCATACAAGGCGGCGCACGCCCCCTTGCGAGGACGTACGGACCCGATGCAGGCGATGCGGCAGGCCCAGACCGCCCTGGATGTCTGCCTGGCGGCCAAGGAACGGGTCCTGCCGGAGTTCATGGAGGATCGGCTGGCGGCGGATCGCAAGCTGCTGGTCTTCAGCACCCGCCTGAACCTGTTGGACGCCGCGGGCCGCGACCTGCATGAAGAGGAGCTGGTCCGTATCGATGGCAGTGTTCCGACCGCGACGAGGCGGGCCATCGAGGACCGTTTCCAGAACGATGGACTCACCAAGGTGTTCCTTGGGCAGACCCGCGCCTGTGGCGAGGCCCTGACGCTGGATGCCGCGGACACGGTGGTCATCGCGGAAGCCGACTGGTCGCCCCAGGCCAACGAGCAGGCCATCCGCCGGGCCATGCGGGTCAACACCCAGCATCCGGTCGAG
>JBFIDG010000106.1:0-7709 GCA_041581335.1 Thermoplasmatota archaeon
CCCGCGCTGGGGAACAGGAAGACAAGGGAACCAATCAGGAGTGCGGTCACCACTGTCGTGATGACTGCGTTTCTAGCCAGACTCATAAGACCAAAACGTCCCACTCAGTCCATCTTAATAAACGCTTGCGAAGAAACGCTCATATTCAGGTGACTGCATAAATGCCCCGCCCTATTTCGGTGTAGGTTGCGTTGGGGGCCATCCCGACGATGATGGTGATCCCTCGCTCTTTGAGCCATTCAGGGTCCGCGCCGCCGCTTTCCACGTAATACTCCCAGGCGTCGTTGGCTGCCAAGCCGCTCGGGGTGAAGGGCACCGCGAGTCGGGCGCCGGTGATGGCGTTGTACATGGGTCCATGCGCGGGCTCGCTCAGCAGGATGTCGTCCACGCCGACGTCTAATCGCTCTAGTTCTTTGGCCGCAGCCCACGCCTCATCGTCCACGTAGCGGTAGTAGGGGGCATCCATGTTCGTGGCCAGCGGCGCGGGCAGCAGGAACAGCACGGCCACTGCGACGGCTCCGTAAGTGATCCAGGGCGAGCGCGCCGGGCGCCACGGCGCCTGGTCCTGCACGTAGCGGATGCCTTGCGCGATGCCGTAGCTGGCGAGGCCGATGAAGCAGAGAAAGAACACGAAGAGGATGCGTGAGTACGTGGCGTCGTTGCGGTGCTCGTTGATGACGGAGATGAAGAGGCTCAACGTCAACGGGATGGCCATCAATGCAAGCGCCCGGTGGGGCCGGTTGTTTTCATCGGGTCGGATGAATGCAAATATCACGCCCAATCCCGCCAATATGTACAGGATGGCGCCTCCTGTCAGGAAGACCTCCTGCTCAAAGGGCAACGTATGCTCCGAGCCGACGGCGTCCTTGGCATCAAGCCAGGAGGCCGGCAGGATCCAGACCAAGGGGATGAGGGCGGCCAGCAACATGGCGGCGCGCCGGCCGAGTGTCTCGCCTCGCACCAGGGTGCCGGCGATGGCCGCCAGAATAGAGCTGACGCCCAAGACGAGGTGCATGAAATGGGCCGCGGTGATCAACAACAGCAGCCCGAAGAACCGTGGCGCGCCGTTGACGCGGGTGGCCACGATGAGCGTCACGACGACCCAGGGGAGGGCAAAGGAGGACGGGACAAGGAACCCGATGCCCAGGAAACGCACGGTGGTGGGCAGGATGGCGACCATCGCGGCCGCGGCGAGCGCCCCCGGAGCGGGTCGCAATGCGGCCCAGACGGTGAGGCCCAGGAATCCGGCCCATAGCGCAGGCAGGAACCGCGCCATGGTCAGCAAGGAGACATCCGTGAGCAGGGACAATTGGGCGATGGCGACGTTCCAGCCCCGTTCGCTGCGCATGCCTTGCACCGTGAACAGGTCCTGCGTCTCTTTGCCGCCGACGTAGGGGTCGTCGATGTCTGCGGTGCCTTGGCGGATGACCTGGGACATCCAGGCAAGGTGCTGGTACTCGTCTGCGTGGATCGGGTACGGGTACTGCTCGCCAGGCACGGCGCTGATGGCGCGGTCCGCCAGTCCCACGTATGCGCCGGCCGGTTCGACGGGGTCGCCGGGCAGATGCGGCATGGCGTGCACCAGTATCAGGAACGGGATGATAGCCGCGAGGCCCCATTCAACCCGCATGGGGTGCTCCGCGGGTAAGGCGCGTGCCCAGGCGTCGGATGCGAGGCCACCCGGCCCACGTTGCCACCGTCAACGCGATGGCGGTCGTGGACCAGGCATTGATCGGGACGCCGAAGGCGAAGTCGAGCAGGATCGCTGCCAACGGCAAGGCACTGAAGGAGAACACCGGCGCCAGGACCAGGTAGAGCTTGTTCTCGAAGACCCGGTCCGCGAGCGCGAGGCCCGGGGCCAAGAACACCAAGACGCCGAGGAGCAAGCGCAGCCAGGCCATGGCGCCGTCGACGGCCAGTTCAGCGTCCATGGGGGCTCCGCAGCAGGCCGGCATCGATGCTGAACGTGTCCGGGCGGCCTGTCAGCAGTTCGTCGTGGGCCGCCACCAGCACCGCCGCGCCGGACGCGGCGGCCGCTTCGAGGGCCTGGATGACGAGCCGTGCATTCTCTTTGTCGAGGCTGCTGGTGGGTTCGTCGACCAAGAGGAGTTTGGGTTTCGTCGCCAAGGCACGGGCGATGGCGACGCGTTGCTGTTCGCCGCCGGACAAGGACGCCGGGCGACGATCGAGAAGAGGCTCCAATCCGAAGAGCTCCGCCAGATGCGCGGAGGCCGCGGTACGGACGTTGCGTGGCGCCCCCTGCAGACGCAGGGGCAGTTCGATGTTCTCCCGGACGTTCAGTTCATCCAAGAGATTGAGGTGCTGGAACACGAGCCCGATGTGCTTGGCGCGGACCTTGGCCGCATCCGGAGGCAGCGGTCGACCCATGAGGTGGACCTGGCCCTTCGTGGGCTTCGTGAGGCCGGCCGCGATGGCCAACAAGCTGCTCTTGCCGGAGCCGCTACGCCCCTGTAGGACCGTCACGCGGCCCGCCGGCACGCTCAGCTCGATGCCGCGAAGAACGGGGGGTCCGCCAGGATACGCGAAGTGCACGCCATCGAACCGTAGGACCTCCACGACTCCACGACCTGGGCCTGCCTTGATACCTTTTCCAATGCGAAGCATTCAATCCGCGCCCCTGGCCTGCCCGTCCTGTGCTCTTGTGGCGCCTGTGGTGGCGGCCCGACAGACAATTCGTCGTCGCAGCCCTGGGCATCGCGTTCGCGTTGCTGCTGCCCGTCGCCGGCACCCTCGTCCTGCAAGGCCTCGAACCGACCGTGACCGGCGATGACAGCATCGCCTACCGCATCGACGGCGGTCCATTGCCCACGGGGTTGCCTGCCACGTTGGCGGTGCGCTTCGAGACACAATCCGGACACGCGGTGGCGGCGTACGTCGTCGGGGATCCTCGCGTCGCTATCGACGAAGCCGCCAACGATCCTTCCGGGACGCTGCGCGCCCGCAGCACCACTATGGCGACGCCGCTCGTCCCCGCTGGCACCGCCCTCGTGCATCCCAGTACCCTCGCCGGGACCGCGCCCCACGTCGCGCTGCTCTCGTCGCCGATCCCCGTGCCCGGCGCCGTGGTCGCCCCCGCCCGCGGCCCGGATGCCTTCGAAGAGGCCGGCCTGCGGGAACTGCAAGGCCAGACCATCCTCTTGGTCGTCGCCTCCGTCCCCGCCGTCGCCCTCGTCGCCGTCGCCTTCGGCGACCACGAAGCTCGCCGCCGCGCCCGCAGCGCCGCCACCTTGGCCGCCATGGGTCGACCCAAGCTCGGCCGCCGGCTGCTGGCGCTGCGTTTCTTGTGGCTCATGGCCTGGGCCACGGGTTTTGCCGCCGCGCTGGGATTCATGCTCTGGCGTTTTGGCGGCGCAGCCTTCCACCCCGCCGACGCCGATCCCGTCGGCATCGCGGCCGCCATCGCCGTCCCTGCCCTGCTCGGCGGCTTCATCGGTCTCATCTGGGCCGTGCTGCGCCTCGGCGACGGCGAAGCACGCCTACGCACGCCTCCCGCTGAGAACGACGCCCCCGGTCGCCGCCTGGGTTGGCTCCCGGTCATGGTCCGCCCCATCGCCCTCGGCACCCGGCTGCTTCCATTGCTCATCGTCGCCGGCCTGCTCTTTGGCATCAACCTCGGCTTCCCCATCGCCGCCGCCTCGGTCCCGGCCGCCATCGCAGGCGGACCCGGCGAATGGGTCATCGGGTCTGACGGGGGCATCACGTTCGGTGGCAAGGCCGACGCCCGCCCAGCGGCGGTCATGGCCCTCGACCCGGCCATCGACGCCATCGTCGCAGAACGCCTGCTGCCCACCCTGGTCAACGGCGAACCGGTGCTGGTGCGCGGCGGCGACCTGGCCGCGCTCGCTGCCTATCACGGTGCCCGCGGCGTCGGCGCTGATGGATTGTGGCTCGGAGAACGCCTCGCGGACAAGCTCGACGTGGGCGCCGGCGACACGGTCCGCGTGCAGGCCACCGCACCCCTCGTCGTGGGCCTACGCGTGGCGGGTGTGTTCACCGGAGGCGGCGTCCTGGCCGACGAGGCCCTTCTGGACAACGACGCCGCCGGCCGCTTGACCGGTCACGCCCCTGGCCAAGCCACCGTCGTGCGGATGCGCCCCGACACGGACGAAGCCCGCGCCGCACTCAGCCGCACCACGAGCTTGATCGAAGTGCTGGGCATCCGTGTCGGCGAAGCCACCAGTGGCGCCCCCCTCGACATCCAGATCGACGTCGCCAACCTCGGCGGCGGCGCCGGCACCCGTCCGCTACCCGTGCGCGTCAACGGCATCGTCCAAGCCACCCCCGTGGCAGAACTAGCCCCCTACGGACGCGCCACCCTCCACGCCACGATCATCGCCCCGGGAGTCCCCTTCAACATCGAGGTCAACCCCACCGTCGGTGTCCAGCCCGGCCCGTCCAGTGCCACCATCCAGGCGCCCCGCATCGTGTTCCTGCCAGATCTCATCCCCGTCACCATCGACGGCGAGGGGGCCGTTGTCTTGCGCAACGGCACCACGCTGCTCGACGAGGCCACCCTGGTCGACGGCAGCGCCACACTCAACGCCAGTGCACCCGGACGCTACATCCTCAGCCACGGCACAGCTTCCCGCAACATCATCGTCTCCCCCGACGCTTACCGCGACGCCCCCGTCCTTGCCATCGACGCCCTCTGGACCACGCCTTACCGCCCCATCGACGGCGAACGGGGCACCCTCCACATCGCGGTCACCAACATCGGCGGACTCGGCTCCGCCAACATCAACGTCACCCGCGACGGCGCCCCCTTCCTCACCACTGGCGCGTCTTTGCTGGCCGGCCAGAGCAAGATCATCGAAGTCTCATTCATCCACGCCAAAGAGACCCAATCCTTCGGCGCCAATGAAGAGACGCTGCTGCTGGACGCCGTCCCGGTGCGCAGCTCCTTGCCCCCCATCGATGCCCAACGATCCAGTGCCGTCCAAGCCGAAGTGGCCGACCGCGTCCTAGGCGACGCACAACGTGCCCTCGTGGGCCTGGCCACCATCGCCCTCGCGACGATCCTCACCGTCGTCTACCTCGGCACCGAACGGACCCTGCAAGGCCGCGCCCACGTCCCACGCGTCCTGCACGCCCTTGGCATGCAACCCGAACAGATCCGTTACCGCGCCGCCTGGGAGGCCGCGCTCCTGGCAAGCCTCGCGTTCCTTGCCTCGTCGCTGGTCGCGAAGGTCGTCTTCCGCGTCCTCGGCGCCATCGGCTGGCCCGCGCCCTTCGCCCACGCCATGCCAGACCCCATCACGCTCCTGTTCGTCGCCCAAGCCGGAGCCGCGTTCGCCGGCATCGCGGCATTGGCCGCCTACCTAGCCGCCGGACGCATCGTCAGCGCCCAGACCCGGATCTAGACGCTCACGTCGTCTGACCAAACCCAAGCGGCCTGAAGCGTGGCCCCGACTCCTGGGCCAAGTGGTAGCATTTGCGCCGACCGACCTCATGGATCGACAACAAGCCACCATCGACGAGGCGCTGCAAGCGATGCTGCGTCGTGCTGCGGCTCCACTGCCACGTCTGCATGGCATGGTCCAGGATCTGCTTCTGCATCAAGCCCGGATTCTCCTCCACGAAGCCATGCAGATCCGCAAGCTCCGCTTCGCGCAGCATCACCACGGACTCCCAGGTCTGATCGAACTTGCCATGGTTCTCGAAGAACCGCACCGTCGACTTGTGACGGTGTTCCGTCAAGACCTCCGACCGCGCGAGGACCGAGAGATGATGGCGGCATGTGCCGGCAGGGATGTCAACGGAGCGCACCAGTTCACGGAACGTCGCACCGGGGTGTTCCTTCACGTACTCGGCCAAGGCTCTGCGCCGGGGGTGTTTGAGGGCCTCATCTGCTGGGAGGCGGGTGAAGAGTGCGGAAGCGTAGGCCAGTTTGGCCAAGAGCGCCGTGAGGAGCGTGGCGGTGGCGACTGCCGTGATGGTCTCCGTCGTTGGTGGCGTGCTGGCTAGCAATCCGTTGATGTACGCCGCCTCCACGTCGCCGCTGAGCACCGTCCGGTAACGGTCGCCCTCCATGGCCTGCCAACCAGAGAGTGTGATGTTGCCCTGCAGGACGAGCGTGTCATTGATCGTCGATGCGTACTCGCTCAGGGCATCGCTGGTGACCGCCCAAGGGAACGACGCCTGGCCATCCACCGACACCTCGGCCGCCCCAGCATAGGCCAAGACACGGGTCGTGCCGTCGATCTGGAGCCGGGCATGCGCCGCGGATAGGATGGCGTGTTGGTGGCGGGAGGCCCCCGCCCCCGTGACCATTGCTTCCTCTTCTGCCGCCAATTCGCCAGAGGCGAGCTCGTAGCCCGCCGCATCGTCCCGGCCAGAGACATCGTACACCGTGATCTCGACGTCAGAGCATTCAAGGATACTCGCCGTGGCTGACGCCGCCAATGCCAAGGCATCGCCGGGCGGGTGCCACGTGCGAAGCGCCTGAGGGAACGCCGGCGTATGGCGGGCCATGGGGTCGGACCGCGCCGACGTCAAGCCCCAGATCGTGGCGTCGTCGAAGTCGAAGCGCGCACAGGCGCCCGCCGCGACCTCGATGAAGCCATGCTCTGCCGAGATGGCGTTGATGGAGAGGCGGTCGAAGTGCGTAGCCTCCGAGTCTGGATCGGCTCGGTAGATGCCAGTGCCAAGGGGTTCCTCGATGCCGATCCGTGTGCTCTGCGTCGTCCAAGCATCCACGTCATCTGCGACGATCAAGAACTGCGTCGCATCCGGCACATCGATTCCCAAAGACCACGGCCCGGAGCCCGCAAGCGCGCCGGCTCCACGCAGGAAACCCGGCGCCGAGAACTCCACGTCCACCCCATCCGCCGCCGCGGCCGGCACAAGCATGCAGATGCACGCCAGCAAGACGATCGCCTTCATGGCAGCGTCTCCAACAACAGATCGATGGTCGCGTCGTCGATGAAGCTCCCCCTCCAAGCGACCGGTGCAGGCCACTCCTCGGCGAGCCTGGTGGTATGGAAAGAGCCTGACGACTCGAACTCAGGCACGCCCAAGACGTGGCCGTAGGTGTTCTGGACTGTGCCTGTCAAGACCGTGACGGGTTCGACGTCGAGGAGGGTGACGACATCGAACATCATACTGGGTGGCCCATCGGATTCGTAGGTGAGGTCACTGAAACCAAGGTTCGCCACTCCGTCATCGATCGTCGCCCGGACATCCAGATTGGCTTCGTCTGCGTCGACCCGTACAGGGCGAGTTGCGAGCCCGATGTCTGCAAGTCTGCCACGGAAGTCCTCGGGTCCAGTGTACATGTCCAAGGTCGCGGTCAACTGATGGTAGTACCGCTCGTCAAGCTCCGGGCCAGCGGAGAGGTTCGTGTGCCTTTCCCACACGAAGCTCACGTTCTGAAAACTCCAGACGCCGCCTACATCGGCTTGTGCACAGCGCAGGGCAACGAAAATTTGGATCGGCGCCGCGCCGAATGGGGCCTCCCAGTCGTCCTCTAATCCCCAGGGCAAGGTATCCGGGGCCCAGTCTGACAAGATGCGGCCGCCCTTGCACTGACTGAAACGGATGTGCGGCTCCAGGATGGCTGGTGGGCTAACGGTCCCATTCGGAGATGGCTGCCCAGGCGCTGCGGGGGGTTCAGCTGCTTGGGGCTGCACTGGGGCCGACTCGTCTGGCTGTTCGGCAATCTGGTCGACGCAGCCCGCCAGCAAGAGGAG
>JBFIDG010000107.1:0-7649 GCA_041581335.1 Thermoplasmatota archaeon
CGTCACCAAGCGTAATGTCCCACAACCTCGCCCTCATCACTGGCGCATCCTCTGGCATCGGAGCCGAACTCGCGAAGCTCCACGCCCCCCACGGCGACCTCTTGTTGGTGGCGCGCCGCAAGGACCGCCTCGAAGCCTTGGCGGCCGATCTGCGCAGCCATGGCAACACGGTGCATGTCTTGGCCGCGGACCTGGAGGTCCCTGCGGCGGTGCAATCAGTGCTGGAGTACTGCTTGCAGCACAAGTTGGACGTGGACGTCTTGATCAACAACGCCGGCTACGGCGCCCACGGCACCGTGTTGGACATCCCGATCGAGAAGCAACTCAGCATGATCGACCTCAACATCAAGGGCCTCGTGGCCTTGACGCATGCGTTCGTTCCAGGCATGGTGGCCCGCGGCCAGGGCCGCATCTTGCAGGTCGGCTCGACGGCGGGCTTCCTCCCTGGGCCCTTGCAGGCGACGTATTACGCCACCAAGGCATTCGTGAACAGCTTCAGCCGGGCCCTGCATGAGGAACTGCGCAAGACCGGCGTGACGTGCACGGTGCTCTGCCCTGGCCCCGTCGAGACGGAGTTCGTGGAAGTGGCTTCCATGGAAGGCACGGGGGCGTTCAAGACTGGCGCCATCTCGGCGGAGCGGACGGCGAAGGCTGGCTACAAGGCCATGATGAAGGGCAAGGACCTGGTCGTGGTGCCTGCGTCGCTTGGCCCGTTGTTGCAGAAGATCGCGCCGTTGATGCCCCGCAAACTGGTCGTCAAGGCGAGCCGGAAGGCCATGGAGAAGTCCTGAGCCGGGCGCCGCCTCTGCTGCGGACCTTGCATGACCGGTCGGCCGTGGCCGTCAGCCCCGGACGTGCCAGATACAAACCCCAACGTCTTTTCTGCGGATACCGAGTGTGATCCTTGTGCAGTGCCCGGTGGCTTTCTCGACGATCCAGTCCCTGTTCGAGGAATCCTTGGAGGTCGATCCCGGGACCACGGCCTTGATCGGCTGGCCCGTGAGGCCGGAAGGCGCCGTCGATATCATCTCCGGCCCGATGGGGGCCATCGTCTATTTGCACCCCTTGACGGGTCGCTGGCAGCAGGTGGTCTCGTCGAGTTCATCGTCGGGCCGTCCCTTCATCGGCGTCCTTGAGGACGCCTTGGTCTTCGGCGCCACGGTGGGCTGGAAGATGCTGACAGATTTCTGCTACGAGGCGGACACGACGCCCCTGCAGGTCCGCTTGCATGGCCACAATCTCCCTCAGCAGGTCGGACCTGTGTGGGCTGAGTGGCTGGGCCTGCATGAGCCCGTGAACCCGACCTGGCTCAAGCAGGTCTTCGAGCATCCGCAGATCCAGGTCCTTTCAGCGGAAGCCCAGCCGCGGCGGACCGGCGGCACGTTCAGCCGCATGATCTTCACGCGTCAATAGCCGGCTTCGTCGAGCTGGATGGCTTGCGCGATCCAGTCTCGGAACGCCGCCTCTGGGAAGGTGTCTTTGCGCTTGATGATGGCTTTGCGGATGGGCGACTTTCCTGTCCCTGTGAGGAGGCCTGAGGGGTCCTTGATCTCGATGCCGCGTGCGATGCCGACGGTGACGTGGGTCTTGGCGGCGGACGTGTAGCACAGTGGGCCTTTGCGGAACCAGAACGGGACGCCCCAGGCGATGCCTTCCATGACGTCCGGGTCTTCTTTGACGATGGTGCGGACCTGTTCGATGATGGCCTTTTGGGGTCCGTCTAGGTCCTCGATGTAGGCGGCGACGTCGGGGTGGTCGCGTTGCTTTGGACCGTCGTGCCAGGCCATGTGGCGGCAAGGGCTGCAAAGAAAAAGAAGAAGGGGAAAAGGTCAGGCGTCCGCCTTAGTCGTGGCTCTCGTCTTCGCGGCCGTCCTCATGGTCGTCCGCGTCGTCGTCAGAGTCATCGTCCGCGTCGTCGTCCGAGTCATCATCGGAGTCATCGTCCGCGTCGTCGCCATCAGTCAAGCATTCGGCGTGCTCTTCCTCGGCTTCCTCGACCTCTTCCTCGTGTTCGGCGTGGGCCTCTGCGACCTCGGCCTCGTACTCGGCGTCGGCCTCGGCGATGTCGGCTTCGTAGACATCTTGGGCGGCGAGTTTCTCGTCGGGTGTGGCGTTGGCCGACGTCATGGTCTTTTGGCGGCGCTCTTCGGCGTCGGCGTAGGCTTGGTCGCGTTCCTCTGCGGCGTCGGCAAGGGATTCGTCAAGCTCTTCGTCGGCTTCGGCGAGTTCTTCGTCGCGCTCAGCGGCGCACAGTTCGGCGTTGTCCTTGCCGTGGTGTTGGCGGGGCTTGTCATCCTCGCCATCGCCGTCGCGGTCATCGTCCTCGTTGTCCTCGACACCGTCGTCGTCATCATCGACATCATCGACATCATGGATGCCGTCACCGTCGTGGTCATCGTCACTGGTCTGGACGTTCTTGACGACGGGCGTGTAGGTGCCGGCTTCCAGGTCGACGCCTTGTTCGAGGTCGAAGTCGACCAAGATGTCGATGCCGTCGGCGCCGACGGTGAAGTCGTCGGCGATGCTGACGATGTTGCCAAAGACGTTCAGGAGCGTCTCGTTGCCGTCGTGTCCGACGACCATGACTTCGCTGACGGCGATGCGCAGGCCCTCGTATTGGCCAGGCGCAAGGTCGAAGGCAGCGAGGCTGGCTTTCGCGTCGGCGCTGCTCAGGCTGAGGAGTTCAATGGATTCTTTGCCGTCGAACACGGTGACCCAGGCACCGCCCAGAGGCTTGACCTGCGCCTTGGTGAACGTGACGTGCACTTCGGCGACGTCATCGGTCAGTGCGTCTTTCACGTACAACGTACTTGCTGCCGCTCCGGACATGCAACCGGCCAGGGCGACGGAGGCCATGGCGATGGTCAGGAGTGCGATTCGTGCTTTGGACATAGGTCCTCGAACCCCTAGTCTTCCCCGATACTACATAACAGGCCTCGGGCATTGTTCGAACAGTCGCCGAGGCAATTCAGGCCGTTTTCTCCTGTTGGAGCCGAAGCCCCGGGGCCGGAGCTTATGTTGATGTGAGGGATGGACCGGCCATGGATGAGTGGGCAAAAGCCGTCGGCCAAGTGGTGGACGCCGCGGCACCGGGTGCTGAGCGTCGGCGTCGTGGCGATACGGACGAGTATGAGGGCATCTACCCGTTGTGCACGGTGAAGCGCGGCATGCCAGACGTCACGGTGACGTTGTTGCATGGGCACCTCTTGGATCTGGCTGAGGCTTGGGAGGGCCGCGGCCCGACGCGCCACCTGCGCCTCAAGCCAGGCGATGACCTCGGTGCCTTGTACCAAGGCGTCCAGGCCGCTTGGGAGATGGATCAGCAGGGCTGATCGTCACACGAACGGACAGAACGAAGAGCTGCGACGTTCCGGCATGAGGTGGAGGATTGCGGCGCCGGCAGTGTGCAGCAGCCAGATGGCGAGCAGGCTGATCCAGAACACCGTGGAGTCGAGGCTTTGGCCGAGTCCTTTGGAGGCGAGATAGAGGAGCGCCACCAGGGCGGCGATGCCGCCGACCCGGATCAGGGTGCCCCGCAGCGTGGTGCCGAAGTGGCTGCGCTTGAGCCCTTTGGCGAAGATGACGAGGCCGCCGACGTGGACGACGACGAGGAAGCCGAGGTAGAACTTGGCGCCAAGGATGTGCTGCCACAGGAGGATGGGCACGAGGGCGATGGTCGTGACCAGCAGCAGGATCGCTTTGAACCAGAAGAGCCGACGATCATGGGTGGCCTGCGGCCGCACGGGACTGCCGGCGTGGATGTCGATCGGCTGGGGGGACCAGGTCTCCCAGACTTCTTCCATGGCCTCGCGGAGGCCTCCCAAAACATAAGTTTAGCCCTGGCTAAACCAGGGGTGCGCAAACGAAGCCGTCTTGCACCCGCGAGCGGTGGCGACGCCGTGGCCTCCCTCGCCATCCGGAACACGACCATCGTCACCCAGGACGACAAGCGCCGCGTCATCGAAGGCGACCTCTACATCGAGGACCACCGCATCGTCAGCGTCGGCCCCAAGGCCCCAGAAGCCGACCGCACCATCGACGGTCGCGGCCAAGTCGTCATGCCGGGGCTCATCAACCTCCACACCCACGTGCCCATGGGGCTGTTCCGTGGCTACGGCGACGACATGCACCTGGAGGCCTGGTTGCAGCAACGCATCTGGCCGGCCGAGGCGAACCTGACCGCGGACACGATGCGTGCCGGCGCCGATCTAGGCCACCTCGAGATGCTGATGGGCGGCACGACGAGCTACCTTGACATGTACTTCATGGAGGCCGGCCCCATCTCCGACAGCTGCCGCCAAGCCGGCATGCGTGGCTGGTGCGGCGAAGGCATGGTCGACATCGGCCAGACCGAAGCCGGCGAGGCCAACAAGAAACTCGGCGCCATCGAGACCAGCATCAAGCTCACCCGGGACGACCCGCTCATCACCCACTGCCCCAGCCCGCACGGCACCTACACCTGCAACCCGGAGACCTACGAGGAGGCGGCGCGCATCGCCACGAAGTACGATGTTCCGCTGCACACCCATTGCTCGGAGACCCGCACCGAGGTGTACGACGTCGAGAAGGCCCACGGCAAACGCCCGGTCCAGATGCTGAAAGACACCGGCGCCTTGGACGCCAACGCGATCCTGGCCCACTGTGGCTGGATCACCAAGGCCGAAGTGGAGCACATCGCACAGGCCGGCGCCTCCGTCGCCCACTGCCCCGTCAGCAACCTCAAGCTCGCCACGGGCGGCGTGGCACCGATCCCCGAACTGCACGCCTGCGGTGCCTGCGTCGGCATCGGAACGGACGGCGCGGCCAGCAACAACGGCACCGACATGTTCGAGTCCATGAAGTTCGCGGCCTTGGTGCAGAAGCAGCACCGCTGGGATCCGACGGCGCTACCTGCGCAACGGGTCCTGGATATGGCGACCCGCGACGGCGCGGATGCCCTGATGCGACCCGATCTTGGGCGCATCGTCGAGGGCGCCACGGCCGATCTGTGCATGGTGGATTTTGATCGCCCGCAGCTCGTGCCCCGCCATGATGCGGTGAGCCAGTTGGTATACGCAACGAGCAGTCGCGACGTCAGCACGACGATCGTGCACGGCAAGGTGTTGATGGAAGGAAGGAAGGTAGAGACGATGGATGTGGCATCGGTCATGGCTGCGGCCCGCGAAGCGGCGACCGCATTGACCGCTTAGGGGCGGCGCGCCACGAGCACGGCACCGAGCAGACCCAGCGCGACCAGGACCGTGTGGACACCCGGGGTATCCTTGTCGTGGTGCGCATCCTCGTGGTCGTGGTCGTGGTCGTGACCATGGCCGGCCATGCCGCTGCCCATGATCTTCATGGCTGCCTCGCCATTGTTCTGCCAGATGACCGTGTCACCCATGCTGATGTTCAGCTCGGCGGGCGTGAACGCGGCCCCATCGTAGGTGATGGTGTGGGTGACCTTCTCGGCCTTGGGGGCCGCGATGACGATCTTGCCGCCAGCCACGGCGTTGTGGTGGTCGTGGTATTCCACCGTGCCCATTTGTCCGAAGGTGTGGCTGAAATTGCCGCCGGCGGCGATGTCGCCACTCAGGACGTTGAGGCCGGTGGACTTCACAGGCACGGAGACCTGGAAGGCGACCGCGACGGCACCTCCGAGGTCCGACGTCACGATGAGGGTGACGCTGCCGGTCTGCGTCGGCATCAGGACCACTTCGTATTCGCGGGTGACGCCGGGAGCCATCTCTTCGGAGACGACGCCTTCGCCGCGCACGACGCTGGCGGGCAGGCCCAGCGTGGTGAAGGTGACGGTCTGTGTGTCATCGAGGAGGCTCGTCAGGTTGAATGCCCAGCGGGTCTCTTCGCCGGACTTGCTCTGGATCTTGGCCGGGCCGGCCTCGATGCTGAGGTAGTAGTCGGGCGCCTTGACCTCATACGAGTCGAGCACAAAGGCTGCTTCGAGGGGGTCCTCGTAGCCGGCGACGGCGCCTTCTGGCATGTTGTCCGCCGTGGTGGTGCCGGCGTAACCTTCGACGAACCAGTCGGTGAGGGCGCTGCCGGCGGTGACGCCGATCTGGCTCCAGGGGACCCAGGCCTCGATGGCGAAGCGGTCACCATCATTGATGCTGAAAGGGCCCTCGTAGCGAGGGGCGTCTCCGCCCCAGGTCTCGCCGCCGTCCGGCGTGGCGAACTTGACGGATTGTTCCGCGCCGTCGGCCTTGAACGTCACGACGTGGCTCAGCTCGGGGCATTCGGCGGGGGCGTTGGGGTTACTGTTGCAGCCGCCGTTGAGGAGCAGCCGGAAGATGATGACCGGCCCCGTGCCGATGTCGAAGCCTTCTCGGACGTCGAGCGCGATCGCGTCGAAGCCGTGCTTGCCCTGGACGATCAGGAAGGTGGAGTCGTCGTTGTGGTCGTGCATGATGCGGGTCTCGAAGCTGCGCGCGGCGGGCGCGGCGTGCGCTTCGACCAGCGGCACGAGGCTCGTGAAGAGGAGGGCGGTCAAGGCGATGGAGACGATGCGTCGCATGCTGTTCAAGGATTGACCAAATGGTCTAGGCTAAAGGATTTGTTGTCACAAGGACAAAGCGCCTTTCAGGACCAAGGGCCTCTGAACCGTCATGGCCCACCCCAGTGAGACCGCCGCCATGGTGGTCGTGCTGTTCGTCGCCTTGATCGCCACCGTGCTGACCGTCGTCGCATTCCGGGCCGCCTACCGGGCCGACAATCCCCGCTTGCGCTACGTCGGAGCCGCATTCGCCACACTGGCCACGAAGGGCATCCTCGTCGCCGTCGCCCTCCAGACAGAGGCCATCGGCCACGAGCACCTCGAGCTTGTCTCATCACTGTTCGACCTCCTGTTGGTCGTCTTCCTCGTCCTGCCGCTGATCCGCCGATGACCGACATCACCCGCGACCGCATCCTCGCCCTTGTGCGCCGCTATCCCGGCCTGCATCAGCGCGAGCTGTCGCGCCAACTCGGCGTCTCATTGGCACTCATCCAGTACCACGCCAAGGCGCTGCTAGAGGACAAGGCCATCACGCAGGAAGATATCGAAGGCACGACCCGCTTCTTCCCGGCGGGCCTCGTCACTGACCGCCAGACCATCATGGCGCTGCGCGACAAGCGCCGCCTGCACATTGTGCTGCAACTCCTGGACAACCCAGAGATGCGGCACGCCGACCTGGTGGCGGCCACTGGGATGGGCAAGAGCACCCTGTCGTTCCACCTACGCCGCCTGGAGGGCGCCCGCGTCGTGAAGAAGACCCAGGACAAGTTCACGTTGGTGGACGCGGCGGCAGTCAGGCAGCTACTGGAGGACCACGAACCGACCCCGGATCTCCTTGACCGCTTCGCGCGTCTGTGGACCGACCTGTACAGTTGACGCTTCGTCAGCGCGGCGACAATGACTAAGAACCAGAGCGGTCAGTGTTCAACTCATGACCAAGGCCCTTGTCGCCGTGGCAGCGTTCGCACTTCTCCTGGCACCTCTGGTCCAGGGCCATGCGTCACCAGACCCGCTCAACGTCGACCAGCACCTGCTGGCGGACGACACCAGCGACGCTTACAGCGCCTACGATGGGTTCGACCTGCAGGACCTCTACGTCCGCGAAGGCCACTTCGACGACCAGGACGGCCTGGTGTTCCGCATGGTGATCTACGGTGGCTTC
>JBFIDG010000108.1:0-7499 GCA_041581335.1 Thermoplasmatota archaeon
AAGATGCGCACCGCCCACCTGGACGACCACGTCCTGAGCCTGCGTGCCGGCGATGGCCTGTTCACGCTCAAGCCGGCCGGCGCCGCACTGCTGCATGCGGCACTGCCCGCCCCGGTGATGCGTGTCGTGGTGGCCGCCGACTCCGTGCCGTTCAACCGCGAAGGCAAATCGGTGTTCGCTCAGTTCGTCCTCTCCATGGACCCCGCCCTACGGCCTGGCGATGAATGCCTGGTCGTGGACGAGGCGGACGCGCTCATCGCCATCGGCCAGGTGCTGCTGGCGCCGGACGAGGTGGGCGACTTCGAGCGCGGCATGGCCGTCAAGGTCCGCGACGGCTTCCAGGCCTGAGCCGCGAGCGGCCAGGACCCATGTCCGCGGCGTCGACCCCGGTGTGCCTGGCTCCGCCACGGGGGCCGCAGCACCCTGCCATCGCGGCGACGCCAAGGCGGCCCGGCTCTGGCGCGCAGCAGCCTTCACCCCGCCGCGTCCCGGTGCGTCGGCAGCCCATGACGCAGGCCGGGGCCGCCACGGGCGGCCATATCATGGCGCCTCGGTATCAAGACTCGACAGGAAATAGGCCCCCAGACTGCATGCCACAACCTGCCAGCATCAGGGCCCACGGGGCAGGCCAAGGGCGTCGCAAGGACCACAGATCGCCTGGCGAGGAACCCATCGGAAGCCCACCTCCACTCCCTACGACCCGTTTCCGGGTTTCCGCTGGAACCCGATAAGCCGTCATCGGAAGCCGCCAGAACGACATTTTCAGGAGGCGACCATTCCACAGGAAATGAAGGGGTAGGCAAAATGGCTCGGCAACCTATTTGTGCGGTGCCACTTTGGACCGTTTTGCTTCGCATCGAACCCTTGCTGCGCATGCGACCTGTGGGAGGGTCGGACGCGGGCTTCGCATGGGCTATCTTTGCCGGATCAACCAATTTGGGAGGAAACATTCAGTGGTGGTCAACGATCTATTCGGGCAGCTCTTGGAAGTAGAGCCGCTCTTTCGAAACAAGGAAGTCATGCGCTCGTCCTACACACCGGAGGACCTGCCGCACAGAGACCGGGAGATCCGACAGCTGGGATCCATCCTCGTACCTGCCCTGCGCGGCGAGACCCCCAGCAATGTCTTCATCTACGGCAAGACGGGCACGGGGAAGACCGCCTGCGTCAAGTACGTAGGAAAGGAACTCAGCTCCAAGGGCCGCGAGCTCGGCAAGCGCGTCAACATGATCTACATCAACTGCGAGGTCGTCGACACGCAGTACCGCGTCCTGCAGAACATCGCCAACGCCTTCGTCCCTGCGGACAAGTGGAGCCACCGCATCCCGTTCACCGGCTGGCCGACCGACGAAGTGTATGACGCTCTGCGCCGCTACGTCGATGGCAACATGAAGAACGACCAAGAACGCTGGGAGCAAGACCCCACCCGCAAAGGCGGCGAGGTCACCATCATCGTGCTCGACGAAGTGGACAAGCTCAAGGGCGACGAGGTCCTTTACACGCTGACGCGCATCAACACGGACCTGCTCCACAACAAGGTCAGCGTCATCGGCATCAGCAACGACCTCAAGTTCACCGAATTCCTTGACCCCCGCGTCAAGAGCAGCCTCGGCGAAGAGAGCATGATCTTCGCTCCCTACGACGCCGAGCAGCTCCAGGACATCCTGGGCCAGCGCGCCGAGATGGCCCTGAAGCCAGACGTCCTCGAAGACAGCGTCATCCCGTTGTGTTCGGCTCTGGCGGCCCGCGAACACGGCGACGCCCGCCGCGCGTTGGACCTGCTGCGCGTCGCGGCCGAACTCTGTGAACGCGAACGCCACGGCACCGTGGGCGAAGCCCATGTGCGTCTGGCCCAGAACAAGATCGAACTCGACCGCATCAGCGAGGTCGTCCGGACCTTGCCCACGCAGTCCAAGCTGGTCTTGCTGGCGACGATCCTCGGCGAGGAGTCCAACCGTGAGCAGCGCATCCACACCTTGACCACGGGCGAGGTCTTCGCCATCTACAAGGACCTGTGCAAGCAGACCGGTTGCGATATCTTGACCCAGCGCCGCATCACGGACCTGATCTCGGAGCTCGACATGCTGGGCATCTTCACGGCCCGCGTCATCAGCAAGGGCCGCTACGGCCGCACCCGCGAGATCCAGATGAGCTGCCCCATCGACTCCACGCGCCAGGTCCTGGCCGAGGACGAAATGATCCGCAACGTCGTCGAGTTCCGCCCCAAGATCCAGAACCGTCTGATCTAGGGCGCTCCACACCTCCTTCTTCCTTCTTCCCTTGTTTTTTTGGCAAGTGGCCTGCGTGGACGCCTCGTCCGGACCGACGCGGCATCACCCGCTCCCGACGGGCATCGCCCAGGCGCGGCGACGCCCGGACCCCGAGCATCCTTTTGCTTCCGGGCCACGCGTGTACGCACGGACGCCGCGTCGGACCCTTGTGTCCTCGAGGGCGTCCCGAGGGAGATCCCCATTCTCGCCACGGGCCGGGGCCGGCGGATCGCTGACCAGGCGCGGACGGGCTTGGGCGGCTAGTCAGCCTGCCTGCGTTTGCGGACGACCCGCACAAGGTTCTCGACAGCCATAGGGCTGAGGATGATGACCGCGAGGCTGACACCCATCAGGACCTTCGGGTCGGGGCTGGCATCGCGGTAGTTGGTGGTGCCCGCGCCGAGGTCGCTGACGAACAGTTTGACGAGACCGAGCCACGGCAGTTCTCCCCGCGCCTTGCCCAGGATATTGGCCGTCGTCACCGGCAGGGCCTCCGTGCCGCTGTTGCGGCCTTGGTCGCCACCGGCATTGTTGTCGCCGCGGGTCAGGAACCCGGATTGGGCCACCGTGAGGCCGTCCAGCGCGCCGTGGTTGTGCAACTCGTTGAAGCCAAGGCGAGCGAGGCAGTTGTTCTGCAATCCAGACGCGGGGACGCGGACCAGGTCACTGCAGCCCCACTTGGCGGGCAGGTCGATGGAGTAGGTCCCATCACCGTGGACCTGGAGGTAGACCATGGCGCGGTGGATGATCGGGGTCCCGGCGCCGCTGGACTTCTTGAAGATGATGACGTCGCCACAGGCGCCGTAACTGGCGCGGCCGTCGCAGCCACAGTCCTCGTACGAGGTCATCGCGTCGCAGCGGCCGACGGCGTCTGCCCAAGATTGGACGTCCCCGCGTTTGTCGACGTCCTTGACGAAGATGAGGTCGCCTGGATCGATGGTCCCAAAGCGCCCATACGGCACGCCGTCAGCCCGTGTGCAGGCCCGCCCCAGGTTCGCGTTGCCCGGGCCCTCCTCGCAGTGCATCATGGAGCCGGACTCCACCACCACGACGGGGCTGTCCACCAGGAAGGTCTGGCCGGTCGATCCCCAGAGGATCGCGGCCAGGATGATCAGGAAGGCGCCGATGCCCGAGATCTCGCGGATCAGCGGGTACGGCTTGTCTGCACGTGTCAGGAAACGGTGCACTCTCGGCGCGCGTTCCTTGACCCAGGCCAGGGGTCGGGCCAGTAGCCCGCTCTCCTTCATCGGCTCCGCTAGCACACCTCCATGAAAAAGGGCCCCGCAACGCACGCCCAAAACGACTTTGTGACGCACCCCCGTCATCCACCCCGAAGATGGGTGCTTACTCGGTCATCGCCGTGCGTGGCGCGGAAGCGTCGCTGCCCACGGCGCTGGGTGATTTTCGTATCGTGGCCTACCGCGACGTGCCGACGGGCAAGGAGCATGCGGCCATCGTCAAGGGAGATGTGCAGGGTGCGGAGGCCGTCCTGACCCGTGTGCACTCGGAATGCCTCACCGGCGACATGCTGCAGAGCCTGCGCTGTGACTGCGGCCCCCAATTGGACGAGTCCCTGCGGCGCATCGAAGAAGAAGGCACTGGAGTGGTCCTCTACCTGCGCCAGGAGGGCCGTGGAATCGGCCTCATCGAAAAGATCGCCGCGTACGAACTGCAGGAGCAGGGGCTGGACACGGTGGAGGCGAACCTAGAACTGGGGCACCCCGTGGATGCCCGCAGCTACGAGGCGGCCCGCGATATCCTGAAGGACCTCGGCATCAAGAGCATCCGCCTCTTGACCAACAACCCTGACAAAGTGGAGGCCCTGACCGGCCTCGGGTTCGAGATCACGGAGCGTGTGCAACTAGAAGTGGGCCACGGCAAGCACAACGCCGATTACATGCGCACCAAGAAGGAGCGCATGGGCCACTTCCTAGGCGACCCCTGATCACCAGATCGCGACGAACTTGAGCGCGCCCAGGACGATGAGTCCCAGCACGGCGAAGACGACCAGCGCAGCGGCGAGCTGCGGCGCAAAGGCAGGCAGGACGAACAGGACGGGTCCAAGGAGGATCAATGCCCAGCCGACGCGGCCATTGGCACCCAGGGCCCCGCGCAGCATCATGACGCCGGCGACGACCAACAGGATCTCGGCCAGCCAGTCAAGGAAAGGCACCCCGAAAGCGCCGAGGAATAGGATGAACGCCAGCGCAAAGAGGCTGGCACCCACGATGGCATCTCCGGCATCCGCCTTTCCCATACGGTTGCCAAAGCCAGGGGCACTTGAAGCCTGCCGGTCTGGTTCACCACTTGCCAAGCAGTTTCAGGATGCCCAGGACAACGAGCAAGGCTGCGGCAACGGTGGTGATGATGTTGCCGAGGCTGTCTCCGACGACGTTGGGGACCAACAGGACGAGCCCGGTGACCAGCAGCAGGATCCCCATCAGTTGGGAGCCGCGGAACTTGCCCATGAGCACAAGGATGCCGACGACGATGGCGGCGATGGCAGCAAGGGTCACCAGGAATCCAAGATTGAGCCACCCCAGCAATGACGCCGCACCCACGACGATGAGGCCGATACCGATGCCGGTGTCAAGACTGGAGTTTCCCATGGTCGGGCGAGCTTTTGGGTGGCTTATTACCTTCGCTCCGACCGCACGGGGTGCACGAAGGCCACCCCCACATTCACCGGCCCCTGCGGCAATACCTTTACCAAGGCCCGGAGTCGGCTAAAACCACTCGAATGGCGGACCATATCATTGTCAAGGGTGCCCGGGAGCACAACCTGAAGGGCATCGACGTCAAGATCCCCCGCAACAAGCTCGTCGTCGTGACGGGCTTGAGCGGCAGCGGCAAGTCCAGCCTCGCATTCGATACCATCTACGCCGAAGGCCAACGTCGCTACGTCGAAAGCCTCTCCGCGTATGCCCGCCAGTTTCTGGGCCAGATGAAGAAACCCGAGGTCGAGCACATCGAAGGCCTCAGCCCCGCCATCAGCATCGACCAGAAGACCACGAGCCGCAACCCCCGCTCGACGGTGGGCACGACGACGGAGATCTACGACTATCTGCGCCTTCTCTGGGCCCACGCAGGCACCCCCCACTGCCACCTCTGTGACCGCAGCATCGGCAAGATGGGAGTCGACCAGATCGTCAACGAGACCCTGGCACTGCCCGAAGGGACCAAGCTCATGGTCCTGGCCCCCGTCATCCGCGACCGCAAAGGCGAGTACGTCAAGCTGTTCAAGGACCTCCAGGCCCAGGGTTTCGTCCGTGTCCGCGTCGACGGCACCATGGGCGAAGTGGGCGACACCTGGGACCTCGACCGCAAGACCCGCCACACCGTGGAGGCCGTCGTGGACCGCCTCGTCGTCAACGCCGACGTCCGCGAGCGCCTCGCGGACGCCATCGAGACCAGCTTCGGCATCGCGGAGGGACTCGTCAGCATCGCCGTCGTGGACGGAGACGAGCGCCTGTACTCGGAAGCCTGGGGCTGCCCCGAACACGGCGCCGTGCTGCCGGAACTGACCGCCCGCATGTTCAGCTTCAACGCCCCCCAAGGCGCATGCACCAAGTGCAGCGGCCTCGGCGCAAGCCTCGAACCCGACGAGGACAAGATCATCAAGGACCAGCTCAAGTCCATCGAGAAGGGGTGCTTCCACCACGAGGTGTTCATCTTCAAGTCCTGGATGGGGCGCTGGCTGCGGCAGGTCTGCACCCAGTACCGCATCGACATCACCGCACGCTGGTGCGACCTACCCGCCGCACACAAAGAGATCGTGCTCTACGGCGCTCCGGAAGCGACCAAGGTCAAGTACGGCTCCTGGAGCGGCGACTCGCAGTGGGAAGGCATCGCGGCACGCCTGACGCGCCTGCTGTCGGAATCCGAATCGGACCGCGCCAAAGAGCGCATCCGCGGCTTCCTTGCCGAGCGCCCCTGCAGCGGCTGCAAGGGCCTGCGCCTGCAGCCCCAGGTCCTCGCGGTCAAGGTCGACGGTGAGAGCATCACTGCCTCGACGACGCTCAGCGTCACCAAGGCCCTGCACTGGTACGAGACCCTGCCAGAGCGCTTCAGCGAACGCCAGAACGACATCGCCCGCGAGATCCTCAAGGAGATCGTCGCACGCCTGCGTTTCTTGGACAACGTCGGCCTGGGATACCTGAGCCTGGACCGCGCCAGCGGCACGCTGAGCGGCGGAGAATCGCAGCGCATCCGGCTGGCCAGCCAGATCGGCAGCGGCCTGCAAGGCGTTCTGTACGTCCTGGACGAGCCCAGCATCGGCCTGCACCAGCGGGACAATCACCGCCTCATCGAGACCCTGCACCACCTCAAGAGCCTGGACAACACCGTGCTCGTCGTCGAACACGACGAGGACACCATGCGCGAAGCCGACTACCTCATCGACCTCGGCCCCGGCGCCGGGGAACACGGGGGCCAGGTCATGGCCGCCGGCACGCCCGCACAGGTCGCCAAGGTCGCAAAGAGCCTGACAGGCCAATACCTGGCCGGCAAACTGACCATCGAGACGCCGGAGACGCGGCGCAAGGGCAACGGCAAGCAGATCCGCATCATCGGGGCCCGCGAGAACAACCTCCAAAACGTCACTGCGGACATCCCGCTGGGCAAGTTCGTCGCCGTGACAGGCGTCAGCGGCAGTGGCAAATCGACGCTCATCAACGAGACCCTGTTCAAAGGGACGCTCAAGCATCTGGACCGCGTCGGCGGAGAGCGCCCCGGCGCCCATGACAAGATCGAGGGACTGAAGCACGTCGACAAGGTCATCGACATCGACCAGTCTCCGATCGGCCGGACCCCTCGCAGCAACCCGGCCACGTACACCGGCCTGTGGACCCCGATCCGCGACCTCTTCTCGCAGACGCAGGAAGCCAAGGCGCGCGGCTACAAACCCGGCCGCTTCAGCTTCAACGTCAAAGGTGGCCGCTGTGAGGCGTGCCAAGGGGACGGCGTCGTCAAGATCGAGATGCACTTCCTGCCAGACGTCTACGTCCCGTGCGAGGTGTGCAAAGGCGCACGCTACAACAAGGAGACATTGCAGGTCAAGTACAAGGGCAAGAACATCCGCGAGGTCCTTGACATGAGCGTCGAGGAGGCCATCGATTTCTTCGGCCCGGTCCCGAGCATCCGCAACAAGGTCGACACCTTGGCTGACGTGGGACTCGGCTACATCCGCCTCGGACAGCCGGCCACGCAACTCTCCGGCGGCGAAGCCCA
>JBFIDG010000109.1:0-7470 GCA_041581335.1 Thermoplasmatota archaeon
GCAAGCGCGCCTCCGGCGTGTACGGGACATAGTCAGAGAACTCCGTCGGGACGATGGGCAAGGAGATGGCGAACGCTTCGTCCACGGTGGTGTCGCGGGGCTGCGTCGCCGGCAGCGTCGCCAGCAGCGTCTCTTCGGCGTCGGGGTCCTGGGGTTGCGCGCCGCCGAAGAAGAACGACTCGGGCCCGATCTTGCGGTGCAGTTCGCCGTGCACGGTCATCTGCGACAGAGGCAGCGGCGTCTTGACGGTGAAGTCGATGATGCCTTCGCGCGTCGTGTCGAAGTCCAGGCCCATGGCAAGACCTGGGCTCAGCGAGATAGGGAACCGGAACGTCGTCGCCGCCCCGTCGCAGCGCACATCCCAAGGTTCCAGGGGGATGCCTTGGTCGACGTCGTCGTCTTCGAGCGTGTTGAAGTAGCTGGTCGCGGGCGGGCTAAAAAACGGCAGCGCACCGCTCACCGGCGAGAAATCGGCACCCTCAGCGGCATGCAGGTACATCTGGTCGTGGTGGCCGGCGGGCTGCGGCACGTCCGTATAGCGGACACCGAGTTCCAGACGACCGACGCTGCCGGGATCGATCTGGCTCGTCATCTCGATGACGAGGCTCTTGGAGGTGCCGTGGACGTGGTTGAACGGCACCGTGATCAAGACGGGTACGTCCAACTCCTTGCCGGAGGGGATGTCCAGGTGTTCCTCGGGGAAGGTCACGACCCAGTCCTTGGGGGCGTTCTTGGCGGAGAACTTGAACCGGGTCTTGTCGTCGCCCAGGTTCTTGGCCTGGACCTCGTAGATGAACGTCGTGGCTTCGCCGTTGCTGATGCGGTATGGCTGCTCGCTGGCAAGGCGTGCCACGCCCGATTGCTCCAAGCCGTAGACGACGTCCCATACGGCGGCGGAGACGCCTTCATCAGGCATGCGGTCGCCGCCGCGATAGATGACCGCCTCCGGCGTTGGGCCGAACTTGAACGCGGCTTCTTCGACGGATTGCGCCCAGAACCCCTGCATGGTCGTGCCTTTCGTGGGGGTGCTGCCGTCACTTCCGACGATGTCATCGCGGTCCACGGCGAAGGCCAAGGTGTTCGTGCCAAGGTCGGCTACGGCTTCGAGGCTGCGCACATTGGTGTACGTGCCGAAGCCAGCATCGTAGGTCTGCAGCCAGGTGAAGTAGTTGACATTCCCCGAGAGCGTCGCAGCACGGAACGAATAGATGCGGTATTCGACGTCCCCGAACTCGAAGTAGACGTAATACTCCGGCGACGAGAAAATGCCCTGTTCATGGGTCTCGCGCTCCAGGCTCTGCACGCCCAGTGTGAACACGTAAGCCTCAGGCTTCTCCTCCAACGCCAGGCTGACCAGGTCCAGCATGTTGTAGGGCAACGGCGACGCCGCGGCGCCGTACATCATGCCGTGATCCCCTTCAGGATCGTCGGCAAGGCTCGACTGGGCCGCCGCTGGGCCGATGAAGAGAAGGATGGCCAAGGCCGCTAGGACACGCATGCGCGCCCAGCCGCGCCACGCCTACTTAGGGCGAGTGGTCGTTCGGTTGAACCGAGCGGCCTTGGCTTGCCTATTCTTCTTCGCCAGTGGCCGTCTCAGCCGGAGCCTCGGCGGGGACCTCTTCGCCCTCGCCGGCAGCGAGCACCGAGACCTGCGTGACCACGTCGGCGCCGTTGAGTCGCACGATGCGGACACCCTGCGTCGAGCGTCCGAGTTGGCTGATCTGGTCCACTGGCGTGCGGACGACCATGCCTTCGCGGGTCATGATCAGCAGGCTCTCGTCGCCGGCCACGGGTCGCAGGGCGCGGACGCCGCCGTTGCGTTCGTTGACGACGATGGTGCGGACACCCTTGCCGCCGCGGTGGGTCTTGCGGTACTCATCGAGGGACGTGCGCTTGCCGTAGCCCTTCTCGGTGACCGTCAGCAGTTCGGCGCCGGCTTCGGCCACCGCGAGTGCGACGACGTGGTCGCCTTCGCCGAGGCGGATACCGCGCACACCACTGGCGACGCGGCCCATGCTGCGCACTTCATCTTCGTCGAAGCGGCACGCTTGGCCCTTGAGCGTGGCGAGGATGACGTCCTGTTGTCCGTCCGTGCGGCGCACGGCCAGCAGTTCGTCATCGTCGCGCAGTTCGATGGCCTTGATGCCGACGACGCGGATGTTCTTGTACGCGGAGAGCGGGGTCTTCTTGACGATGCCGCGCTTCGTGGCGAAGAACAAGAACTGTCCTTCTTCCTCGAAGTTGCGCACCGGGATGATGTTCTCCACGCGCTCGCCTTCGTCGAGGTTGATGAGGTTGACGACGGGCTTGCCGCGGCTCTGGCGGCTGCCGGACGGGACCTTGTAGCCCTTGAGCCAGTGGACGCGGCCGGTGTTGGTGAAGAAGCACAGCCAGTCGTGGGTGGACCCGATGGTCGTGCCCAGGATGTGGTCGTCCTCCTTCGCCTGCATGCCCTTGAGGCCTTTGCCGCCACGGTTCTGCTCCTTGTACGTGTCAAGGGGCATGCGCTTGAGGTAGCCTTCCTTGGTGAAGACGTAGACGCTGGTCTCCTCGGGGATCAGGTCTTCGTCGTCGATGTCGATCTCGCCGTCTTCGATGGCGGTGCGGCGTTCGTCGCCGAAGTTGTCGCGCACCTGCGTCAGCTCATCCTTGATGATGCCGTAGACAAGGCCCTCGTCCGCGAGGACGCTCTTGTAGTACTCGATCATCTTGCTGAGTTCCGCGTGCTCCGTGCGCAAGGCATCGGATTCGAGGCCGGTCAGCTTCTGCAGGCGCATATCGAGGATGGCCTTGCACTGGATCTCGGTCAACGCGAACTTCTCCATGAGTCCGGCCTTGGCCGTGTCCGCGTCCTTGCTGCCGCGGATCAAGGCGACGACCGCGTCGATGTGGTCCAGGGCGGTCAGCAGACCTTCGAGGATGTGGGCGCGGGCTTCGGCCTTGTCCAGTTCGAACTGGGTGCGGCGCTTGACGACGTCCACGCGGTGGTCGAGGAAGACGCGCAGGATGGACTTCAGGTCCAGCGTGCGGGGCATCCCGCCGACCAAGGCGAGGTTGTTGATGCTGTAACTCGATTGCAGCGGCGTGTGCTTCCAGAGCTGGTTCAGGACGACGTCGGTGATGGCGTCGCGCTTGAGCTCGATGACCATCCGCATGCCGCGGCGGTCGGACTCATCGCGCAGGTCTGCGATGCCTTCGATGACCTTGTCCTTGGCCAGTTCCGCGATCTGCATCAGCAGGCTCGCCTTGTTGACCTGGTAGGGGATCTCATCGAAGACGATGCGGTCCTTGTCATTGCTCATCGACTCGACGTGGTGCTTGCCGCGCACGATGATGCGGCCCTTGCCACTGGCGTAGGCGTTGCGGATGCCGCTGCGGCCGTAGATGATGCCGCCGGTCGGGAAGTCGGGGCCGTTGACGTGCTCCATCAAATCCATGACGGTGCAGTCGGGCTCATCGATGAGGCGCAGGGTCGCGTTGAGCACCTCGGTCAGGTTGTGCGGCGCGATCTTCGTCGCCATGCCGACCGCGATGCCGTCGGCGCCGTTGATGAGCAGGTTGGGGATCGCCGCAGGTAGCACGGCGGGTTCCTTGAGGCGGCCGTCGTAGTTGGGGGACCAGTCGACGGTGTTCTTGTCGATGTCACCCAGCATCTGGCTGGAGATCTTGGCCAGCCGGGCTTCCGTGTAACGCATGGCCGCAGCCGAGTCGCCGTCCACGGAACCGAAGTTGCCTTGGCCATCGACGAGGGGGTAGCGCAGGCTCCATTGCTGGGCCATGCGCACCATGGCGTCGTACACGGACGAGTCGCCGTGCGGGTGGTACTTACCCAGCACTTCACCGACCACGTAGGCCGATTTCTTGTAGCCCTGGGTGTGGCCCATGCCGAGTTCGCCCATGGCGTACAGGATGCGTCGGTGGACCGGCTTCATGCCGTCGCGGGCATCGGGCAGCGCACGGCTGACGATGACCGACATGGCGTAGTCCAGGAACGACTGGCGCATCTCTTGCTCGATGGGGCGATCGACGCGGCGGTCGCTTGGCACGATGGTCGCGGTAGGCAGATCGTCGGGGTCGTCCGGGGAGCCGGCGTCGACGACGACCGGTTCGGGCAGGTTCTCTTCTGACATCAGATGTCCACCTCCGCTTCAAGGGCGTGCGTCTCGATGAATTCGCGGCGGGGCTCGACCTGGTCACCCATGAGGGTCACGAACAGTTCGTCGGCCAGAACAGCGTCTTCGATGGTGACCTTCAGCAGCGTGCGGGCTTCGGGGTCCATGGTGGTCTCCCAGAGCTGGGTGGGGTTCATCTCACCAAGACCCTTGAAGCGCTGGACCGAGATGCCCTTGCCACGTTCGGAACCTTCCGGCGTCCATTCGTCGACCAGCCTTTCCTTGGCGCGGTCGTCGTAGACGTAGCGGTCCTGTCCACCCTTCTTGAGGCGGTACAGGGGTGGCTGGGCGATGTAGATGTAGCCACGCTCGATGAGATCGGGCATGTAGCGGTAGAAGAAGGTCAGGATCAAGGTCCGGATGTGGGCGCCGTCGACGTCGGCATCCGTCATGATGATGATCTTGTGGTAGCGGGCCTTGTCGGCGTTGAAGTCTTCGCCGATGCTGGTGCCGCAGGCCTGGATGAGCGCTTGCACTTCCTTGTTCTGCAGGATCTTGTCCAGGCGGGCGCGCTCCGTGTTCAGGATCTTGCCACGCAGGGGTAGGATGGCCTGGGTGGCGCGGTCGCGGCCTTGCTTGGCGCTGCCACCGGCCGAGTCACCCTCGACGATGTAGATCTCGGACAAGGCAGGGTCGCGGCTCTGGCAGTCTGCCAGCTTGCCCGGGAGGCCGCTGCCTTCCAGGACCGACTTGCGTCGCGTCAGGTCGCGGGCCTTGCGGGCGGCGTCACGGGCGCGCTGCGCCAGGGTCGCCTTCTCGATGAGGATCTTCGCCACCGCGGGGGTCTCTTCGAGGAACTCGGCGAGCTTCTCGTTGACGAGCTTCTCCACCATGCCGCGGACCTCGCTGTTGCCGAGCTTGGTCTTGGTCTGCCCTTCGAACTGAGGCTGCGGGATCTGCACGCTGATGATGGCTGTGATGCCTTCGCGGCAGTCGTCGCCGCTGAGCGCCTCTTCACCTTTGAACAGGCCGTTGCGCTTGGCGTAGTCGTTCAGGGTCCGCGTCAGCGCCGAGCGGAAACCCACCAGGTGGGTGCCGCCTTCGTGGGTGTTGATGTTGTTGGCGAAGGTGAAGACCGTCTCGTTGTAGGCGTCCGTGTACTGGATGCTCAATTCGGTGCGGATCTTGCCGGAGTCGCCGGTGATGTAGATGGGGTCCGGGTGCAGGGTGGTGCGGTTGCGGTTCACCCAGGCGACGAACTCACGCAGGCCGCCTTCGTAGTGGTAGTTCTCCTCGACGACCTCTGCCTGGCGGGCGTCGCGGAAGCAGATGTAGACGCCGGCGTTCAGGAACGCCAGTTCGCGCAGGCGGTTCTGCAGCGTGGCGAAGTCGAAGTGGAGGGTCTCGAAGATCTGCGGGTCGGGCCAGAACTGGACGCGGGTGCCGCGCTCCGTGGTCTTGCCGAGGTCGCGGATGCCGTCGGCGTGGGTCTTGCCGCGCTCGAACTCCATCTCGACGTAGCGGCCCTGGCGCTTGACCTGGGCCAGTAGCTTGACCGAGAGAGCGTTGACGCAGCTGACACCGACGCCGTGCAGGCCACCGCTGACCTTGTAGCTGGATTCATCGAATTTGCCGCCTGCGTGCAGCACCGTCAGGACGACCTCAAGGGCCGGCTTCTGGTACTTCTCGTGCATATCGATGGGGATACCACGGCCGTTGTCCTCCACGCTGACACTGCCATCGGCTTCGAGGGTGACGACGATCTTGTCGCAGTGGCCTGCGAGCGCTTCGTCGATCGAGTTGTCCACGACCTCGTACACGAGGTGGTGCAACCCGCGCTCCCCCGTGGAGCCGATGTACATCGCCGGGCGTTTGCGGACCGCTTCCAGGCCCTCCAGGACCTGAATGGAGCTGGCGCCGTATTCTGGTTGTTCGGACATGTGCATCCCATGGCTCGATGCCTGCGCGCCCGGAGGACGTGCTGTGCGCTGAGCCTTCACGCGCGCATGCGTGCGCACGTGTATAAGGGAATACCCTCTGAGGCGGCCGGAAACGCCGATTCTAGGCGGTTTCTTCCAGCACGGGGTGTTCTGACGGCTCCGGAGCCTCGGCGGGCTCAGGCAGCGTTTCCGGTGGAGATGTCGGGGTTTCCGCTGCAGGGCTGGCAAAACTCTCGACGCTGCGGGGGCGGTCCTGGTCCGGGTCGATGCCGACCAACTTGGCCATGACGCGGCGGATCTGGTCCGGGGTCGCGGCGTCCAGGCCGAAGTATTCGGGGAACGCCTGCGTGACCGTCAGGATCTTCGTCACACCGTCACGACGGGTCTTCACGAGGCCCCGCTCCTTGAGTTCAGGGATGTGGTCATAGACCTTGGTGCCGATCATGTCCTTCAGATCGGATTGCTTGATGGGCTGGTGGTATGCGATCAAGGCCAGCGTCTTCAGGACCTTGGCGGGGATCTCCATGGGGGCGAACTTCGCGGCGGGCTCGGCGGCCACGGTGCGGACCTGCATGGCCCACTTGGCGCCGGCCTTGCGGATCTCGAGCACTGTATCGCGCTCGTCGTACACCTTGGCGAGTGCCTTGACGGCCTTCTCGACGGTCGCCTTGTTGAGGTTCTCCTGCTCGGCGATCTCGTCGACGCTGACGGCGCGCCCAGCGCTGAACAGGGCGGCCTCGACGACTTGTTGCGTGTTCATGAAAGGGTCTCCACGGGGTGGATGGTGGAGGTGGCGCCGCTCATGCGGTCACCTCGATGTCGGATTTGATGGCCGTGGCCGCTTCTTCGAGCAAGGGCGTGATCCAGATCTCTCCGTACGGGAAATCCTCCTGCGCGATGTCGATGCGACGGCTCTTGGCCAGGAACAACACCGCGTTGAACGTCTGGACCAGGTCCATGACGTCCCGCTCGATGAGGTCACTGAAAGCGATGGGGTGGCTGGGGTGGTCCAGGATGCGGTGCCAGGTCTCGGCGATCTCCGCTTCCAGGTCCTCCTTGTGCATCATGCCGCCGACCTTGCCGCGCATCTTGCGCTTCAGGCTCAGGCGGGCATGGAGCTTGGTCTGCTCCAGTTTCTTGCGCTGCGAGGCCTCCGTGTGCACCTCCTCGAAAGCGCCGATGAGCTCCATCAGGGTGACGCGGCGGTCGCCCTTGTGGCGGATCTTCTCATCGATGGGCGCCTGCGGCAGGGACTGGATGCGTTCGGTGAAGTCCCACTCGTCGTCCGTGTACGAGAAGTCGGGCATGTCGTCCCAACCATACTCGTCCTCGGGCTCGGGTGCGAAGACGGCGCGGTCGGCGATCTCGTCGCTCTGCAGCTTCAGCACGGTCCAGGCCATCAGGATGATGCGCCCGGC
>JBFIDG010000110.1:0-7279 GCA_041581335.1 Thermoplasmatota archaeon
CAGCAACCCCGGTGGCGGGGCCCAATACGACGAATCGGCGTTCGATGATGACGCCGAGGGCCGATGGTTGCGCGCCGTGGCGCCGTTGCTGATCGGCACGGCCGTCGTCGGGCTGCTTGCAGGCCTGAGCGCACTGTTCCCGCGCGTCGCCGGTATCCTCCTCTCTGGCATCCTGGGGGGCTTGGCCGTGCTCCTTGGCGGCGGCGCCATGGTGGCCATCTGGCAAGGATCGGACTTCGCGGACGGTGCCGATAGCCTCGGCGACCTCGCCATCGGGGCTTGGCTCGTGGCCGCGACCGCCTTGGCGGCCCTCATCGTCATCGCACTGGCCTGGATCGTCAACGGAACCGCCGGCATCGCGCGGATGGCCGGTGGTCCGACAGGCGCCGAGGAAGCCGCCGCGCCTGCCGCGGCCAAGCCGACGACCTCCAAGGCGGTGCCCCTGAGGGTTGTGCGGGCCCGCGCCGGGCTCGCAGGCCGATCTCCGCTGCTCTCGGTCACCCTGCTGGTCGCAGCGGCCGCGCTCGCCATCCCCGCCATGCTGGTGCGCCTGGCTTCCGCTGGGCACTACCGCTACCATGCGTTCGGCTACCACTACGTCACCTCCAGCAACTGGCGCCACGGCGGCAGCGAGGTCGTCACCTTGATGGTGGGCGGCATCTGGCTCGGCATCGGCGCCGTCGCCGCCGTCGCCTTGGCGGTCATGTACGCCTGGTGGCGGGCAGGCCACGACGCCCCGCCGCGATCGGCCTGGGTCCTCGTCAATGCCGCCGCCGGCATCGGCCTCTTGATGGGCGCGCTCGTCCTGGGCACCGGCCTGCAGATGCTCAAGGCCAGCGAATCGGCCACCATCGGCACCGGCATGGCCTGGGCCGTCGGCGTCGGCGTGCTCGCCCTCGGCGCCTATGTGCCGGCCTGGGTCGCCGCGTTCAAGCAGGTCCCCGAGCCGCGGACCACGTGATCGCCGCATCCGCCCACCAGACCGTCGTTCCCGTGCCCGCCTTGGCCCAGTGCCGCTTGGCGCCGTGGCCGCCGACGCCGCTATCTACATCATCGGGGTCGCCCGCCTTATGCGCCTAGGCCGATTCAACGAAGGAGGGCCCAAAGCCTGCCTTCGCCACGAGGACCGAGCGGTCGATCTGAGCCGCGTCGAGCCAGAATCGGACGATGACCTGCTGAAGATGCTCGGCAACCGCGACATCATGCGCCGCCTCAGCCTCCTCGAGCGTGGCCAGCCTCCCCAAGAGGCCCGCCGCCACACGGAGAAGCTGCAGTGGCTCAGCTGCGTCGAACCCAAGCGCATGTTGCTTCGCGGCGGCGCCAACGAAGACGTCGCTCCCAAGACCGTGGTCGCTTACGGCGCAGAGCTCCCCTCGGGCACCTGGCACACCGGCGTCGCGGCCGTCGTCGGCCGCAACAAGAAGGTCGCCGGATTCACGGTCTTCCACCGCGTCGGAGACACCGTCAGCCTCGGCCCGTGGCTCATCACGCCGGAAGAAGCCGGCGACCCCCTCGGTTTCCTGTTCTCGGCCTTCGTGGACGACCTGCCCAGCATCCGCCCCGTCAAGGCACTCCTCGACTGGCAAGGGGAGATCGACCGCGCGGAGCCCAAGCTCGAAGCCGGCGACGTCATCGCCCTCTGCGCCCCGCCCCGGGAGGGTGGTGGCGACCTGCGCAGCAGCCTCGCCAGCAACGGCGTCGTGCTGTGCCGCCTCGAGGCCAGCCAACAGGCTTGAAAGCGCCGCCATCCGTGGCCGGCCCGTGTTCCAGTACCACAGCCTCGGCAAGTTGCCGGCCAAGCACCACATCGCTTTGCGCCGCGACGCGCCAGACAGTGACGGTTGCCCGGTCTTCTACGAGCACTGCGTGACCCGCGGTGGCTTCGACGGCGCCTACAGCATCCTGTACCGTGAACACAACCCCGGCCAGGAGGTCGCCGTCGAGAAGGCCCCCATCTCCTACGACCCCAAGTGGCTTGATGTGTCTGGCCAAGACCTGGTCCGTACCCACGTCCCCAGTAGCGGCATGGCCACCAAGGGTGGCCTCTGGCACAGCCACGTCGTGCTGATGGGCAACGAAGACGTCCACATCGGCACCAGCGAACCCACGGACCCGGATTCGGGCCTGTTCCAGAACGGCGATGGCGACATCCTGCTCTTCATCCACGATGGCTCCGGTGTCGTCGACTCCGAGATGGGCCGCCTGCCCTTCAAGCGCCACGACTACGTCTGGATCCCCAAGGGTGCCATCCACCGCGTCCGCTTCAATGAAGGCCCCGTGCACGTCATGGTCAATGAGTGCCGCGCCCAGTTGCAGATCCCCAGCAACTTCACCAACCCCGTGGGACAGATGAAGATGGATGCACCCTTCTCGCACCGGGACTTCCGCCGACCGGAGACGCTGAGCGAGCCGGACCCGTCGGACATGGACAAGAAGGGCCACGTCCGTGTCCTGCACAAGCGCAAGGACACGTACACCACCCGAGTCCTGCCCCACCACCCCTTCGACGTGGTCGGCTTCGACGGCACCGTCTACCCCGTGGCCTTCAACATCCACGACTACCAGCCAAAGACCAGCACCGTGCACCTACCCCCGCCGATCCACACCACGTTCCTTGGTCAGGGGGGCGCCTACGTGGTCTGCTCCTTCGTGCCCCGCAAGGTGGACTACCACCCCGATGCCATCCCTTGCCCCTACCCGCACTCCTCCGTGGACTGCGACGAAGTGCTGTGGTACGTCGAAGGCGACTTCACCAGCCGCAAAGGCGTCGGCCCGGGCAGCCTCAGCCTCCACCCCATGGGCATCCCGCACGCGCCCCAACCGGGCCGCTACGAGGCCAGCATGGGCCACGAAGCCACGAGCGAGATGGCGGTCATGATCGATACGTACCGGCCGCTCAAGATGACCAAGGCCGCCCACGACGCCCGGGACAAGGACTACCACCTGAGCTGGTGGACCGGCAAAGAAGACAGCGACATCATCACGTGAGCTTCGAGAGCAAGCACACCATCCGCCTGCGTGACCGCTTCGAGGTCAAGGTGGTCCCTGAGGCGTGGCGCGAAGCCCTCCACGATCGTGGCCTGCCCCTGCCTGCTTGGGACGGACCCGAGCGGGTCTGGTGGTGGGACGACGACCACGATGGCGCCGAAGCGGTCCGGTACCTCGCCGAAGCGCATCACTACATCCTGGATGACGACGCCGAAGGCCGCGTCGCGGACCTCCTCCCGGGCGCCGACCTGCGCGCCCGCATCAAGGCGGCCGAAGCCAAGCTCAGGCCGTACCAACGGGATGGCGTCGGCTTCATGGTCACCAAACGCCGGGCCTTCCTCGCCGACGGCATGGGTCTGGGCAAGACCGTCCAAGCACTGCTCGCCTTGGAGAACCTGCAGGCCCATCCGGCCATCATCGTCTGCCCAGCCAGCGTCAAACTGAGCTGGAAATCCGAGATCCTCAAATGGGTCCCATGGCGCAGCGTCCAAGTCCTGCAGAAAGGCCGCGACAAGCTCCAAGATGCGGACCTCATCGTCCTCAACCCCGAGTTGCTGCCAGGGGCCATCGAGGAACTCTTGATGCAGGGCCCCAAGGCGGTGGTGCTCGACGAGGCGCACTATTACAAGAACCCGGCCGCTCAGCGCACGCAGCTCGCCGAGGACCTGATGGAGGCGGTCTCCATCCGCTTCGCCCTCTCCGGCACACCCATCCCCAACCGGCGTCCGGACATCATCCAACAACTACGGTTGCTGGGTCAACTGGAGGACGTCCTGCACATCTACAAGGGGGTCCTGCCGCACTGGTGGACCCCAGCCAGCGGCCCACTGCGCCACGACCACGCCATGAACGCCATCGAGGCGTTGCCCCGCAAGGAGCTGCATCAGCGGCTCAAGGACACCTGCTTCCTGCGCCGCACCAAAGACGACGTGCACGCCGATCTGCCCGCCTTCCACCGCACCCGCCGCGACCTGGTGCTCGAAGAACGCAGCGGCTACCGTCGCGAAGAGGAATCGTTCGTGGAATGGGTGCGCCGGCTGCGCAAGGACCACCCGGACGGCTGGGGTGCCACGGAGCGGCTGCAAGGCCGACAACACCTGGGGCGCCTACGACGCGAAGCGGCGCTGGCCAAGATCCCGGCCGTCGTCGAATGGGCACAGGGGCTCGATGGCGAACGCGCCATCTACTTCGCCCACCACAAACAGGTCGTCAAGGAATTGGCCGAGGCCCTGCCCGGAAACACGCCGGTCATCACGGGCGATGTGCCCACCATCGCCCGCCAGAGCATGATCGATGGCCTCGGCAACTACGACGGCCTCGTCGCCACCATGGATGCCAGCGGGCAAGGTGTGGACGGCATGCAGCTCCACGCCCGCCACGTGGTCTTCATCGAACTGGATTGGACGCCGACCAAGCACGAACAATGCGAAGGTAGGCTGCACCGCATCGGGCAAGAGAACCCGGTCGAGGCGTGGTACTTCACCGCCCAGGACACCATCGACACCGCCATGATGCATCGCCTTGATGAGAAGTGGAAGGACCTGCAAGGCATCCTCGAAGGCGATGACGAAGCCACCATCGATGCGTTCGTCGGCACCGTCATGGATCGGGCCTCCAAAGGTGTCGGCGGCGCAGGGCTATGGCGTTGACTCAGGCCGACCGCGTGCTCTGCATCAGGACCTTGCCGCCATCATCGTAGGCCCGCACGGTCAGCTCTGTGTTCGTCGCCTGCATCCACACGAAACCGTACGTGCCATAGGCCTCGAAGGTTGCGGCGTGGTCGTTGCTGCCGGGGCCGCGTTGCTTGGCCGCGGCGCCGCTGATGATGAACTCCGTGTCACCGCAGGCAGGCACAGGCTTGAGCCATTGCAGGTCGTGGTCGTGGCCGGCCAGATGGAAGTCCACGTTCCCGCACGCCGTAGATTCGAGGAGTTCCTTCCATGCCGCGCCCCGTCCCGGCGTGCGGTCGTAGCTGCCGGCATCTCCGTGGACGCCGTTGCTGATGTAGGGGTGGTGCGCGAACGTCATCTTCCATGGCGCGTCGCTTGCTGCGAGGGCCTGCGAAAGCCACGCCTGCTGTTCGGCCGCGGAGGCTCCCGGCGCGGCCGTCGGACTACCCGGTGCGGCAAGCGCCACGGAATCCAGTGCGAACAGGTCGACGGGGCCGGTGTCCACGACGTACGTCATTCCAGGCATCGTCCACCGGGTGCTGCGCTTGGCATAGTCGAGGTAATGGGTGGCCTTCGATGCATCATACGTGGTTCCGTGGCTGCCGTAATCATGGTTGCCGAGGACCACGTAGAAAGGGATGGAGAAGTTCGCGTAGGGCTGCTCGAACTTGCTCCGGAACTGTGCGTCGTCGGCGCTGTTGACGCCGGACTCGTAGATGGCATCACCCAGCAACAACGCGAAGTCGCAGCCGACGTCGATGCAGACCATCTCCATGGCCTCCGAGACCTTCTTCTGCGTGAACGTCCCGGTGCCGGTGTCGCCGATGACGAGGAAGCGGACCGCCTCGGGACCCGCCGATGGGATCGGGTCCGGCTCGTACGTGGGCTGCGTGCAGCCGGCCAGGACGAGGGCAATCAAAGTGATGCGGACGAGGCTGCGCACAAGGGGCCATGGCCGGGGCCCGTGAAGAGCGTGATGTCCCGGCGCGCGGACGGTTAGGGCATCGCGGCCCGTGGCCACGGTCGGGTCAGGTGGCCTGCTTGTTGCCGCCCATGCCCAGGGCCTCGTAGATGGGACAATACTGCCCCAGGCCACTCACCAGCAGGAGTCCCGCCATGGACGCGACGCCGAGGCCGGCCCACCACCACGTGGTCTCGCCACTGATCGCGTACAGGTCGAGGGCCAAGATGAGAAGGCCGCTGGCCGCGACGAGGCGGAGTCCTGCATGTCCTGGGGGGAGGTTGCGTTCCATGCTGCGAAGAAGGAGGAGGTGGGGAAGGACTCGATACCGGACATCTCCGGTCAGCTCACGATCACTTGGGCGACCATGCCTTTCCATTCCCCCTCTTGCTGCGCGGCGTGGGGCTTGCAGTAGATCTTGTAGGTGCCCGGCGTGTCGAAGGTGTAGGACCAACTCCGGCCGGCGTTGATGTTGCCCGAGTCGAAGGCGCCGGCCGCGTCAGTGACCGTGTGGAACGCGCTGTCCTTGTTCACCCAGGTCACCTTGGTGCCCGCCGCGATCTCCAGCGTCTCATCGACGAACTTGTAGCCCTCCATCCGGCTCGTCACGCGCGGCGCCGCTGCGGGGGCGGGTTCGGCGGGGGCAGGTTCCGCTTCAGGAGCGGCTTCGTCGTGGGCGTGGTCGGCGTTTGGGGCGGCCACATCGCCTTGGGCCGCCGCCAGCAGCGTCGGCACCAGGCCCACGAGTTGGTCCACGTATTGTTGCCCGACGACGAGCGCCGTCAACATGCCCCGGGGGTACGCGCCGAACCCGGAACCGTCACTGCCCGCGGTCACCCGAGGCACGACGTGGTCATGCATCAACCAGATGCCTTCGCGGTCCGCTTTGAAGTCCAGGACCACGCTCTGGCCGGGCGCGATCTCGCGCACATCGGTCGGCACCGCATGCTTCGGTCCGGCGACGCCCTCCCAGCTGTCGGGAGTGTACCCGTGCACGTGCATGGCATGCCATTCGTAGCCGGCGTTGACCATGTGGATGCGCACGTGATCACCCTTGTCAGCGATGATGGGCTGGGTCAGCGGGAACGATTTGCCGCTGATGGTGAAGAAGTTGTACGCCGGGATGTTGCCGACGAAGGCGGGTTCATCGCTGATGCGCCACTCGTCAAGGACCGCGACATACTCGACGTCCGGGTGCGGCTCGCTGCGGTCATGCACGATGAACGCGCCATACATGCCCATGTCCATGTGCGTCGGCGTGTCGAAATGGCAGTGATAGATGAACGTCCCAGCAGGCTCGGCTTTCCAGCGGATGGTCTCGGTCTCGCCGGCCTCTGCCACCATGGACCCACCCAGGGCGCCGTTGCCGTGCATGTCCATGGCATAAGGATGCCAGCCATGGAAGTGGACCGTGTGGGGGATGGTGTGGTCGTTGCGGAACGCCAACACGATGGTGTCGCCTTCATTGACGTGGATCGTCGGTCCCGGCACGCCGCAGGCCTCGCCGTGTACTGGTTCAACGCCGTCGCCTTCGGCGCAGAACGCCCAGACGGGCGTCGTGACGCCGGGGTGGATCTCCCAGTCGATCGCCTCCACCCACATGGTGATGTGGCGTGTGCGGGGTTGGACTTCGTCCGAGACGATGCCTGCGCAGCCGGCC
>JBFIDG010000111.1:0-7200 GCA_041581335.1 Thermoplasmatota archaeon
CGACGCTTGAGAGCGCGGCGCTGAAATATCCGGCCCTTATGCCAGAAGACAATGGACGCTCAGGAGGCCATCCAGAAGGCCCAGGCCCACCTGCAGAATGCGATGGAGCAAGCGAAGATGCCGCTGGTCAAGGAGGAACTCATGTACCAGTGGGACAACCAGATCTCCGCTATCGACAGCTTCCTCGCAGATGCAGAGGTCGTCAAGGACAAACTTCTGGACCGCGCCAAGGAATCCCTGCGCAAGGTCAAGAAGGACCTCACCGACGCCGTCGTCAAATTCGAGGCCAAACTCGAAGGCGCCGAGGTCGAGGATGAAGAGCCCAGCGACGAGGAGTGGGTCCAGGCCTACACCGAGATGGCTGGCGAAATGGTCGAGTTGGCCAAGGAGGCCCTCGCTGAGAAGGTCAAGAAGATCGAGGAGCTCCCCGTTTGGGAGGAGCCCTTGGCGGTCATCAACGGTTACCTGGCTGACAGTGAGCCGTTCCAGTCGATGAGCCACGACCTGCAGAAGGCCCGTAGCCTCGTCCGCGTCGCGCGCCGCGACATCAAGAACCGCATCGAAGCCCTCGTCAAGGACTGGCGCATGAACCAGGACGAGGATGATGGGGACGACTGAGCGTAGCGAAGGAGTGCCCCTCATCCGAGCAGGTGCGTAAGCACCTGCGAGTGACGACGGCGACGACTGAGGCTCCGAGCGAAGCGGCCCACACCACCGCTTGCGAGTGACGGCGACGACTGAGCCTCCGAGCGAAGCGGCCCACACCACCGCTTGCGAGTGACGGCGACGACTGAGGCTCCCAGCGAAGCGGCCATCCCAACGCATCGGCCCCTGCCAGGGGTGCAGGGATCTCGTGCGCAAGACTCGCCGGAGGTCGGGGCTATGCAGGCGATCCTGGCCTTCCGGCGGGCCGCGGCGGCCGACGCCAGACCGAGCCTCGCGGGGGCCATCCACGATCGCATTTTCCACTCCAGCACCCCCTCATCCACACCTGACCGCACTGGTTATATCGGAGACCTGAGTCGCCGGGAAATGCCCCCCTTGTGGAGGCAGCATTCGCTGGCCGCGAACCGAACGGGTCCGTGGTCTAGTTGGTTAGGACGTCACCTTGACATGGTGAAGATCGCCAGTTCGAATCTGGCCGGACCCACTTCTCGGCGAGCGGATGCTCTTCGACCCCCTGATTGCACGTGCGCTCAGCGGCGGCGGAGGTCTCGGACCGCGTTTTCCCTGGCCGTGCCGGCTTTGCCCGCCGAGGCCGCGGATCGTCGCCACCCCTGTCTTTCACGTGCGCACCACGGATAGTGTCGGTCCGGGCCGCGTTTTCCGCAGCAACTTCGTCACCTGACGATGCCTCCCACCCTCGCAGCGGGTGAACCGGTTCACCCTGCTCGGCGCGGTTTCATGTACCTCCAGGCGGATGCTCCATTGATGTCCCCTGAATGCGGTCCGCGCGCCTTCGCCGAGGTCCAAGCACGGGCCTTCAACGCCCACGACACGGAGACACTCGCGTCCCAATCCTATCGTGGCGCCCGTGTCCTGCGCGACGGACACCTCGTCGGTGAGGGCCGCAAAGCCCTGCGCGCGCACCTTGAAGCGGAGTTCAAGGACCGCCCCATGGCGTTCACGCGGGTCCTCGACCTGGACGGGGAGCCCGTCTTGGCCGAGTACACTGGCGACGAAGGCAACCCTGTCGTCGCAGGGATCATCCGGTTCAAGGCGTTCCAGGGCCGCGTCGAAGAGATGCGCATCGACCATGATGCCAAGACATTGAGCCGGCTGCGCTGAGTCAGGCCGGACGGCGCAGGTCGACCAGGTCCTTCGTCACCACGTAATGCGGCCCGCCGAGCCGTGCCATCAGCGGGACCTTGGCGTTGTCGATGTTGCCCCGGTCGTCGAGGACGGCGTCGTCCGCGTGGATATGTACCACCTCCCCGATGACCATGGTCGTCGGCTCCTTGTCCCCGTACCGGTGATGCTCGACGTAGCGGCACTCCAGGTGGTATGGACTCGCGGCCACACGGGGCGGCGCGACCACGGCGCTGGGCATCAACGCCACGCCACCGGCCTCCGCTTCGGACGTCGTGGCGGGCATGTCGCCGCTGGAGGCCACCATGGGCAGGGCCAACGGCTCGGTCACCGCGTTGATCACGAACTCCTTGGAGTCCAGGATGTTGCGGCAGGTGTCCTTGAGCTCCCCGTGGCGATCCGCGAAGGCCAGCATGATGAGGGGCGGGTCGGCACACACGGACTGGAACCAACTGAAGGGCGCGAGGTTGACGATGTCACCGTGCAAGCTCGTCACCCAAGCGATGGGACGCGGCGCCACGGCGCTCACCATGAAGTGGTAATTGCGTCCGGGACTGCGCTCCGAGGGGCTCCATTCCATGATGTTCGCCATGCGGGCCGACCGTTTGGAGGTGCCGTCATGGTTTTCTTGCGTCACTGCCGTGCTGGTGCATCGGTGAGTGATGATGAGTGAGCAAGTCCTGGTGGAGCCGGTGAAGGAAATGGATACGACAACGATCAGCAAGCTGTTCCTTGACAGCGTCGCGAAGCATGCGGACCAGAAGGCACAGACGTGGTACGACGGGGAATCCTGGCGGAGCCGGACATACGCCGAATACGGCCAGGCGGTCCGTGACGTCGCCAACGGCCTGCTGAACCTCGGCGTCAAAGCCGGGGACCGTGTCGCCATCTGGAGCAAGAACAGCCCGCGCTGGGCCGAGGTCGACTTCGCCAACGCATCCGTCGGCTTCGTCAGTGTCCCCATCTATGACACGCTGACCGGTCCGCAGGTGGCCTACATCCTCAACGACGCCGGCGCCAAGGTGATGTTCGTCCAGGATCCTGAGATGCTGGCCCGCCTGGATGCCGTCCGCAAGGAGATCAAGGTCGACGCGATCGTCCTCTTGGAAGGTACCAGCCGCAAGAAGGGCGTCATCACGTACGACCGCCTGGTCCGTGAGGGCCGCGACTACGCCGCGAAGAACCCTGACGCCTTCGACAAGATGGCTGGCAAGGTCGCTCCCGGCGACCTCATCAGTCTTGTCTACACCAGTGGTACCACGGGCGAACCCAAGGGCGTCATGCTGAGCCAGAACAACTTCGCCAGCAACGCCGTCATGGCCGCCAGCTGCGTCGACATCGGCCCCCAGGACACCTTCCTCAGCTTCCTGCCGCTCAGCCACGTCTTCGAGCGCACCGGCGGCCACTTCACGGCGTACGGTGTCGGCGCCCACGTCTTCTTCGCCCGCAGCATCGACACGTTGCTGGACGACATGCAGGTCGCCAAGCCCACCATCATGATGAGCGTCCCGCGCCTGTACGAGAAGATCTATGCGCGCATCCACGACAGCGTCAAGCAATCGAGTTTCATCAAGCGCGCCATCTTCAACTGGGCCATCCAGCAAGGCATGGCCGCCAACGTCTACATCCAGCGCAACGAACCGCTCCCGAAGAGCCTCGCCAAGAAGGTCGCCAAAGCTGACAAACTGGTCTTTGGCAAACTCAAGGCCCGTGTCGGCGGCAACCTGCGCTACTTCGTCAGTGGCGGCGCGGCGCTCAGCAAGGAGATCGAGGAGTTCTTCTGGGCCGCCGGCATCAAGATCCTGCAGGGCTACGGCCTGACGGAGACCAGCCCGGTCATCAACGTCAACCGCCCGGGCGCCCTGCGCTTTGGGAGCGTCGGCAAGGCCGTGCCCGGCTGCCAGATCAAGATCGACACCAGTGAATGGGACTCGCAGCGCACCGACGTCGTCGAAGGCGAGATCCTCTGCAAGGGCCCCATGGTCATGCAGGGCTACTACAACAACAAGAAGGCCACCGCCGAGGTCATGGACAAGGACGGCTGGTTCCACACCGGCGACGTCGGCTACGAGGACGAGGACGGCTTCCTGTTCATCACCGACCGCAAGAAGGAGATCATCGTCATGAGCAACGGCAAGAACGTCGCGCCGCAGCCCATCGAGAACCGCCTGAAGCTGCAGCCTCACATCGCCCAGGCCTGCGTCATTGGTGACAAGCGCAAGTACATGTCTGCCCTGATCTGCCCCGACTGGGAGGTCCTGGAGCAGTTCGCCTTGGCAAACGGCATCGCCGCCAAGGGCAGCCAGCTGGTCGCGGACCAACGCGTCGTCAGCCTCATCGAAAAAGAGGTCGAGGCGGTCAATGCCCACCTGGCGCGCTACGAGCAGATCAAGAAATGGTGGATCGTCGACCAGGACTGGACCGTCGAGAGCGGTGAACTGACGCCGAGCCTGAAACTGAAGCGCCGCATCATCAGCGACAAGTTCGGCTCCGAGATCGCCAAACTGTACCCCAACTAAGGCAACGGCCCCTGAGGGGACGGGCTCACGCGCGGCCAAAGCTATCAGCGCGACCAGCTCTGCCGACGTGATGCGTCGCACGACGATGGCCGTCCTGGCCCTGCTGATCATGTCCGGTTGCCTGAGCCAAGATCCTGATCCGGCTGACACCAGCACGCCCACGACCCCGGTCCCCAGCGGCGGCATCCAAGCCCACGCCGCCGGCGGGGGCAATGCGACCGCGCCCGGAATCCGCATCGTGCCCGGGTTCAGCCTGCACGGCAACAGCGCCTTGGAGCCGACCATCGGCATCGATGGCGACGGACACATCTACGTGACGGCCAGCCGGCTCACGGACGATGCCGCCGTCATCATGGCCAGCCTGGACCAAGGTGCATCGTGGATCGACATCGGCCCCCACCTTGGCCCCGTCGCTCCTGACCAGCCCCGCCACCCCATCACCACCGATCCGTACGTGGTCGTCGACGCCGTGACCGGTCGGGTCTGGACGGCGGACCTGATCCACAACTGCGTGGAGTTGAGCTGGACCGACGACGAAGGAGCCTCGTGGCTGACCAACCCCAACGGCTGCGGCGCCCCGGGCATCCTCGATCACCAGACCTTGGTGGCCGCACCGCCACGCACCGTCCCCACTGTGCTCTACCCCAATCTGCTCTACATCTGTGGCAATGAGATCACGCACATCGACTGCGCCATCAGCCCCGATGGAGGCATCACGTGGGGGCCTCAACGCTTGGTCGACACCAAGGTCAGCACCAGCCTATGCAGCGCCCTGACGGGCCACCTGGCCGCCGACGACGAAGGCCGAGTCTACTTGCCCAGCACCAGCTGCCCCACCGGCGCCGGTGCGCCGATGCTCTACCGCACGATCGACGACGGCCTGACATGGACCGCCCACACGGTCTCCGACGACCCCGCGTTCGCCATGACGGACGGTGACCACGACGTGGCGGTCAGCGTCGACGACGATGGCAACGTGTACGTCAACTGGCTGGACCGCGACGCCCGCGTCCGCCTCGCCATCAGCCGCGACCACGGCGACACCTGGGGTCCAGCCCTGGACGTCACCATCCCTGGCGTCAAGGCGACGGCGTACAACCAGGTCGCCGCCGGAGCCGCGGGCATGGTCGCAGTCGTGTACATCGGCACCGACGCTGCCTACACGGACCCCGCCGGGGGCGGTCCCGGCCTCGATGACGACGCCGCCGAGTGGTACCCGTATTTCGGCGTCATCCTGGACGCCTTCGCCGACGAGCCACAGGTCTATTCCCTGGCTGCCACGGACGCGCCCATCGCCCTGGGTCAATGTGGTCGCATCCGCTGCGGCGGCCTCGTGGACTTCATCAGCATGGAGGTCGACCCAGAAGGGCGTCCATGGGCCTCGATGGTCGATGTGGAGGCCGGCAACAAGGCGGGCGCGATCACCCTGAAAGAAGGGCCGTCCCTGCGCAATGGGACCCTGACGCCTCTGGCCTGGTAGCCGCCCGGTACGCCGTCGCTGGACGGGCACCAGGAGGCCGGGCGTCGCCGCATTCTTCAATGATGCCGGAGTCCGGCCACCGTGGCCAAGCCCATGACGTACGCCGACGCCGGCGTCGATATCGAGAAGGAAGACAAGGCCGTCGGCGCCCTCGCCGGTGCCCTCGCGTTTGCCCGCAGCGGTATTGGCGCCCCCATCGGTGGCATCGGCCACTTCGGTGGCCTCGTCGAGTTCGGCGAATTCGCCCTGTGCCTCTGCACGGATGGTGTCGGCTCGAAGGTCGAGATCGCCCGCGCCATCAAGAAATGGGACACCATGGGCATCGACTGCATGGCCATGAACGTCAACGACGCCATCTGCGTCGGCGCTGAACCCATCGCCTTCGTCGACTACCTCGCCGTCGAGGACCCGGACCCGGAGTTCACGAAGCAGATCGGCATCGGCCTCGAGCGCGCGGCCATCATGGCCAACGTCAGCCTCGTGGGCGGCGAGACCGCCACCCTGCCGGGCATCGTCAAGGGCTTCGACCTGGCCGGCACCTGCCTTGGTTACGCCAGGAAGGAAGACCTGGTCACCGGCGAAGCCATCCAGCCCGGTGATGTCCTCATCGGCCTGGCCAGCAGCGGCATCCACAGCAACGGCTACACCCTCGCCCGCAAGGTCATCGAGGGCGCCGGCTACGACTACAACGACCCCTGGCCCACGGACGACTACGAGGGCAGCGTCGGCGAGGTCCTATTGGAGCCGACGCGCATCTACGTCAAGCCCATCGTCGCCCTACTGAAGAGCGACGTCGCCGTGCATGGCCTGAGCCACATCACCGGCAGCGGCTTGCGCAAACTGCGCCGCATCAACCAAGACGTCCGCTACGACATCACCGACCCCATGGCGGTCCCAGCGGTCTTCCAGCGCATGCAGGAATGGGGCAGCGTCGAAGACCACGAGATGTACAAGACGTTCAACATGGGCATGGGCTTCGTGGTCGTCGTCCCCGCCGATGCGGTCGATGCGGCCTTGAAGGTGCTGCGTGCCAACGCCGACTACCACGTCCAGGTCGTCGGCAAGGTCAGCGCCGGCAAGGGTGTCCACCACCCGATCGGCGGACAGCACTGACCCCGTCAGTTGCGTGCCGGGACGGGCTTCGCCTGGGCGACGTCTGAGCGGCCCGAGATCAAGACACGGGGGGCCAACAACACGGTCAGCGTGTACGCCGAGAGGGCGCCCACCGCGGTGAGGATGGCGAGGTTCTTGGATTGCAGGAAGTACACGCCCGCCAGGACCGCGAAGGCGACGAACGTCGTGGCCGTGGTACCCGTGATGGCACGCCCGGCGTGGCGAAGGGCGGCGCGTAGCGCGGTGTCCTTGTCCGCTCCCCTGTCCCGCTCCTCCCAG
>JBFIDG010000112.1:0-7165 GCA_041581335.1 Thermoplasmatota archaeon
GCCGATGAGCGCCTGGCCCGCCTCAGGGCCGCCATGGCCACGAACGAGTCGACGCGGTGCCGCGTCATCGGCCTCACCGTGGAGACCAAGCCGGACTGGTGCTTCGAGCCCCACATCGATGCGATGCTGCGCCAAGGCGCGACGCGCATCGAGCTGGGCATCCAGACGCTCAGCGACGAGGTGACCAAGCTCACGCACCGGGGCCACGACGTCGACGATGCCCGCCACGCCATGCGTGCCGCCCGCGACGCGGGGTACAAAGTGTGCGTGCACATGATGCCGGGGTTGCCGAGGCCAGCGGCCTCGGCAAGCCCCGCTCCGGCGACCGAAGGTGGCCGGAACGCCGAGCCGACAGGCGAGGATGGCCTTCCGCGACCCGCAGGGGAGCGGGGAACCAGGCCGACGCAGGTCCGCGAGGACCTGCTAGTGCCGGGGTTGCCGAGGCTCCCAGCGGAGCGGCCCGACGAGCCGACGATTGCATCGACAGACGACCGGCCACTCCCCACCCTTCCCATCGCCGGCGCCCGGGACGACCCGGACCTGGCCCATTTCGCGGTCGATGCCGAGGCGGACATCGAAGACATGCGGATGCTCTTCGAGGACCCGGATTTCCGACCGGACATGATCAAGATCTACCCTACCCTCATCGTGCAGGAAGGGGAGACGACGCTCAAGCGTTGGTGGCAGCAAGGGCGCTTCGAGCCCCTCGACACGGCGGCCGCGGTCCACATCGTCGCCGAGTCGCTGCGCCACGTCCCCGAATATTGCCGCATCCAGCGCATCGACCGGGACATCCCGACCACGCACGTGCTGGCGGGCGTGATGAACAGCAACCTGCGCCAACTCGCCGAGGCCGAGGCCGTGCGACGCGGCATCCGGCTGCGCGACATCAAGGCCCGCGAGATCGGCACTCGCCAACGGGACGGGGCCGACGTGCGCCAGGACCGCATGGCCATCGTGCGCCGCGATTACGACGCCAGCGGCGGCAAGGAGTGCTTCCTGTCCTTCGAAGACGCCGAGGCCGACGCGCTTGCCGGTTTCATCCGGATCCGCCTCGTCGGCACCCCCCACCGGCCGGAGCTCTCGGGCGCAGCCGTGATCCGGGAGCTCAAGGTCTACGGCGCCGCTCAAGGCCTCGGCGAACACGACCCTGATGCCTGGCAGCACCGCGGGTTCGGGGCCCGATTGCTGGCCGCGGCGGAAGAGGTCGCCCAGGAATGGGGGGTCCAGAAGGTCGCGGTCCTCGCGGGACCCGGAGTGAAAGAATATTACCGCAGGCATGGATACATGGACCTCGGCCCGTACGTGGCCAAGGTCTTCCCATGAGTATCTCCCGCCTGGAACCCACGCGCCAGTTCGTAGACCGCCTCGTCCTCCTGAACCGCTTCCATGCGCCTGACGAGGAAGACTACGAAGAGGCCCGTGGCGCCCTCGCCGGCCTGCACGCCGGCTTCCCCAAAGGCCCCGTCCATGAACAGGCAGCGTTCCTGGTGGCCGCGATCGCCCGGGCCCGGCCCTTTGCGGAGGCGAACTTCCGCACTGCATGGGACTACGTGGCCGATATGCTCAGTCACCGCGATTACAATCTCCAGGCCACCCTGGCCGAAGCGCAGGACCTTGGCAACCGCGTCTGGGACATGGTGGACGACGAGGACCTCGAGGGCGAGCTAGGCGCCTGGTTCAAGCCGCGTATCCACAAGATGGGCTAGGACCCAGGACCACAACCCTAAACCCAGGAGCGCATCCACCGACCATGGGCGACTGCATCTTCTGTGCCATCGCGACGGGCGACATCCCGAGCGCCAGCGTGCACGAGGATGAGCAGACGCTGGCCTTCTTGGATATCCAGCCCCTCGCAGAGGGGCACACGCTGGTCATCCCGAAGACCCATGCCCAACGGATCGAAGACCTGGGGTCCGCGGACGCCGCCGCATTGATGGCGACGACGCAGCGGATCATCAAGGGGCTTCGGACCACGCTCGGCATCGCCGACACGACGGTCGCCATCAACAATGGACCAACGGCCGGACAAGAGGTCCCTCACGTGCACATCCACATCGTCCCCCGCACGGCCGGTGACGCCTCCGGGCCGATCCACGCCCTGTTCAGCCAACGCCCGACCATGACCGCCGATGCGATCCAGGCGCTTGCCGGACGGCTGCGCACGGAGGTCGCTGCATGAGCGTCTTTTCGGTGCCCGTCGAGGTGCGCTTCAACGACGTCGATGGCCTGGGCCACGTCAACAACGCGATCTACCTGACGTTCCTGGAGCATGCCCGCATGCGCTTCTTCACGCAGGTCGCGGGGAGTGCCAGCGAGAAGGACTTCCCGTTCATCCTGGCCCATGCGGCCCTGGATTACAAGGTCCCCATCAAGATGGGGGCCAAACTCGAGGTCCGCATGTGGACGAGCCGGATCGGCGGCAAATCCTGGGATTTCGACTACGAGATCCGCGACAGCGAGAAAAGCATCCAATACGCGACGGGCAAGACCGTCCAAGTGGCCTATGACTATGTATTGGAGAAGAGCGACGTGCTCGAAGGACGGCTCAAAGAGCTTGTGAAAGCCCTGATGCCGTAGGGCGGAAGCCGACGGCATTGACCTGCGGTCCGGGACCAGCCCGGAGCAGCTCCAGCAAATGGGTCATGTCGCCTTGCAGGCGCTGGCCGGGATGACCCCACCATTGGTCCAGGGCCCGTGACGCTGTGCGGAATCCGAGAAAGCGCCGCACCGTGATGCGGGTGCCGCCCGCCGGCAGCTCGACCAGGTCGAAGCGCATGTACCCGGCCCCTTCATCGCCGGTCATGCACCAACCGAGCGCCGTAGGGGCCCGCTGGATGGTCTGCTCCACCTCCCACAGGATCGACCCCATCGGCCCATGCATGACCCACTGGTCCCGGCCGTCATGCTGCGGGACCACCCGTTTCAGGTCGCGGATCCAATGGGGCCGCCGATGTGGATCGGCCAACGTGGCGTAGACCACGTCCCGAGCCAGGGGCACCTGCACGCGGACTGTCGCCTCGCCTCGCACAGACCTTGTTCGGCGGCAGCACGGAAGGCCGGCTTGGTGAACCCCTGCAACGGTGCTCGCTACAACCAAACGACCACGTTCCTTTTCAAGCACGAGTGGAGTCGGACGCCTGATGCGCAAGTTGGGACGGACAACCCTCCGCTGGGCCCAGGGCCCAGGCCGGCAGAGCGGCTTTCTAGCGCTCAATGCGTTGGCCATCGGCGCCTTGCCCTTCATCGCCCTGCTCCGGCCCGAGTGCCAGACGGAGGTCCTGGGTTGCTCGACCGCTTGGGACCGCATCCTGTTCGTGCCACGGATCTTGTTCCTCCCGGCGATCATGGCGTTCTTCGTCATGGCCGGATCGTGGTGGGCGCAGCGCCGCAACGCCCGCGTCGACAGAGGCTATTTTGCTCGGCTCGTCCCGGCAGACCAGCCAGAGATCCCCCCCGGACACTTCCAGGCCACGCCGCTGGAACAAGATCTGATCAAGCGCACCCTGCGCGGTCTGGCGGCCGGAGCCCTGGTGGCGACGATCATCATGGTCGGCTTCGCGTTCACGCCGTTCGCTCTGCGCGCCTGCGATCCTTGGACCATGGAGAGCACCGGGTTGAACGCCTGCCAGACGGCGGGCCAATGGGCCGACATGGCCTTGGCCTTCGAGGTCTGGATCCTGATGCTCGGGGGCGCCTTGGCAGCCTTGGTGCTGTACACGCGCAGCACCAGCATCCGCGTGGAAGGGCTCCCGACCCGCCGCAAGCGCTTCCGCATCGGCAGCCGCGCCTGAACCTCTTAAGGGCAGGCAGCATCGGCACCTCCGTGAGCGCTCCGGGAGACCGCATCCGCGTCCAGAAAGACGGCCAGACCTTCGAGGGCATCCTGATGCCACGGCACGCCTTCAGCGACGCCTCCATCTTGACGATCAAGATGGACAACGGCTACAACATCGGCATCGAGGCCACCATGGACGACGCAGAACTCGTCAAGGCGGCCAGCCCCCGGAAGGTCAAGTTCGATATGCCGGCAGAAGACCCGGACAAGCCCACCATCGCGATCTTGGGGACCGGCGGCACCATCGCCAGTTTCGTCGATTACCGCACCGGCGGCGTCCACCCGGCCACCACGCCTGAGGAACTGGCGGCCGCAGCGCCTGAACTCTTCGACTTCTGCAACGTCCGCGCCGAGGTCATCTTCAAGATGTTCTCGGAGGACATGCAACCCGAGCACTGGTCGCAGATCGCCGAACGGGCCGCATGGCATCTCAACAACGGCGCCCGCGGCGTCGTCATCGGCCACGGCACCGACACGATGGCCTACACGAGCGCAGCACTCACCTTCTGCCTCAAGGACCTGCCCGGCCCCGTCGTGCTGGTGGGCAGCCAACGCAGCAGCGACCGTCCCAGCAGCGACGGCAGCCTCAACCTGCTCGCCGCAGCCCGCCTCGCGGCCCACTCTGACCTGGGCGAGGTGGTGGTATGCATGCACGAGACCAGCGACGACGACCGCGTCGCCATCCACCGCGGCAACAGGGTCCGGAAGAACCACACCAGCCGACGCGACGCATTCCAATCCATCAACGTGCGCCCGCTTGGCTACGTCGACGGCGAAGAGATCGTCCTGCACGGAGGCGCCCCGTTGAGCCCCGGCCCCGCCAAAGTGGACGCGGCCTGGGACGAGGAGGTCAGCATGATCACCAGCTACCCCGGCCTGTGGCCGGAGCACATCGAGGACGTGGTCCGCAAGGCCACGGTCATCGTCGGCACGGGCCTGGGCCATATCGCGCGCCGCTGTCTGCCCGGTGTGGAGAAGGTCATCGCCCGTGGCGCCCACGTCATCATGGCGAGCCAGTGCATCCATGGGCGCACCAACATGAACGTCTACTCGACAGGCCGTGACCTCCTGAAGATGGGGGTCATCCCCGCCCAGGACATGATGCCCGAGGTGGCCTACATCAAGATGATGTGGATCCTCGGACACACCCAGGACCCGGACGAGGTGCGCCGCCTGTTCCTGACGCCCTTGGCCGGCGAGATGGGCGAAGCCACCGACCCGTTGGCGTTCGGCCACAACCAGCTCCCGGAGGGCTCCGCATGATCAGCGCCGCGGAGGCCCGTCTTCTCGCCACGGAAGGGGCCCTGGACTACGAGGCCGTCGGTTTCCGCTGCGGCCTGGAGATCCATCAACAACTGGACACGAACAAGCTGTTCAGTCCGTGCCCGAGTGAGGTCGTCGACCCGGAGGCGGTCGCCAAGCGTAGCATGGCCCAGTACGACCGCCGCCTCAAAGCGACCCAGTCGGAGCTTGGCGAGACCGATCCTGCGGTGCTGGCCGAGAGCAAGCGCCGCCGCAACTTCCGCTACCTCGCCATCGACGGCGTGACGAGCCTGGTCGAGCTGGACGAAGAGCCCCCGCACCCCATGGACGCGGACGCCCTCGATGTCGCCTTGACCTACGCCGGGTTGCTGGGTGCCCGCCCTGCGGACGAAGTGCACGTCATGCGCAAGACCGTCATCGACGGCAGCAACACCAGTGGTTTCCAGCGCACCAGCCTCATCGCCACCGGCGGCACCGTCGACGGCGAGGGCGGCGACGTCGGCATCTGGACGATCGCGGTCGAAGAGGACTCTGCCCGCAAACTGGACGAAGCCGGCAGCGCCGTCACCTACACCCTCGACCGCCTCGGCATCCCACTCATCGAAGTGGCCACCGCGCCCGACATCAAGGACCCCAAGCACGCCCAGGCCACGGCCGCGCGCCTTGGCGGTCTGCTGCGGGCCACCGGCCGCGTCAAGCGTGGCCTGGGCAGCATCCGCCAGGACCTGAACGTCAGCGTCGCCGTCGGCGACCGCGTCGAGATCAAAGGCTGTCAGGACCTGCGCGCCGTGCCCCGGGTCATCGACATGGAAGTGCGCCGCCAGCTCTGGGTCTACTACGTCGCCGAGACACTGAAGGAACGCGGCTTCACCCCCGCATCCGTCGGCGAACCGCAAGACGTCAGCAAGGCGTTCGCGGCCTGCGAGAGCAAGGTCGTGGCGGGCGCCCTCAAGAACGGCGCCAAGGTCATGGCCCTCGTCCTGCCCAACTGGGCCGGCCTGATCGCCGGCGCGACGAAGGACGGCCCGCGCTACGGCCGTGAGTTCGCCGACCATGCCAAGGTCCGCGCCGGCGTCAAGGGCGTGTTCCACAGCGATGAGCTGCCTGCGTACGGCATCACCGAGGTCGAGGTCGCCGGCGTCCGGCAGCAGCTCGGGCTCGTCGAGACCGATGCCTTCGTCCTCTGCGTCGAGAAAGCCAAGGTCGCCCGCTCCGCCCTGGAAGGCGTGGCCGACTGTGCCCGTGAGGCCCTACGGGGTGCCGGGCGGGCCGTCCGCGCCGCGCAACCGGATGACTCGTCGCGTTTCATGCGGCCGCTTCCGGGTGCCGCCCGCATGTACCCCGAGACGGATGTCCCTCCGATCCGCATCACGAAGGAGCAGTGGTCCGGCGTGCTGGCGCGCCTCCCGCTGCGCCCCGAGGAACGCATCGCGGAGCTCGTGAAGAGCTACAGCGTGTCCCAGGACATCGCCGAGCAGTTGCTCAAGGACGGCAGCGAGCCGGAGTTCGAAGCATGGTGCAAGGCCGGCGTCGACGCGGGTCTCGCCGCCCGCATCCTCCTGCAGTTCGCGGCCGACTGGAAGCACGCCGACGCCGTCAAGGCACGCGTCCCCGAGGTCGCAGCCGCCCTCGCCGACGGCCGCTTCGCCAAAGAAGCGGTGCCGGACGTCTTGACGGCCCTAGATGCGGCGCCCACGCAGACGCTGGACGAGGCCATCAAGGCCGCCGGCGCAGAAGCCGCCGACGACTCCGAACTGGACGCGGTCATCGCCCGGGTGATCAGCGAGCGTCAGGACTTCATCAAGCAACGCGGCATGGCGTCCATGGGCCCCCTCATGGGACCCGTCATGGCCGAACTGCGCGGCAAGGTGGACGGCGCCGTCATCAGCGAACGCCTGAAACTAGCGATCCAGCAGGCCATCGCATGATCGTCCTGGCCTCGAAGTCCCCCCGGCGCGAGCTGTTGCTCCGCTACCTCCTGGACGACTTCGAGGTCCGGCCCGTCAAGGTCACCGAAGAGGCACCACACGCATTGTCCATCGAAGACGGCCTTGAGGTCATCGC
>JBFIDG010000113.1:0-7130 GCA_041581335.1 Thermoplasmatota archaeon
GACATCGAGGTCCGCCCGATCGACCTGCGCATGAAGATCCTGCTCGACGCCCTCGTCTACGTGGCGCTGGCGTTGATCGTCTTGATCGTCGTGGGCCGCGTCGGCATCGGTATCCGCCTGGACATCAGTGTCCTGACCTACTTGGTGACGCTCGTGGCCGCCATGTTGTTGGGTGCTGGCTTCGTGTTCAACGTCATCCGCTGGCGTGCCCTGCGCGGTGCCGCGGGCCAGAAGATCCTGGAGAAATGGAAAGCCGACCTGCAGTTGACGATCGTCAGCATCGTGGCATTGTTCACTGTCGTGTTCATCCTCGTTGTCGAGGTAGCGGCCCTGCTGGTCTTCATCGGCGTCGTCAACCCGGGCGAGGCGACGTTCACGTTCGCGGAGCAGTTCACGCTCTTGGCGGCCATCATCCTGCTCGTGCAGGTCATGGCGTTCGTCGTGCGCGAATACAACCTCAGCAGCTACCAGCCGCACCCGCGCTCGGTGCTCGCCAGCAAGATCCTGACGCCCATCGGCGGCTTCTTCATGCTCGTGGGCGCGCTGCTCGCCACCGGATTGTTGCAGAACATCGGCATCGCGACCAACATCGCGGTCCGCCAAGGCATCTACGTTGTCACCGTCGGTGTCGGTCTCGAGTTCCTGGCGATGCGCATCCGTCTGCGCCTCCCGTCTGTCTACTCGCTGTTCATGGCGGCCATCGAGACGAGCCGCAAGGCCAACGAGGAGATGCGGGTCGAGCTGCAGAAGCGTGCCATCCGCACGTACGTCGCGGGCATCGTCTTCGTCGCGATCTCCATGGCGTTCGCGGGAGCGGCCATCACAGGCAACCTGTCCGTCGCTAATGGCCGCATCGCGGTCGCGGCGGGCATCCTGTACGCGGGCACCGCCATCATCATCGGCGGACTCGTGATCCTGCGCGTCGTCCAGCGCAAACACATGAAGCGGGCGGCGGTCTCCGACACGGATGACCTGTCGCGCCTCGTAGGTCAGCGGCGCCGCGACCCGGCGGCCGTGGCCCGCATGGCCATCTACGCTGTGGGCGGTGTCCTGAGCCTCATCTTCCTCATCGCTGCGGTGACGATGTTCTTCACGGCGGAGGAGCGGACCATCATCACGCAGGTCGTGGACAAGAACGGTGAACTGGTGGACCAGACGGACCTCCGGAGCTTCAGCATCTTCGACATTCCGACGACGTACGCCACGGACGTCCTGCTTGTCTCCATCGTCAGCATCGCAGGGCCGTATGGTTTCTTCTTCAACCGAGAATTGAAGCGCATCGAGGCCATCGACCAGAAGTTCCCTGATTTCTTGCGGGACCTGGCGGAATCGGCCCGCGCCGGCATGACCTTGCCACGCGCGCTGGTGACCGCGAGCCGCGGCACGTACGGTGCCCTGACCCCGGAGATCCACATCATGGCGGCCCAGGTCGAATGGGGTGTCGAGTTCGGAGAGGCATTGGAGCGCTTCGCGCAACGCACCCGGACGCCGCTCATCGACCGTACCGTCGCCCTCGTCGTGGAAGCGCAACGGGCTGGTGGCAACGTCGTGGACGTCCTGACCGCTGCCAGCGACGACGCCCGTGAGATCAAGCAGATCGTCGCGGAGCGGACGGAGCAGATGAAGATGTACAACGTCGTCGTCTTCATCGCGTTCTTCGTGTTCATCTCGGTGGTCCTGATCCTGTCGGCGCAGTTCCTGCCGGCCTTCAAGGAGGCCGTCGACGCCGCCACCGCCGGCAGCGGCGGCCAGTCACAGGACGTCGGCGGCATCGTATTGGCGCCGTTCAGCGTCGAGAAGTTCAATGACATCTTCTTCCACGGCGCGATCATCCAGGCAGTGGGCGGTTCGCTCGTCGGTGGCGTCATGACCAAAGGCAATCCTGTCGGCGGCTTCACGAGCATGTTCATCATGATGCTCGCCGCATGGATCTCGTTCAGAGTGGTTCTGCCGGTGATGACCGGTGGATGATGAGGCCAGCCTGCACGTCATCGAGGCATTGATGGCGGGCATGATCATCCTCATGGCCGTCCTGTTCATGACCGCGACAAGCGCCCCGTCCCCTGCCGAAGGGCAGAGCGGTCTGGATCTGGCCAAGGTGTCTGCGGACACGCTCCGGGTCCTGCAACAACGTCCGCCGGAGGATAGTCCTGTGGGGGGTCCAAGTGCGGATGGCAATGCGCCGACACGCAACTATCCGAGCCGCCTGGATGAGATCGTCGACGAGGTCGTCCGCGGCCAAGACCTGGTCGAGAACGAGGCGTTCCTGCGAGAACTGGTCCCTGCCGGCAACCGTTACCAACTGCGCCTCGACAACGGCGTCGACAACATGGTGCTGCTGCCCCGGGACACCGGCTTCACGGCGCAGCCCCGCGCAGCCAAGGCCGCCGAGACCTTCATCGTCCCGATGTGGCAGACCAACACCCTGCCCGGCAAGCCCTGCGTCGGCCTGCACCCCCCTGCGGCGGGCACGCAGTATGTGCCGGGGGGTCAGAAGCTGCTGCCGTTCGACGTCCTGGCCACCGATACACTCACCGCACCCACCGGCCTCAGCACCGTGTTCGGCACGACCGACTGGGCGGATTGGTGGGTCTCCGAGATCGCCGAGGACGGCCTCACGGCGAAGCACGTGCCACGCGCCGCCATGTATGGGTGGTGGGTGCACAACGGCAGCTGTTTCTTCATCGGTCTCCAAGGCACGACCACAGAATATCCGACCTATGGTGTCCAACTGGTGGTGTGGCCCATTGCGTAAGTACCTGGGCGACGACCGCAGTGGGCAGATGATGCTGTTGACCGCGTTCGTGCTCGTCATCGGCTTCGTCGCCCTGGCCGGCATGGTGGCCCGCGCGACGCAGTTGCCCGAGGCGACCCAGGCGGCCGCGGACCGCCCCATCTACATCGAGGCCGCCGCCGTCGCCCGTGGCGTCGAACAAGGGATGGAGGACCTCAACAACCTCCACCCGATCCGCGAGGATGGCCGCGGCATGTCGGCCTACGTGACGGCGGTGCAGGGCGCCATGCAGCACCTGGTGATCCTTGAGAGCGCGCGAGGCTATCGGCTGCAGTTGCAGGCCGCTCCATCTTGCGACGATCTGGGTCCGGACCTGATCGCGGGGACCGCGGACGATGTCGCCGTCATGTCTGCGACCTTCGCGTTGGCCGACACGGAGACCTCCATCCAGTTCACCATCACCTACCGTCCCCACGACGCTTGGACCCAGACGGCCCCCGCCGACGAGGGCGACCCCGCGCTGTGGGCCGACGGCGTCCTGAACCCGGACGACGGCGGGACCCTGGACGCGGACGAAGACGTGCCGATCACATCGTGCATCGGCTGAGCCGGACATCGCCGACAGTCGCGACGGGGCACCCATGGCTGGATGTGCGGGAACCACGGGCAAATGACTATGTCTAGCGTCCCGGCTCCTCCTGTTGTGCGGCGTGATGAATGGGCCACCTCAGCCCCCGTGTCCTTCGCCATCGCTGGCGTCGTCATGATGTCGGGCCTGGCCACGGTCGTCTTTGCGACCCAGGGCCTCGCCGGAGGCGATGGCGACGACGGCCTCGAGGCGACGACCCTCAACGGCCAGGCCGAAGGGCTCCTGCGCCTGCTCCTCGAGAGCCCCGGCTACATCGGGGCGCAACCGTGGACTCCCGGCCCCGGCCAGGACGCCGATCTGCTGACCCGCTTGGGCCTGCTCGAGTCCTCCAGCGGCTACCTGGACCAGGGGAAGTTCGAGAACCTCCGCCTTGCACCCCGCAACAAGACCGATGACGGATTGGTCAATTACCATGAAGCGCGCGAATCGCTCGGGCTCGAGGAACAGGGCCTGGACTTCCATATCCGTGCCTACCCCAGTCTTCTGGCGGTCCGCGACAAGCTCGCCGCCGGCATCAAGGACACCAACATGCGCGTCGCGTACATCGGCCACGTGGAAGGCAGCGTCGAAGCCGGCACGGCAACGGCGCCCACGCTCGGGGCGCTGACCTGTACCCGTAGCCCCCAGGACGCGGATCATTACCAGTTCAACCTCGACATCGGCGGCCTCAACCAGCACACGCACCTGTCCGTCAGCCTAGGCATCCGCAAGGGCGGCACGGGCGCGTCCGTGGAGGCGACGGATGTCACTCGGATCATCCCGTCGGCCGCCTACACGACCACGGCACGCATCGATGTCCCGAACCTGGCCAACGTCGGCTGCGATGCGACCACCGAGGTCGCCGTCACGGTATCGGACCCGTCTCTGACCCTGACGAGCGCCACGATGACCCCCAGCCTGGTAGGCCAGGCGCCGGTGGGTGCCTCGGCCAAGGATTTCCAGATCTCGGCGGCCCTGCAACCGTACTTGGAAGGGACCACGGTGTCCGTAGGCTACTCTGGTGCCTCCAAAGACAAGACCGTGGAATGGACCGTCTACGATGCGCTGACGAACGCGACTGTGGTCGTCGACGAGCCGGTCAACGCCTCGCCCATCACGGTGCCTGCCCAGAGCGCCGATCGCTGGTTCAGCTTCAAGGCGCCCATGGTGAGCGATGTCGGCTTCTACCGCGTGGAGGCCAAGTACATCGACGGGGCCGTGGACGAGACCGCGGTCCGCCACTTCGCGGTGCGGGATGGGGGGGTGGCGGTCCAGCCGTACACGGACCCGGACAATGGCGCGACGACCGCCTCGGAACAGATGAAGTACGAGACACGCTGGATCCATGATCTGGCGGGCCGCTTCTGCGCCCGGACGAGCCACGCGCCCGCGACATCACCCATGTACCTGGGTGGCGGTCCCAAGACCCCGACCCAACTCCAGGATGAGGTGGCGGACCAATGCACGGTCCGCAACGCCGGTTTCTCCGGCTTCCCTGGCCTGTCCTCCATTGATCGCACCGGGGACATCTACGACGACACCAAGGACTCGGCCAACAGCGTCTGCCGACTGCTCCTGGCCGGGCAGACAGAAGGCCAGTGCAACTGGCAGACCGGCACGGCCACGCTGGAGTACATCAATGTCCTCGTCATCGGCAGCGAGGTCACCCACAGCAACCTGGTCGCCAATCAGTTCAAGAAATCCCTGCCCAAGTGGATCGACGCCGGTGGGACGCTCATCGTCTTCGGGAGCAGCGACTCCCGTCAGTGGATGCAGAGCGGCCTAGGCGTCGGCCATGTCAGTTCAGGCGGCGGCGTGTCGTCGCCGGATCCGACCCACCCCGTGCTGTCCCGCCCGAATCAGCTCGATTGGTCCAACTTCGACACGGCTGGCGAGCAGTGGGATGTCGACGGGCAACAGTTCACGTCTGTGATCATGCAAGGAGGCTCGCCGGTGACCGCGGTGGCGAACCCCGGATCCTACGGCGCCGGCAACATCTTCCTGACCACGTGGCAGCCTTACGACATCTACGGTGCCGGCGCCGGGTCGGCGCCTGATGAAGGCCGCGGCCTCATGGACAACATGCTCAGCCTGAGCTACCGCGATCTGTTCATGGACTATGGGCCGCAGCTTCCCAAGAACGCACCCGCCGTGCCGGCGCTAGGGCGCGGCCTCATCGACCATGACAAGCTCGGCCTCGTAGAGATGGACTTTGTCATGTATGTGTTCAAGGGTGGGGGCACTTAGCCACAGGGCCACACCGGCCCTGATGCCGTTCGCTTCTAATAGTAAATCAGGGTTTTTTGCTTCGTTATTTGAAGTTTTAGCAGCGGCGCCTTATACGCTCCGCGTCGAGTGGTCGTTGTGCCCTTGCACCGTGATACCAATGCCACTTCGTCGCCTTTCGCGTTCGCAGTGGCTGGCGTCATCCTGCTCGCCATCATCGGCACGCTGCTCTTGGCGACCCAGACCGGGCCGCGGGACGCGACCGGCCTAGAGGAGCAGGTCCGCCGGGGCGACGCTGAATCCTTGCTCGACCTGTTCATGGAGAGCCAGGGCGTCGGCTGGGAATCGGGCGCCGATGGCTTGACCAGCCTCGGGATCCGTGCCGACAACGGCTCCGGCCTCGACCTGGCACGGCTGCAGGCGTTCCATGGCGCACTCTACGACGCCAGCGCCAACGGCAAAGTAGACTACAACGAGTCCTTGGCGCTACTCGGCCTCAGCCCGGACGACCCCCGCCGCTACCACCTCCGCATCGCCCCCGTCGGCCTCCAGACGGTCCTCAGCGAGGACCTCTCCGGCATCCGCACGGCCTACATCGGCGACTTCACCAACGTCGACACAAGCTTCAACGTGCCCCTAGGCACCCCCGAGGCCATGATCCAGGCGGGCCGCGACGGCGTCAACGCCAAGATCGAACTCGTCGCCACCACCGAAAGGGATGCACTGACCCAACTTGGACTCGGCTACGACGACAAGATCCACCTGCTCGACATGAGCCTCACGGCCGGAACGCCACCCATCCCGGCGGTCCCCCTGGCCACCCTCGTCGACCCCAATCTGCTAGCGGGCGACGTCTTCCCAGACCAGAAACAGTACCTCAACATCGTCTTGCCCAGCCGCCTGGCCGGCTACGAGGTGCTCATCATCGGATCCAACGTCGACCACAGCGCCCTCACCAGCGCCGCGGTCAAGTCCACCATCCAGACCTGGGTCGACGGCGGCGGCACCCTCATCGTCTTCGGCAGTGACTCCCAGAGCTTCCAGTGGCTTGAGAGCACGCTCGGCGTGGGCATCGAGACCGCCAACGGCGGGTCCTACGCACCCGACGTCGACCACCCGCTCCTGAAGGAACCCTACCCACTTGACTGGCCGGCCTACAACACCTTCAACCAGGCCTGGGGCGGGAAGACCGGAGGCAACAGCGACAACTTCGACGAGACCTTCCAGCACGTCATCGCCAGCGGCGACGGAGACACGCTCGCCGTGAGCCGCGACGGCGCCTTCGGAGACGGCCGCATCTTCCTCACGACCTTCCGTGCCGCAGACATCGCCAACGACATCAGCCTCGCGGAATCGATGAACCTCATCAACAACCTGGTCGTGTACTCGGACCGCAGCCATCTGTTCCTCGACTACGGCCCTGCCCCGCCGCAAGACCAGAGCGTCGGTGCCGCAAGCCGCACATCCCATGTCTGGGACGCGGATCTAGGCCAGGTGCCGGTCCGTGTCACCTTGCTCGTCTGGGGCTGAGCTACCAGTTCA
>JBFIDG010000114.1:0-7111 GCA_041581335.1 Thermoplasmatota archaeon
ACTGACCCCGCAGATGCCCGCTCGCCCGGCAAGGACAGCAACTCCGGCAACGGCTCCAACAGCAGCGGATCCGGCAACGGGTCCGCCAGCGGCTCCAACAGCGGCCACGGCGGTGCCAACAGTGGCAGCAACAGCCTGGCCGAGAAGTGCCGCGACAGCGACGACCGCGAGCAATGCGTCCGCGATCACTGCGCCGACCGCCGCGACGACAAGCAATGCAAGGCCGTTGTGAAGGAAGCCTGCGAGCGCCGCGACTGCGCCGCGCTGAGCGCCTCTTGCAGCGACGCCGCGTCTGAGCGCAAGGCCAAGGCGTGCGCCGCGCTCACCGGCATCGACAAGGCCCGCAGCGGCGCCAAGCACATCGATTTCTCTCTTGACCGCGAAGGCCGTGAACTGGTCAACTACACCGTCGGCGGCACCCTCGTGTTCTCCAGCATCGCCTACGGCGACGCCGGCGAGGAGTTCAAGTTCCGCCAAGACGGCGCCCGCATCCGCTTCGACAGTGACGATGCCCGGCTCGAGATCCATGACTCCGCTACCGGCCAGTTCTGGTTCCGCAGCGACGACGGCAGCCTGACGCTCGTCATGCCCGAAGGGGTCGGCGTCACGCCCACCTCCAACGGCCACCTGCTGGACTACAGCGGCCGCACGGCCCGCATCGCCGGCGACTACACCCTAGAAGGCATGACCATCGTGGCCTACGACGAATTCCGCTTCTTCAGCCCCGTCAAGAACGGCGCGGCGACCCGGGCCGTCGATGACGCCAAGGCCGCCGGCAAGCTCGGCGCCGAAGCGAAGATCTCCAGCCTCGGCAGTGAGGTCACTGCCTACGACGACATGGACGTCAACATCACGACGCCCGCCAGCATCAACGCCTCGACGCCCCTGCGCGTCGTCGTCAGCGCTGAACTGCAAGAAGGCCGCACCATCATCATTGATGTCGACCCTGCGCTGCTGACCGGTCCGGATCTGGAACTGCGCTACTTCGATGTGCTTGACGACGGCAACGAGACCGAGGTCGTGTTCCGCATGGCTTCCAGCCTCGCCGACGTCCTGGACCCCAGCGATGACGGTGGCCAGCCCGAGTACTGGATCGTCGAAGACGAAGACGGCCTGCACGTCATGGCGAGCATCCCGCACTGGAGCACCCACGCGATCGAACTCGCCTCCGTCGGCGAGTTCCTCGTGCAACCAAGCGTCCTCATCGGCGTCGCGGCCGGCGTCGTCGGCGTCGCGGTCGCCTCGATGGCGATGTTCTGGCCCCGCCGTCAGGACTCGTTCTGATCGCGCGGGGGATGCAGTTCGAGCCAAGCGCTCGCAAAGCGGTCCACGGCATCGTCCACGAACGACTTGCGGTACGTGACCAGGACGTTGGCGACGCGCTCTTCATCGACGACGCGCAACAACTTGGTGCGGCCCGCAGGCTGTTCCTCGATGATGCCTGCGTCGCGCAGCTTGTTGAGGTGGAAGCTCAGCGTCGCACCCGACAGGCGCAACACCGCCTTGAGGTCCTTCGGGGTGCTGTCGGCGTGCAGCACGAGGTGGGCCGCGATGCGACGCGGGGCGTCCTGGCGTAGCAAGTACAACAGGTCCTTGTCGCGACGGTCCATGCCTTCTGCCGGATAGAATGCCTTGAAGCCGCCCGTCTCACGGGTGTTCAGATGCCCCGTGCGGACGAGTTGATAGCAGTGGTATTCGAGCGTGCTCACCGCCACATCCAGCAGTTCAGCGAGCCCTCGCAGGTGTGTCCCGGGGCTCGCCGTGACGGTCTCCACGATGCGCTGCCGCAGTGGCAGGTCGAGGATGTTGTCTTTCGTCGGCGGCGGCATATCAACGCTTCAGGACGGCCATGTAGAGAGCGAACACGATGGCGAGGTTGCCGACGGCGAGCCACGGCAACGCATCCCATTGTTGCGCCAGTTCGAGGCGACGCACGTAGAAGTCACGCACCAGAAAGCCGCCTTCGACCGCGAAGAGCGCGAAGGCGCCAGCGACCCAGCCGAGCTTGGGCGATCCGACGCGGCGCCAGGTCAAGACGCCGACGCCAGCCAACAGCAAGGAAAGGCCGCACAGCAGCACCGCGACCAGGACGGCGAGGTTGGCGTGGATCGCACTCATCGGGCGAGGAGGGACGGCACCGCCTTTGAACGGTGCGCATCGGCGTGGCGCTCAGATACGGGCCGCGCGTTCCTTCTCAAGGCGTGCCGCCAGGCGGCGGGTGGCGTCGTCCATGGCGCGGGGGACGCGGAAGCCGTCAGTGTGGGGGCAGTAGTCCTCGTCCAGCACGGCGCGACCGTCAAGCTCGTCCCAGATGGCGGGGTAAAGCCGGCAGCCCTCGGGCCTGGCATCCCAGACTGTGCAGCGCCCGTCGTGGCCCAGGAACACGCAGGGCTTGCCGCCAGGGCTGCCCTTGGCCGGCGGGCCGTCGCGGGTCTTGAGCTGCAGGTAGCCATCGTCGGCCTGGAAGAACCAATCCGAGTCCTGTTGGGGGCGGGCTTCCGGGACGCCGGCGTTGCCCGCCGCGACGACCGTGCGCAGACGGGCCAGGTCCGCGTCGGTGACAAGCATCTCGATGTCGTGGCAGCATTGGCTGCATGGCTCCGTCTCACACGGGGGAGCCTCGCGCCCAGCGGCCAGGGGAAGAGCGGGCAGGTTCACTTGGACAACGTGACGCCGGTCTGGCCCTGGTAGTTGCCGGATTTCTCGGCGTACGCGGCCTGCGGCGGCGACTTGAGGTCCTCCAGCACGATCTGGCAGAAGCGGTCGCCGATGGGGATCTCGATGGCTTCGTGGCTGGCATTGAAGCAGCCGACAGTGAGGTTGCCATGGAAGCCGGCGTCGACCTTCCCGAAGGAGGCCAGCACGCCCCGGCGGGCGTACGAGGAACGGATCCATAGGCTGCCGACGGCCTGCACGGGCATCTTCAGGAACTCCTGCGTGCCGATGGCGAAGCGACGGCCCGGCGGGATGGTGATGGTGCCCTCGGTGTGGGGCTCCTCGTGGTCGCCCACGATGAGGATGTGCCCGATGCGCAGATCCAGGCCATTGGGGGTCAGGTCCTGGGGGTTCCAGGGTTCGGCGTCGAATTCGCCGTTCTCCTTGGCTGCGAGGAAATCCGTGTCCGACCAGATGGCCATGGGTGGGCCAGACCGGTGCTGGACAAGAGGATTGGGGGGCCGCATACGGCACGCCGACCGTTGGGAGGCTTCAAAAGGGACCCCAGAGTCGCCGGACATCCCCGTGGGCCCATGGGGTAGTTTGGTATCCTTTGGCGTTTGGGACGCTACGACGCCAGTTCAAATCTGGCTGGGCCCACTTTCTCGCTTCGCTCGGGCGCGACCCCCGCCAGAAAGCCGGGAGGCTGCGCCTCCCTCGCCGGTGACGGCCGTCGCTTCGCTCCTCCGCCACCGGCGCGCATCTGGATGGGGGCACGGACCCGTCTCGCTGGGGCAAGGCCTAGACTCCCTTTTGGGACCGTTGCTGGGGCCTGAGGCCATGGGGCCGCCAAAACGGACCAAACAGCCATCAAGGGTGGCTGCACATTGCATGTCGGTATGCAACCTATCCTGTTGGCCGTGGCCGTGCACGACAAAGGCGAGGCACGCCTTGAGCGCGCATTGCCCGACGAGATCCGCGTGCAAGCGGGTGTCCCGCTGAAGTTCCGGGTCAGCTATGCGCTGCACGACAGTTCCGATTCCCGAGAGGACGCCACCGTGGCGGCGCTGTTGACCATGAAGGGGCGCAAGCCCGTCATCGCTGAGATCGGTATGCACGACCTGCCGCTGTTGGACGACAGTCGCTTCGGAGACCTGCTCTTCGAGATGCCCGGGCTGCCTCCGGGCGACCACGTGCTGCACTATGCGGTGGCGCTCGAGACGAGCGACCGCGACATCCTGATGCGGGACGAGCCCAACCTCCAGGAGGCGAAGCTCAGCGCAGACCTGAACATCAGGGCGGTCACCTCCGGGGTGTCGTCACCAAGTGGACAACGGCTGCAGAAGGCCGGTGCCATCGACCGCTGACCCGCTCAGCCCGTTCCCAGCATGGACATCAATGGACACAAACGCGGCATGGCGGACGCATGCGTACGAGCCGCCACGGCAACCGCAGCAAGGGTTCCTATACACCCCGAGGGCTGGTCCGCTGATGTCTCTGGACGTGCTCGACGCGGTGATGTTCGCCCTCAAACGCTCCGGAGGCAGCGCCGATGTCGAAGCGATCTGCCTGCAGACCGGCCTCACACGCCGCGTCGTGGAGACGCGCCTGTGGCTCTTGGCCACGAAGGACCAGGTCATTGACGACGGCGGCATCTGGCGCACCCAGGACAGCTTGATCCCCGCCTGAACGGCGCGGCGTTTGCAGTCCCCTTATACGGCGGCATCCAGGTCGCCCATTGTGCGCATCCTACTCTGGCTGATCGTCCTCTTGTTGCCCTTGGCCGGCGCCCAGAACGAGACCGTGGATCCCGCGCAGCCCGATCCCGGCAATGAGAGCGCCGCCGAGACCGATGGCTTGCGTGAGTTCGACATCCTACGCATCGCCAACATCGGTGTCGCCGTCGTGTTCATCGGCGCCTTCGTCTACTTCGCGCGGCGATAAGCGAAGGCCAGACCCAGCAGGGCAAGGCCCCATGGCATGGGCGTCGTCTGCACGGGATCCGTGACCTCCACCACTGGGAGGATCATGTACGTCCACGAGGGGTCACCTTCGTGGGACACGTCGAACCAGACCAATTGTTGGCCGGTCTGCGTGGCCGTGAAGTCGAGTTCGATGCAGCCGTTCCAGGCGGCCGCAGTCCGGCATTGCGGGTCGTCGATCGACAGGATCTCACGCGTGGTCGCGCCGGGGACGTAGCCGCCAAGGGGATCGTCATCGACGACCATGTGGCGGGCGCGGACGGTGACGTTCTGCGGTACAGGCGCGTTGGTCTTGGTGTTCAGCTGTGCCGGCTGGAGTGTGAACTGCCAGGAGACGCGCTGGCCTTCCTCGGCGTGGATGTTGAACCAGACAGGACCGTTCTGCAGCGGGACGCGCTTGAACTGGCATTCACAGGTCTGGTCGTAGTAGAAGCGCACGGTGGTGTTGCCTTCGGCGACGTTGCGCAACTCCAAGCGCATGGTGGCTTGGAACGGAAGTTCCTGGGTCCGGACGTGGCTACCCTCTCCGAGGTTGTGGCGGGCCAGCAGACGTTCGTCCTGGAAGATGTCGATGCCGACACCCCCTTCGTCGACGTCAGCCCGGATGAGCCAGTGCCAGCCGGCCTTGAACGGCGCTCCGCTGAAGGAGAGCGTGTAGTTCCCGCGTTCCCCCGGCGCCAAGGTCACCTCGGCGGCTTGGATATGGTTGAGATCCGTGCCGGGCGGCAGGAACCCCTTGACGTCGGGTTCGCCGTGCTCGACGTCGCCATGGGCCGCCGCGAGGGGAAGCAGGAGGACCGCCAACAGGAGCCAACGCATAGTCGTCCCACTACGGCCGCATTGATGACCGTTGTCGCCGCTTGCCCGCTACGTCATGGTTGAGTACCGGCGCTGGCTGGTGGGGCCGTGTTCGATATCGCCGTCATCGGCGGAGGGCCCGCTGGATTGCATGCCGCGTGGAAAGGGGCGCTGCTGCACCGAACGGTCGTGCTGTTCGACAAGGGCCGCAAGTACAGTCGCATCTTCTGGTCGCCCAAGGTCGACAACCTGCCGGCCAACTACGGCGTCGCCGGCCGAGACATCCTGAAGCAGGGCTACGCGGACATCGTGACGTATGAAGCCGACTACGGCCAATCGTTCGTCACTGTCCACGAGGACTGCGACGTGACCTCCGTGGAGCGGGTGGCTGGCGAGGACGCCAAGGGGCGACCCACCACCACGTACCGAATCACGGCCCGGTCAAAGGGCGGCGAGGTCGTATCGGAGGCGAAGAACATCATCATCGCGACCGGCTGCGTCGATGCCCAACCCAAGCTCCGCGACTTCCGCAAGCGCGACATCGAAGCCGTCCTGCCGTTCGCCAACAAAGGCCTCGCCGACTACTGCCTGCTCTGCGACGGCCATACCGTGGCGGGCAAACGCGTCGCCGTCATCGGTTGTAGCCCCGGCGTGCGCGGCATCGCCAAGAGCCTGAAGAAGAACTTCGGCGCAGACACCGTGCTGGTGCCCTACTGCAACCGGGACGAGCAAGGGCACGGCGAGACCGACCCTCGTGACTCGTGGGAAGCCGTCGAGGCCGACCTGGCGAAGTGGGAGATCCCGATCCTGTACGGCGACATCCAAGAGTTCACCGGCATCAAGGACGGCCAGTTCGGCATCGTGTTCGGCGACCGCACCGAGATGTTCGACAAGGCCTGGATCAGCATGGGCTGGTACAAGGTCAACAGCGAAACCGCCCAAATGATCGGCGGCGCATTGGACGCCGATGGCTTCGTCTTGACAGACCCAGACGGCCGCATCCAGGACGCCGACGGCAACACCATCGAGGGCGCCTACGCCATCGGCGACGTCCGCGCCAATTCATGGAAACAGATCCCCGTGGCATGGGGCCAGGCCGAAATGGCGGCCATCGATTGCTTCGTCAGATAGTGCCGGCCCGCCACGCGAACCACAGCAAGTACAGCCCCGCGCCGATGAGCAGACTGGCACTGACCTTGGTGATGATCTCGGTCTTGGCGAGCATGCTGCGCAGCCGCGTCTGATGTCCGGTGGCCACCAGGACGGCCGCCACGAAGACGAAGGCCGCGATGGCCGAGGCGTACGCCAAGAACACGAAGAAGCCGGTGGCCGGACCCGCGAGGAAGCCGGCCAGTAGGACGGGCAGGAAGATGGGGCCTGTGCAGCCGAAGGCGGCCAGGCCGTACCCGACCCCGAACGTGTAGAAGCCACGGCGACCATCGACGCTGCCCAATCCGATGCGTTTGGCGAGCCAGTCCCAGCTCACCTTGTAGAACATCAGGACACCGAACAGGATGAGGATGCCCGCCATGATTGGCGACAACGCCGGCAAGGCGGCCTGGATCTGTTGGTTGTACCCCATGAGGCCCAGGAGCCAGAGCACGACGGCCAACGCGGCGTAGACGGAGACGATGCCGGAGGCGGTGAGCAGGCCGGCGCGCAGGGTGGTGAGTGTG
>JBFIDG010000115.1:0-7108 GCA_041581335.1 Thermoplasmatota archaeon
CCCCGGCCGGCATCGCTTGGCTCAGCCGGCTTGCTCCGCTCCTTCGCGTTGCTCGAAGCGGAGCAGCGTCGCCTCGCGGTCTGCGTTCGGCTAGACGCCGAACTTGCCCGCGAGCCGACTTCCTTCCGGCCAGCCGGCGCTCGTGGCCGTGTCCTCGACGCCGGGGCGGATCGCGCCGGTCGGGCAGGCATCGAAGCAGGCACCGTCGGCGATGCACAGGTCGCGGTCGACGCGGGCCGTGTCGGTGACGATGGCGGCATCGGTGGGGCAGGCGGCCTCACAGCCGTTGCAGACGATGCAGTCAGCCGCCAGGACCCAGGCCTTGGCGGTCTCAGGGGTCTCCTTGGCCTGGGCACGGATGGCGTCGTAGTCCTTGGTGGCTTCTTTGGCACCGCCGGCGGTACCCGCTACTTCGACGACGTCTTCCTTGATCTCCACGGCCTTGACCTCGAGTTCGACGCCGAGGCTGGTCACCGTGCGGCGGAAGCCGTCGATGACCTTCTTGACGTCGTCCCATTGCCAGCAGACCTTGGCATCGTCGTCGCTGGGTTCAGCGATGTCGAGGGCGGCCTTCAGGTCCCATGGGTCGGCGATCTTGCCCTGCACGAACGCCTTGGCCAGCACAAGCTTGCCGCGCGGGGTCTGGGTCATGGGCAGGTCGCCTGGGTTCGGGATGGCCTGGGCGCTCGGGATGTCGGCGCCCCAGATGATGTCACTGTGGACGGCCATGTCGCCGCCCCACGCCATGTCGCCGGCCACATCGGCCGCCTGGACGCCGAGCGTCTTCTGGCGGCGGTGCTTGCCGAACCAACCCATGGATTGCAGGACCGGGTTGCCGGCCCACAGTTGGAAACCGAGGCTCGGGCCGATGGGCACGGGGGCCGCGTTCTCCATCCAGCGGAGCTTCTCGGGCACGGGGGCCACGAGGGGGAACATCGTGCCGGGGTTCATCAGGTTCCGGTGGTCGGCCTGGTTCTTGAAAGCCCGGAGCTTGTTGTAGCGCGTCGCGCCGAAGACGCTCTTGGACTCGAACTGCAGCCAGACACCGCTCTGGTAGGCACGGCCGCCGACCTTCTTGGCCAGGCCAAGGATCCAGGCGCTCGTGCTCCAGCCCAGCGGGTATTGTGGGCGGCGTTCGTCGTCCAGCGTGTAGAGGAAGAAGTAGATGCGGCCGTCATCGGTGACGTGGCCTTCGACGCTCAGGTCGTTGACCGAGATGCGTTCCTTGACGCGGCGCAGGTAGAAGGCGAGCTTCTCGACGGGGACCATGACCTCACCAGCGACGAGGCTGGGGCCGAGTTTCTTGGCCTTGATGGGGAAGAAGCGTTCGTCCCATTCGGCTGTGGCGACCTTGTCGCCGAGGATCTCGCCGCCGAGGCGCTCGACCATGCGGTTCAAGGCATCGGCGTGGGCGTTGTGGTCCTTCTCGGCGAACACCAGCATGACGCCGTGTCGGGCACCCACCGGGTTCTTGCGGACGCCGGTGGCTTCAGCGCGCAGGGAGAAGAAGTCCCGGCCGCGGAACATGATGTGCTTGAGGGGGAACTTGGCGCTGGCTTCCTCGACGAGGGCCTGGACCTGGCTCCACTTGGACATGGCGACCATGACCGGCTTGTCGGGCGACGCCTCGACGAGTTCGAGGGTGACGTTGGTGATGACGCCGGTGCTGCCGCCGAGACCGACGTAGAACTGGATCTCGTCGCTGTCGCGGCTCAGGAAGCGGTGGCCGTCGGAGCCGACGCCTTCGACCGACAGCACATGTTTGCCGATGTTGCCGTTCGCTGTGGAGCCAAGGCCGTAGCCGTCCATGGCGACGAAGCCGCCGATGGTGGCGGCGAGGGCGCTGGTGGGGTAGCAGGGCAGGTCGAGGCCGACCTCTTGTAGCTTGGTGCGCAGGTCTGCGATGACCATGCCGGCGCTGACGGTGCAGCGCATGCGGCCTTCATCGATCTGCAGGCCCTTGCGCATGGGCGTCATGTCGATGACGATGCCGGCACGCTTCGGGACCGCGCCGCCGAGGGCGCTGGTCGCCGCCGCACGGGGCGTCATCGGGATGCCGCGCTTCAGGCAGAACTGCACCACGGTCTCGACATCGTCGATGCTGTGGCAGCGTGCCACGGCGTCAGCCATGCGGCCGCCAGGCAGCAACAGGTCGACGATGCCCGGCGGGCTGCCGACATCCGTCGAGTAGACGATCCGGTCGGCCTGGGAGTGCAGGACGTTGTCCTTTCCGAGGCGTGCGATGAGCTGATCCAGGTCCCTTGCCTTGAGCGCCATGGCTACGGGCCGGCCGAGGCTCGTTTCCTTCAAGTATGTATGGGGGTCCCAACAGGAGAAGGGCTCAGATGGAGCAGGCGGTCGCCGGCTCTTGCTCGATGTAATGCAGGCACAGCCGGCTGTCCACCTGGAAGTCCGGGTGGGGTGCCGGGTTGCCTGCGTCGAAGGCGAACGTGACCTTCAGGTTCGTCAGGTCGCTGCTCAGGGAGGTCCCTGCGATGCGGGCGTGCAGGACGTGTAGGCCGTTGATCTCGATGACATCTGCCTTGCTGAGCGGCCCGATGATGAGATCGCCCGACTGGTCCCGGACCTCCACAAGGAGGTCGGTGTGCCACTCCGCGAACAAAGGGTGTCGGGCGTCCCATTCCACCAGCAACTCGACGGCGACAGGGCGACCCTCAGGGACCGACGTGCGCCAAGCGCATTCGTCGCAGACTGCGCCGGGCATGGCGAGCTGGACCATCTCGACGTCGCTGCGCAGCGTGACGTGGGGCTCGTCCACCTTGTGCGGGTAGATCTGCAGGATGACGCGGCTGATCTCGCCTTCGGTGACCGCGACGACCTCCCGGTCCACGCCGATGCCGGGCAGGTCCAGTTCCACGACGTAGAAGCCGACGGGCACGTCGAAGAACGTGAATCCTCCGAGTTCCGTGGTCGTCGTCTCGCGCCCAAGTTCGGGCAGGGTGACCACGGCAGCCCCGTACGGGATCAGGATGTGGTTGAGCGCGGCCCCATCGATCTGGCCGACCGGGCCGAGTTCTTGAGGCTCCGCTCCGCCGATGCAGCCTGCCATCGTGGCCAGGAGTAACACTGGGACAAGGAGCAGCCGCATCTAGGGAGACGACCTTCCTGAATCCTATAAAGTGGTTCCCGTCACGTCACGGAACCTTCGCTGCTAGGAGCGTAGCCGATCGAAGAAGCCCTTCTTCTCGTGGACCTCGGAGCCGAGCTCGTCCGCCAACTCTTCCATGAGTTCTCGGGCCTTGCTGCTGAGCTTCTTGGGCGTCGCCACGCGGACCTGGACCAGGATGTCGCCACGGCCGGAGCCGCGCAGGTACGGCATGCCGCGGCCGCGGATGCGCAGCACGTCGCCGCTCTCGGTCCCCGTCGGCACTTCCACGTCGACCGTCCCGTCCAGGGTCTTCAGCTTGATCGTCGTGCCCAGCGCGGCCTGCGGGAAGGTCACAGCCTCCTCGGTGATGAGGTCCGACCCTTCGCGGTGGAACCGCTCGTGCTGCTTGACGTGGATCTCGATATACAGGTCTCCATGGGCGCCGCCACGGCCACCGACCTCGCCGCCGCCCGACACGCGGATCCGCATGCCGTCGGCGATGCCGGCAGGTACCTTGACGCGCTCCTTCTTCTGATGCCGTTCGTGGCCGCTGCCCCGACACGTGGTGCACGGGGTGGTGATGCGCTTGCCGGCGCCGCCGCACTCAGGGCATGCGCCGACCTGGCTGATGACCCCGAACGGCGTGCGCTGCTGGTGCTGCACCTGGCCCTGGCCGCGGCAGACGTGGCAGGTGTCCACCTTCGTGCCGGGCTGCGCGCCGTCGCCACCGCACTTGGAGCAGTCCTCGAGGCGGGCGTACGCGACCTCGGCGACCGTTCCGTCGAACGCCTGCTGGAGAGTGATGTCGTGGCGTAGTTGCAGGTCGCGGCCCCGGCTCGGGCCATGCCCGCCGCGACCACCGCCGAAGAACATATCGAAGATCGAGCCGAAGCCGCCCCCGCCGCCGAACACGTCGTTGAAGTTGACGTTCCGGAAGATGTCCTCGGTGCTGTACTGTTGGTCGATGCCGGCGTGGCCGTAACGGTCGTAGCGCTGCCGCTTCTCGTCGTCCGAGAGCACCGCGTAGGCTTCGCTGACCTCCTTGAACTTCTCCTCCGCCGACGTATCGCCTTGGTTGCGGTCGGGGTGGAACTTGATCGCGAGCTTGCGGTACGCTTTCTTGATGGTCGCCGCGTCGACATCTTTCTCGACGCCCAAGACCTCGTAGTAGTCCCTCTTTCCGGAGGCCATCGGGTCGCCCACCGGCCCACCCTTCAAATCCGTTGGGCTGCCGGCGGCCAGTGCAGGTGTCCGGCACCCGTGGCCACAACTGGCCACCGGATGCCGCCCAACGCTTTCAAGGGCCAAGGCCTGCGCCGCCTGTGGCATGGACCGTGACGGGCTCAATGGCCTTCGGCGCCTTCGCTGCCTTGGTCCAGCTGGTGATCGGGACCATCCTGCTCACGCGCAACCCCCGCAACGAGCGCGTGCTGGTCTTCGCGCTCCTGTTCATGTTCAACGGCCTGGCGGCCGCGGCCACGTTCGCCGCCGCAGGGTTCCCCGAGGTCCGTGACCACATCGCCGGCAATGCACCGGCGCTGGCGACCTCGTTCACGCGCACCGCGTTCTTCCTCGAGAACTGCACCAACCTGTTGATCCTGCTGCTGGCGTTCATCTATCCTCGCCGCGTACCTTGGCTCAGCAAGGCGCCGAACGTCGTCGTACTGTTCGCGGCGATGGTGGGGCTGCTGTTCCTGTCCCGCCTCGTGTTCCCGGACGTGCTCTCAAGCGGCCGCTCCGCGTCCACGCTCCTTGATGCCCAAGCGGCGCTGCTGGCGTACGGCATCTTCGATCTTGCGTTCCCCGCGTTGATGATCAGTTGGTCGTTGGCCTGGCGCGCCGACATGCCGCCTGAGCGACGGGCACAGTTCGCACTGATCTTCGCGGCGTTCGGTGTGCGCGCCATCCATCAGATGGTCTTCGTGCCCTTCATCGAGGTGGCCGACGTCATGGGCGGCCGCCAGACCACGGATGCCGGCCTGCTCATCGCCGGCGCCATCTTGGCCGTGGTGCTCGCGGCGCTCCTCATCAGCGTCGGCTTGATGGTCACGGCGAGGTTCCATGCATCCAAGACCGACAGCAGCTGGCACATGTTCGTCCTGGCGTTCCTCGCCTTCGGGGCGCTCGAAGGCGCCATGAGCGTCTTCCTGAACCGCGGCCTGGACATCGGTTGGTGGCACGCCTTGACCGGCGACTTCGACACCTTGGTCATCCGCCCAGTCCTGCTCTGGTTCGCCATCATCCGGACCCAGCTCCTCGACAACCGGTTGCGCAGCGGCCAGTTCGCCTGGTCCATGGCGTTCATCCTTACTGCGGCCGCCGTCATGGGGGGCGTCTTCGAGGCGTTCGGCGACCGCGGCAGCACGGCCGTGCAATGGACCTTGTCCGCCATCGTGGGCATCGCCGTCGCGAGCACGACGGTCGCCGTCTGGCAGGCGGTCCTGCTGGCGCGTTCGGAGGCCTGGTCCCGTTCCCCCACCCCGAGCGAGGTCTACGCCACGCACCTGGAGGAGGCCTACCGCAACGGCGAGCCATCGGCGACGGAGCGGGCCCGGCTCCTGCGCCTCCAGGGCAAACTGGGTGTCACGCATGACATGCACCGGGCGGCCGAGCGGCGGATCAAGGCCGCACTTCAGTCCCAATAGGCCGCTTCCGCAAGAGGTATCTAGTCGCGCGTCCAATGAGATAGATTGCCCTGCGGGAAACTGCAGGGAATGGACATCCCACTCGGGATGGCCCTCCATAGCATCGGAGAGCAGCGCGGCATACTCGCTGCCTGGAACCGTCATCCTGCGGGTTGGCGGGGACAACTGAACCGGAGGCTGGCTTGCCAGTAAAGGGGAAAAACCGATGTACGGGCGCCTACGGGCTGCTCGGCGGAAACGTATGGAGTAGCGACCGAGTCTCCTGCCGCTCAGGCGAGGTCGCGTAACTTTCACTTTGTGCCAAGCTTGGCAAGGTCGAAGTCGTCCGTGCGACGGCGTCCTTTGGTCGCCTGGGGCACCTCACAGTTTATCACCCCGCCGCCGCGTGACGGCGCATGCGTGTTCTTGTCCTCCTGTGTGTGCTCCTAGCACCGCTTGCTGCCGCCCAATCCGCCGACGCCCCGCACCCGTCGCCGACGGCCAACATCCTTTATGCGCACCACACAGACGGTGCGGATGAGGCCGTGGGTTGGATGAACACGGACATCGCCGATCCCGACAGCAACGATATCGCCATGGGGGCCGCGGCCAATTATGTGACGGCTCGCACCTGGGCCCTCCACCTCGACCCCGCGACTGCCGGCGAGGTCGTCCTGGATGGAGACATCAAGGTCATGGCGCACATGGGCGGGGGCAGCGCGCGGGGGGTCATGGACGTCAGTACGCAGGTCCTCGTCGACGGGACCGCTGTCGCCAGCGGTGCCGCCAAGCGCGTGGTCCTCGAAGCCTCTGCAGCCGCATACCCCCTGCTCGAGTGGACGCTGCCGGTCTCATTGACGCTACAGCCCGGGCAGGCCTTGACCTGGACCTTGAAGGCCGATGGTGCCGCCACGGCCATCTTCCTCGGCGTCCATGAGGAGAGGGGTAAGAGCCACATCATCCTGCCCATCACGAGCGCCGACGTGCCGGTGCCCGTCGTCCCCGTCACCACGGTGTACGAGAACCTCACCGGAGACGTCGACCTACGGCTCGCCTTCAACGCCACGACCTCGCAGACGGTCTACAACTGGACCGCCCCGGAAGGGCCCCTTGACCAGGTGCTCAGTGGCAATCTCACGGGCAACGTCACGATCACCATCTCGGACGGCACAGAGCTCTTCAACCAGACATTCAGCGGCCTTGTCAACGCCACCCAGATGCTGAGCGGCCCAGGGAACTGGACGATCACGGTGGATGCAAGCGATGCCAGTGGTGAGCTGTGGCTGCGCTTGGCCCCCCACGTCGCGGCCCCAGATGGCGACATCGGCGGCCCTGGCCAAGAGGATGCGGACGTGCACGGGGAAGATGGCCCTGA
>JBFIDG010000116.1:0-6829 GCA_041581335.1 Thermoplasmatota archaeon
GGCGGCTGAACCGGGCTCTCGCTGGTTTACGCGCCCCCCTTGCGTGCCGGGGGACTCTGCAAGACTCCCAAATTTCTTACGGGCGACGTTGTTCGTTTGTTCGTGGGTCGGGCGCCAAAGGAATGCGGATCAATGATTGCAGGCGTGACGCGAGGCGTACTTCAAGGCCTCTCGGATTTCGCATCCCACTGCGACCAGGTCGCTGCATCGAAGTATGCCTCCGAGCCCGCCTGGCTTGAGGCAACCTGGCTATGGACCAAGCGACTAGTGCACTTGCAGGCCACGAGCCCGTGGAATCGCGTCGCCGCGGAGTCCTTTCTTGATGCAGCTACTGCCGTGGGTTTCGTCCTGGAACGGGATGGCCGTGTCGATACATTTGAACAAGATATCACCTTGGAGCCTGGAGAAATCGCGTTCGGGCTCCTCCTGAACCACCCTACTTGCGATGATGGTTTTGGAGTCCCTTTTATCGTTCTTCAAGCGCCGCTCGCAATAGACCCGTGGCCGAGTTGGCACGATTTGTCCAATCTGCTGGGCGTCCACGTGCTGGCGCGGATGGACGAACTGATTACGGAGCTGGCCGACGCATCCGGATGGGGCGTCGACGATTGCTATTACGAGGGCATTTTCCCATCACGGGCGACGGACCAGCGAATCGCAGGCTAGGTGTCAAACGAGGCGGTGGCGGCTGACTTTGCGCCCCGCCAGCGGGTACGAAACCATTTTCCAAGGCGATTCGATTTCACCGAGTGGCTGGCAACCCCAAGCTCAATGACGCACAACTGGCACGGGCCAACCAACTGCTTGAAGAGATTCGGGGTCTGCTGTCCGTCGAGGCCGGCGGCGATGACGACACGTACTTCGCGCTGCGGCGAAAAGTTGCGAAAGAACTGACTTACGACGAACGCGGTAAGCCAGGGCATCGAAAGCGTCTCAAGAAGCGGCTAATGAAGCTGCAACGCGGCTTGTGCGTTGAGTGCCACGGCGAGTTGCCCGCAAGGGGTGCTGTTTTGGACCGTAATCAAGCCAAGTTTGGCTATACCGAAGACAATGTTGAGTTGATACATCCGGCCTGCGATCAGGCACGGCAGGCAGCCAAAGGCTACTCGGACTAGTCTAGCTCCCAAGGGCGCCGCAAACGCTCATTTCCAGGGCGGCGTCTCAACACGTCACTTTTTGAAGACCCCGTGGTCTAGTCGGTGCATGCGGCTAGCGTCCGTCCTGATTTTGGTATGTGTTGCATTTTCGGGGTGCACAACGAGTCTGGGGAGCGTTGTCGAAACGGAAACCGACGAGAAGCCCGGGGCGCGGGTAATCGCAATTCTCCGCGAATATGGATCCCCGGTACGCGTAACCATTCAGACACTGACCGGTGTCGAAGTCATGGCTAGTGCCACATACTCCGTTGAAAAAACGACACTCACTCCTAGACTCGACCAAGACCTGGCATGCGACCTCCGCATGGACAAACTGCGAGCGATTGTTTTCGCATTGGATGGGAGACAAATCGGCGTCTCGACGTACCCTGCCGCCTGCAACGAAGAGCAATTCACCCTGCTAATCGACGACGACGGCAAACCATACTTCTTCCCACTCGTCAAACCCATGCCGGCCAACTGGGCGCGCGGAGATCCGTGGCCTTGGACCGAAGAGCCTGTCCCTGCGGACCCGCCGGCGCAGCCCAGCAGCCCGGACACCGCGCCCGCCGTGAGTTTCAGTAAGGATGAGGCGCGCGACCGCGTGGAGGTTACGAGCGCCCGGAGTGGTGCTGATTGGAGCCGACTCACGGTTTCGGTCACGGCATGCACTCAGGAATCCGTTGACGGCACCACCCGGACCGCCGGTGCCGTCATTGTCATGGGTACAGCCATGCCCTACCAGAATGATCTTGCTGCCTCCGGTGGCGCGCCTCTTAACGCGGCAGACAATCGTGCCGGCGCTACCAATTGCGGCCAGGGCCAGGTCCGCGCAGTCAGCAATTCCGGAGCCAAGATCGTCGCCGGTGACTTCATTGAATTCTGCAATGCGAGCACGGGGGCCCATGGCGCCGGCGCCACGCACGTTGATGTTCTACTGATGGATAGCCCCACAGGCGCTCGCATGTGGGAAGGTCGATTCAGCTCCATCGCCGATTGCTAGCCTGTAACCGCATCCCTCGGCGGAACGCCTGTAGCTTCCGAGTGCTTGACTCGCCGTTCGCGCCGCTCCAAGTACACGCGCAATGCTGCTACGAGATTCGGTGTCATCCATAGCTTGGTTTCGCTGCGACGGTCCTGCTTGGTAACATGCGCCGCATCCGGTGGTCCGTTGGAACGCTCGGCGTCAGCCGTCGATGGGGATGATGGTGACGGGGCGCCCTGCCTTCTCGGACACTTCCCTGGTGATGGAGCCCATGAGGAAGCGCCGCACCCGGCCCATGCCGTGGCGGCCAAGCACGAGGAGGTCGACGTCGTACTCGTCGGCGGCGGCGAGGATGACGTCGGCTGCGTGGCCGGGTCGCGCGACCAGTTCGACCTTGAGTCCTTGTTCACGGAGCCGCCGGGCCCATTGCTCGGTCAACTGGTCGACTTCTTGGTGATGCATCTGGGCTTCCGCCTCCAGGTATGGGACGTAGGGGTCTTCCTTGACCGTCGCGGCGAGCGTGGGTGCGCCGGGCAATTCAAGGAATGCATGCACCAGGATGACCTCGGCGTCCAAGCGTTTGGCGAGATCCTGGGCGGTGCTCAGGACGCGGGCGCTGGTCAGGGACAGATCGACTGCTAGGAGCATCCGGAACGGCTTGGTCATGCCAGGTGGAATGCCGGGCCGGGCTTAACGGGCGCGCCGCGCTTCGGCGTCGCTGCTCACCAGAAGGCCCATGCGGCTGCCGTCGTCACCATCACGGCGACGAGGGTGATGATCGAGCCGGATCGGACCATCTGGGCGACGCTGACGTGCCCGGTGCTGTAGGCCATGGCGTTGGGTGGCGTCCCGACGGGCACCAAGAAGTCCATGGACAACGCGACGGCCGCCAGCATGGCAAGACCCGTGACATCCACATCCCAGGTGGTCGCGAGCCGGATTGCGATGGGCACCATGATCACGGCCGCGGCGGTGTTGCTGGAGAACAGCGTCAGGGCGACGGCCGCGGTCGCGATGACGGCGAACGCCATGAGCCGCCCGCCACCCCCGACGACGCCTTCCACCGCTCCGGCGAAGACGCCGTCAAGGCCGCTCTGGGTGACCGCGTCGCCCAGCGCAAGGCCGCCGCCGATGAGCAGCAGTGTCGGCCAGCCCGCTTTCGCGATATCGGATTCTTGCAGGAGTCCGCTGGCGAACAACGCGATGACGGGGACCAAGGCGACCATCGCGGACGAGATGCCATGCCAATCGGTGGTCAACCAGAGCATGACCGTCACGGCGAAGATGATCACCACGCCTGTCTGACGCTTGTCGAACGATCGAGGCGTCGGTATGTGGTGCAATGCCTCCTTTCCGGGCGGGAAGATGCGCAGCAGGATGATCCATGCAAGCAGGACCATGACCATCATCACCGGCACCGTGCGGGCCATCCAGCCAAGGAACGTGATCGAGTGACCGGCCTCGCCGAGGAACCGAAGCGCGATGGGATTGGCCGTGGTGCCGATGGGCGTCGCGATGCCGCCGATGTTGGCTGCTGCCGCGATGCCGAGGACCAGGCAGCGTGCCAGGTTGTCTCCGGATTGGCGCACGCCGCTGACCGCCAAGACGCCCAGTGCGATGGGCAACATGATGGCCGTGGCCGCTGTGTTGGAGATCCACATGCTGAAGACCGCGGTCGTCCCCATCAAAGCCAACAAGACGGCGCCAGGGCGGGTCCCCGCGCGGTCCATGACGATGTCGGCCAAGGTGGTGTCGAGCCCGTGTTTACTGAGCGCGACGCCGAGGAAGAAGCCGCCGAGCAACAGGACGATGACCGGGTCGAAGTACGCCGAGAAGACCGACTTGGCATCAAGGTCGGCCAGCATCACCAGCGCGAAGGATGCGGCAAGCGCTGTGATGGCCAGCGGCAGGACCTCACTGATCCACAGCACCATGGCAGCGGCGGTGATAGCGAGGACAATCTGCGCCTGACCGTCCACGGGGGCCAGGAGCGACAATGCCGCGGCGAGCGCTGCACCCGCGGTCCAGACGAGTCGTCGACGCCAGGTAGATGGGCCCCGATCCATGCGCGGTCAATGGTCGGTGGATACTTCAGGTGGTGTAGTCGGTCTGGTGTCCGCGCGGCGCTTCCGTCACCATATGGTTATCCCGCGCCGGCGGGCTTTGGCGCTCATGTCTCCCGCCGACCTGAGGGACGTCGCCGGCGTCGCGGCCGAAGCCTGGATCGAGATGCAGGCGTTGCGGCACACACTCCATTCCATCGTGGCGTACCTGGAGCCCAGCACGTTCACGCCGGAGGCCTGGGAGGTCCTGGCGGAGCAGGCACGCATCAAGGCCATCGAGGACTTCCACGAGACCCATCCCGGCTTCAACGACGGGATACGCATCGAATAGCCCGCGGATCGCGGCGGGCCGCCGAAGCCGAAGGCGGGCGTCGCAAGCCCACGGACCAAACCCTATTCCACCATCCGGGCGTTGGACCGCCGTGGACGGTCTGTGGGCTCGCAAGCCGATGCGCTCGGTGGAATCAGGGTATCGTCGCATCCTGGGCCTGGTGGACCTGTCCAACATCGGCATCGCCGCCATCATCGGTGCGGGCATCTTCGTCTTCCTGGGCCAGGAGATCACCACGACCGGTCCCGGGGTCATCATCGCGTTGGTCCTGGCCGGCCTCGCCGCGACGCTTGCGGCGCTCTCGTATGCGGAGGCGGCCGCGATCCTACCGGGTAGTGGCAGCGCCTATGCGTTCTCGTACGCGGTGCTCGGGAATTTCCCGGCCTTCATGGTGGGCTGGCTGTTCATCAACGGCTATGCCATCGGGAACGCCGGCGTAGGTACAGGCTGGTCCAAGTTCTTTGTCTCGGGCCTGTCGGGCCTCGGCTTGGACCTGCCCGTCGCCTTGACGCGTGCGCCCCTGGATGGCGGCATCGTCAATCTCCCGGCGGTCCTCTTCTTCGTGGTCATCACGGCGCTCGCGATGACCGGCATGCAGACCAGCACCCGCGTCAACAATGTCCTGGTCGTCGTCAAGGTGGCGATCGTCCTGTTCGTCATCGTCGTCGGTGCGTTCCTCATCAAGCCAGCGAACTGGACGCCATTCTCGCCGGCTGGTGCGCGCGGGGTCGCCGGTAGCACGGCGATCCTGTTCTTCGCCTACATGGGCTTCGACACCATCGCAGCCACCGGCGCGGAAGCGAAGGACCCGAAGCGCAACCTGCCCTTGGCGATCCTCATCAGCCTCGCCGTGTGCACCCTGCTTTACGTGCTCATGGCCGGGGCCGTCACCGGCATCGCCACGGGCGCACAGCTCGGCCCGGACGCTCCGGTCGCCGACGCTTTCACGGTCGCCGGCGCCCCTTGGGCGGCGGGCGTCATCACGGCAGGCGCATTGGTGGGCCTTGCCACGGTCGCCTACGCGTTCCATATTGCCAGTGCACGCATCTTCCAGACGATGGCTGCGGATGGTTTCCTGCCGCCGGTCCTGGCACGGGTCTCCAGGAACGGCATCCCGGTGCCGGCAGCGATCGCCGTGGGCATCGTCAGCGCCCTGGCTGCTGGTTTCGTTCCCTTGGGGTTGTTGATCTCGACAGCCGTGGAGGCCAACATCACGATTTTCATCATCGTCAGCGTCGGGATCCTGGTGATCCGACGGCTGCGGGGCAAGCCTGACGGCTTCCATGCGCCCGCGTGGTTGCACGTCGCCGCCATCGTCGCCTTGGCCGCTGTCGTGGTCTTCGGCATCTGGGACCCCCGCATCCACGTCGTCTTCGTGGCGTGGCTGGCGCTGGGCTTCATGGTGTTCGGGTTCTGGGCGCATCGTTCGTCGCTGCGCGTTCAAGCCAAGAAGACGTCCTCGTAAATGCGGCGCTGGAACCAATGCGGCGCCTGCTCAGCGTCTGGCGCAAAGCGGCCACGGACCGCCTCGCCTGAGCGGAGCCCCGCAGCCACTTGCTGCAGGGCCTCGATGTCTTCGTCGTCGACGTCCTGCATATGCCAATCGCCGATGCGATCGGCTTTCGCATCGTCCCACGACCACTGGTACCACTGGAAGTCGGTCTGGTCCGGCTGCCCGGGCACCGGCATGTAGACGTTGACGGAGAGGCCCCACGGGTAGACGTTGAGGGTGACGTTGGGGAACAAGAACCACCACAATGCGAAGACCCGGTGCTCGTCGTGGCGCAAGCGTTCGGGCATCCACGCGGGGTCGAAGCCCAGGGCGGGGTCCTTTGCGTAGGCCCATTGCAGGACGCCGTGGTCGTACACTTCGGTCTGGTACGAGTCGAGCTGCACCGCGTCGGCCAGGCCTTTGCCGTGGATGAACGGGATGTGGAGGGTGTCGAGGTAGTTGCCTGCGTGGAGTTTCCAATTCCCCTGGACGCGCCGGGTCTCATGGGCCAAGGGCCGGCGTCGGAGCTTGTCGAGCGGCAACGCGCCCAGGGCTTCGCGTAGTGCCGCGATGAGGTCCTCGGCGCTGGTCGCCGGCGTATCCAAGGCCAGGAATGCAAGGGGCCCCCACGTGAAGGCGTCCAGCGGCCGCAGATGGTCGCACTGGCGCGGGAATCCGGGTAGGTCGCGCGGCATACCAGGCTGCCCGCGATAGTGGCCCAAGGTGTCGAAGCTGCGACCGTGCTGCGGGCAGACGAGCGCTTTGCCGACGGTGGGCTCGGAGACAAGCGTGTGCCAGGCGTGGGTGCAGACGTTCGGGAAC
>JBFIDG010000117.1:0-6753 GCA_041581335.1 Thermoplasmatota archaeon
TCGGCGTGCAACGCCGTCGAGACCGTCCTGGTGCACGAGGCCATGCGGCCCTGGTTCGAGTCGTTCCAACCACGTCTGGAGGAGGCAGGCGCCGCGATCGACCCCGACCCCGATTACGACACGGAATACGGGGAGCCCACCCTGGCGGTCCGGTTCGTCCCGGACATCGACGCCGCGCTGGCCCACATCGCCGAGCACGGCAGCGGCCACACGGAATGCATCATCACCGAAGACCCCGATGCCAAGCGCCGGTTCCTGCAGGGCGTCGACGCAGCCGGCGTCTACGTCAACGCCTCGACGCGCTTCGCCGACGGGTACCGCTACGGCCTAGGCGCCGAGGTCGGCATCAGCACGAGCAAGATCCACGCCCGCGGCCCCGTGGGCCTCGAGGGCCTGGTCTCGACGCGCTGGGTCCTTATCGGTTCGGGACAAGCTGCCGGCGACTTCAAGTCCGGTGGCTTCCTTCATAGCCCGGCCGCAGGAACCATCCAGGAGGCCATCGAATGATCCCACACCGTCGCGTCGTCATCAAACTGGGCACCAACACGCTGTGCGACCCGAACGGCATGCCGGACAAGAGCCTCATGACCGCCTTGGCCCGGGAGATCCACGACCTGCGCCAACACGGCCACCAGTTCCTCATCGTCAGCAGCGGCGCCATCGGCATCGGTCGCGGCCTGCTGCACCTCACGGACACCCAACTCGACGTGCCCGCCCGCCAGGCATGCGCCGCCGTCGGCCAGCACCGCTTGATGCAATGCTGGGACGAGGCTTTGGGCCAGGTCAAGATCCGCGCCGCCCAGATCCTGGTCGCATCCGACACCTTCGAGCGTCGCCGCCGCTACGTCAACCTCCGCAATTGCCTGGAGGCCCTGATGAAACACGGCGCCGTGCCGATCATCAACGAGAACGACACCACATCGACCGACGAGATCGAGGCCTCGTTCACCGACAACGACCGCCTCGGCGCCTTGGTGGCGGCCAGGATCGAGGCGGACGCCTACATCATCCTCAGCGACGTCCCCGGACTCTACAACAAGCCGCCCCACGCCAAGGGCGCCAAGTTGCTGGAACGCGTGGAGCGCATCGACGACGAGATCATGGCCATGGCGGGCGAGAAGGCCAATCGCAACGGCCGCGGCGGCATGCACAGCAAACTCGAATCCGCCCGGTTCCTCACCGAAGCCGGCATCCCCGTCGTCATCGCCTACGGGCGCGAGGACGACATCCTCCACCAGCTCCTGGAACCCCACGACGACGCGGACGTCAAGCGCCCAGGGACCTGGTTCGAACCGGTGGGCCACCGCGACGGCATGGAGCGCTGGATCGAGGCGACCGTGCCGCAGGGCGCCATCGAGATCGATGCGGGCGCCGTCAAGGCGCTGCACGATGGCTTCCACCTCCTGCCCGCCGGCGTCACGTCGATCCAGGGCGAATTCCCCGTGGAGTCCGTCATCGAGATCAAGCACGACGGGAAGAGCGTCGGACGCGCGGTGAGCCTCTTCAGCAGCATCGACCTGTTGCGCTGCAAGGGCATGCAGAGCGACGAGGCGAAGGCGACGCTGGGGCTCGAAGGGACGGTCAATGTCACCCGCAAAGGCCGGCTCGTGCTGCGCTAGGATTCGCACTCGATGCCGTTCAAGGCACGAGTGACGGCCTCCATGGCCGTCATGTGCTTCAGGGCCTTCCACACAGACCCTGTCAGATGGAGCTTGCCCGTGAGGATCGCCCGGCGTTCGCCCAGCTCCCCTCGGTTCACGGACGCGAAGACGTCATAGTGGCCGCTGACGACGAAGGTCGGGCTCCCCAAGCCCTCGGTGACGGCCTCGTAATCGTGCCCCACCCGGTATTCGGACAGGGATCCGCCCTCGAAGCGGACGAAGATGAAACCGTAGCACTCCTCCGGCGGCTGCAGGATGATGGCGAGGATGCTCAGGTCCAGACCCTCCACCGCGGCCGCGACCTCAGCATCCGCCTCGATGGCCTCCAGGGCCATGCTCGCCCACTCCTCCGTCAGGTACCGTACAGGCAACAGGCGTGGCAAGGCGCCCACGGTTTCAAGGCTGCCGGAGGCCCGGGCTCCTACCCAAGTCTTTTTCCCGACGCATCGCTGAATGCAAGCCATGGGAGAAGTCACCGTCCTCAGTGACGCCGAATTCGAATCGTTCACGACACAAGATGGTGTCGTCCTGGTGGATTTCTGGGCCCCCTGGTGCGGCCCCTGCAAGCGCATCGCCCCCATCATCGACGAACTCTCCAACGAGCTCTCGGCGGTCCGGTTCGGCAAGCTCAACACCGACGAGAACCAGGCCACCGCGGTCGGCCAGGGCGTCATGAGCATCCCGACGCTGATGGTCTACAAGGACGGCAAGAAGGTCGATCAGGTCATCGGCGCCGTCCCCAAGGAGAGCCTCGCGGCCACCCTCAAGAAGCACTTGTGATTCGAGGCTGCGGACGAAGTCCTTAAACGGATGAAAGAGCGGTGAAGCACTGATGACAGATGGAACGCCCGTGACGCCCCCGGGACGCAAGGTGGTCGTGGTCCGCGAAGGCCCCCCCAAGCGCCGCGGCGCCTTCATCGATGCCATCGTCGGCATCCTGGGCGTGTCCCTGCTTGTGTTCGCCGGCGTGCTTGGCGAGACACTGCCAGAAGAGGAGGTCTTCGCGACGCAGTACCTGCCCGAGTTCCCGTTGGAGTTCGGGACCGTGCGCTTGGCCTTCCCGGGACAGACCGAACTGAGCGACTCGCTGAAGTTCTACATGGTCGAGGGCGAGGAGCAGCGCATCGACGTTCCCATCCCTCACGACAACGTCGTCTCGATCAGCCTTCAGATCTTCATGGAAGGGGACGACATCGGCAGCAGCCTGCCCGATTCGTTCACATTCACGCTGCTGCGCCCAGACGGCAACCAAGAAGGCGCCCCGTTCAAAGTGAACACGGCCCAGCCCAAGCAGCGCGACAACATCGCCCCCGAGCCGCCGTTCGACCAAGGCGATCTGGACAACCTCACGAAGCCGGTCTACCTGAGCGGGCAGTCCATCTCCGCGACGGCCTGGCGCCTCGGCGCACCGCCCGACGCCGAGTACATCGGTGACGGCGAGACCGAAGTGCCGTACACGTTGGCATTGAGCATGGCCATCGACAAGTACACCAAGTACACCAATGGCACCTGGACGCTGGTCGCCAAGCTCAGCTCGACCGGCGACTGCCCACAGCCATCCACGAGCGGCCAGAACGACCGCTACACGGAATGCATGCGTGAGACGACGCGGCAGGAGGACCAAGGCGCGACCCGGGGCCAAGACCTTGGCAACGAGATGACGGTCAAATTCGTCCGGTACGATTACTATACCATCCAGCTTCCCGACCCCAAGGCGGAGAGCTTGGATGCAATCTGACACCATCATCGGAATCGTAGGCGCAGTGGTCCTTGTGGCCGTCATGGTGGGCGTTTTCGCCTACGAGTACAGCAACGCCCCTGAGGACGGGGGGCCGGCCATCGACCCCGAATCGGAAGAAGGCAAGATGGCGGCGTTCGCCGCGGCCTACCCCACGCTGAACGCCACGGACGACATCGACGGTGACGGCGAAGCCAACTACATGGACGACGACATCGATGGCGATGGCGTCCCCAATGCCGAGGACAACCAGACCTGCCTCTGCGCCATGGCCATCAGCGGCTCGGTCCCGGCCAGCTCGCCCACCAACACCAACCCCGCCGATACCAGCAACACGTTCACCATCCACCAAGGCGCCACGGGCGGCATGGCGACGGTGACCTGGACCGTCACCCGCGCCCCCGCGACCGGCACCATCGCCGACGACCTCACCGTCAGTATCCAGGGCGCCGCGGCGTGCACCAAGATGGACGGCACCGGCAACGCCCGCATGGCGATGTGCGACCTGACCGGCCTTGAGCCGGGCATGTACACGATCCGCGTGAGCCACAGCGGCGCGGCCGCTCCGCAGGCCAAGAGCTTCTCGGGCAGCTACGACATCCTCTACTAGAGGGTGAAGCGCAGCAACGCTGCGACGCCGGCCAACTGATCCAGCCTAGCGCCAGCCTCGTGGCCGCTGGCGACGATGTGGACCTTGCAACGGGTCGCTTCCGCTTGGGCGACGACGCCGTCGAAGCGCGGGTCGCGCAGGGCCTTGTCCGTGATGAGCACCTCTTCGGCGGCGCCTACCTGGACCGCGGCCATGACCTCTTCTGGGCCGTAGGCGACGAGTCCGTCCTTGGCGATCTCTGCCATGACCCGCTCGATCTGCTGCATCTCCCAAGCCACACGATGATCGCGGGCGACGCGGGTGATCAGGCCCCGCTGGATGGCCTCGTGGACGCCTCGCCGGCCGCCTTGGCTGGTGCCGTCCGTCAGGAGACCTTTGGCGAGGGCCGGGTCCTTGTCGGCCACGTGGTCGATGAACTCCTCACGCCACCAGCCGGGGCCGACGATGATGACGGCGACGTCCGGCGTCGTGCGCAGGGTGGCGAGGGTCTTCATGGCCTCGTCGTAGAACTGCTTCTTCGCGGCGGGGGCGCCCTCGAACCGTTTGCCCTGGCCGGTGCAAGCGAGGCTGCCAAGCCATTGGATGCCGTAGCCGCGCAGGACGGCGAACTGGGCCTCGGAGTCGTCGATCGCCAAGAGGACCACCTGTGGGGCCTTGCTCTGGTCCTCGGCCTCCTTGACCTGCTCCAGGTGCCATTGCTTCAGGGGCGCAGGCTTCTGGATGTCGACCTGTTCCCGCTCCTCCCGCACGATGTGCGTGTGGTGGCGTGTGTGGTCCTGCGGGCCCGTCTCGATGACGCCGTGGATGCGCAGGTGGTCGTCGAAGTCGTGCCATTCGACCTTCTCGACGCGGACGCCGAGGGTCATGCGCTTCTTCTCCATCTTGCCGTCCCGGATGCGGTCCCCCGTGGCTTCTGCCGTGCGGTACGTGGCCATGGTGACCAGGTCACCGGTCTCGACGAGGTTGCGCAGTGTCCACAGATCGTCGAGCATCTCGGTCTGCAGGCGCAGGAAGCCGGTGCCTTGATCGGACTTGAGCAGCCTCATGCGACCCTCACCGGCCCAGGCGGCAACGCGGCCTGGGCGTCCTCGATGTCCACGTTGTAGCGCTCGGCCAGCATCTGCGACGCTTCGGCCGGCTCCATGTCGCCGGGGACGAGACGCAGCGCATCCTCCGCAAAGGGCTTGATGCAGGCGGGGGGTCCGCCAGCGAGCTTGGTGAACGTGCGCTCATGCTCTTCGCCGGGGCGCAGCGGCGTGCCGTCGGGCGTCAGGCGGACCATGCCCACCATCCACTCCACGGGAAGGTCGGTGAGGAACGTGCGCTTGCCATGGATGATCCAGGCCCCCTTGGGGACGAACTCACCGCTGCGAGGGGTCTTGTTGACCTGTGCCGGCGTGACCCAGTACGCGGTGGCCGCACCGAACTGACGCCAGGCACGGCTGCTGCAGACCGCGAACTGGCCCGCGGCGAGCATGTCCTCGTCTGTCATGTCGCGCGGCGCACCATCGGCTGGGCGCACGACGACGCTGGGGGCGCCGTGGATGTCCGCATGGACGTAGCGGTCGCCTTCCCGGAGGTACTTCTTGACCACCATGTCGTTCTGGGCGGCGTTGCGGCCACCCACGGCGATGAGACCGCTGGGGGTGAGCGTCCAGCGGTAGTTCTCGAACCAGAAATGGCGGCTGACCCGGACGGTCTTCTGCGGAGGGGCCCCGAAGCCGTCCAGACCCTTGTCTTCGACCGCCTGCAAGCGGGCCTTGGCCTCAGCAAGGGCCGTGGCGGCGCCGTCCTGGCGGGCCTTGGCTTTCTTGGCGGCCGAGTATTGGTCGTCCGCGTTCATCTGGACAGACTTGTAGAGGTCCACTTCGATGTCTCGGCTCTCGCCGTCGAGCGTCTTGAGCCGGAACAGGCCGGTGCCGTTGTGTGGGCGGATCTCTTGCACGACCTGCGCGGCCGGATCACCGCTCTCGCGGGCGCCGCGGAGGATGCCTTCGACCTCTTGCCAGCTGCGCGTGGCGCGGGCGGCCTGAAGCTGGGCGAGGATCTTGTCGACCTCTTGGAACTGCGCGTACAGGGTGTCGCCGTCCAGGCGGCGCTGCTCCTCGTCGTCCTTGAAGCCGTTGATGGCCTCCTCCATCATCTGGACCTGGCGCAGCACTTTGCCGCGGGCCTCTTCGAAGCGGGCCTTGCGGGGATCGTCGTCCTCGTCCTCATCGCCGCCGATGAAATAGGCATCCAGGGCCTCGCGGAAGCTCGGGGCCTCTTCGTAGGGGTGCTTCTCCCGCGGGAACTTCAGCATCTCGAACGGCACTGCATCGATGGGGGTCTCGCCCTCGAAGATGACGGCGGGGGCCAGGTCGTTGCGACGGATGTCGCCGCCGAGAGCGTGGATGGCGTCGTGGACGCGCTGCCATTCGGCATCCGGCAGCTCCTGGGGCTTCTGCGTCTTGTCCACGGCGGCGCGCAGGCAGAGTTCTTCGGCCCATTGCGGTCCGAAACCGAGGTCGAGTGCGAGGAAACGGACCAGGTCCCGCCGGGCGTCGGCGCCCTTTGCCTTCATGGCATCGAGGTCCATGGCGAAGGGCAGCGCGCCGCCGGGCGGCGGCTGGTAGGGCTCGCCTTTGCGCAGGCGACGGGCCCCGTAATCGCCGCCTTTCATGGGCAGGGCGATGACGTCCTGGTCGTCCAGCAGCAGCATGTTGCCGTCGCCGAACAGCTCGAAGACGAGGCTGCGCTTGGCA
>JBFIDG010000118.1:0-6704 GCA_041581335.1 Thermoplasmatota archaeon
CTGTTCCTCGACTACGGCCCTGCCCCGCCGCAAGACCAGAGCGTCGGTGCCGCAAGCCGCACATCCCATGTCTGGGACGCGGATCTAGGCCAGGTGCCGGTCCGTGTCACCTTGCTCGTCTGGGGCTGAGCTACCAGTTCAGCACGACGAGCTGGACCTCGCGGCCCAAGAACGCGGCGAAGCCGATCAAGAAGGTCCACAGGACCGCGCGGGTGAACCAGACCGGTTCCTCGGGCACGGCCGTGGATGCTCGCCGCGGCCTAAGGGTATTGTGGGTGCGGCCCGAGCCGCAGGGGCGGGGGCGGCCCCGACACAGCCGTCGGGCCTTTCAACAGGTGGTGCCTGCCAAGCCTGTGTCCGACCTGCGCGCCCTCGCCCAGGAAGTCGTCAGCGAAGACGAGTTCGAAGCCCTCCTGCTACGCGCCGCCGATGCCAAGGCCGCCAAGGCCCATGCCACCGTGGCTGCCCGCAGTGGCGAAGCGGCGCCCACGGCGCCGCGTGCGTACATCGGTTTCGAACCCAGCGGGACCGCCCACATCGGTTGGATGGTCTGCACGGACACCGTCAGCCGCCTAGTGGATGCCGGCTTCGACGTGACGATCCTGCTCGCGGATTGGCATGCCCAGATCAACGACAAGCTCGGCGGCGACCTGCACGCTATCCACCGCTGCGCTGAGTACATGACCGACGCCTTCGAGGCACTCGGCGTCCCCAAGGACTCGGTCACGTACCGCTTCGCGCGCGAGTTCGCTGGGGAATCGGACTACTGGGCCACCGTCATCCAGGTGGCCAAGCACACGACGCTTGCCCGCATGCGCCGCGCCATGACCATCATGGGTCGCACCGAGGACGAAGGCGACGCGGACATGAGCAAGTTCCTCTATCCGGCCATGCAAGTGGCGGACATCTTCCACATGGACATCGACCTCGCCTATGGCGGCATGGACCAGCGCCACGCCCACATGCTGGCGCGCGACGTGGCCAAGAAGCTCGGCCGCAAGCCACCGGTCGCCTTCCACACGCCGTTGGTCCCGAACCTCAAAGGGGGCGCAGGCCGGATGGATCCCGCCGAATCCAAGATGAGCAAGTCGGATCCGACGAGCGGCATCTTCCTCCACGACGACGACAAGACCGTCGCCATGAAGATCCAGAAGGCGCACTGCCCCGCCGGCGAGAAGGACGACAACCCTGTCCTCGACCTGCTGCGCCTCGTCATCATGCCGCGCATCGAAGCGCTCGACATCGACCGGCCCGAGAAGTTCGGCGGCCCCCTGCATTACGCCACGTACGAGGCGGTCGAGGCGGCGTTCGTCGCAGGCGAACTACACCCGATGGACCTCAAGAACGGTGTCGCCGCCGCGCTCATCCGATTGATGAAGCCGGTCCACGATTACTTCGAGGTGCACCCGGACAACCTCGCGTTCGTCGAAGGCCTCAAGCGGACGAAGTGAGCCGGCGCATCAGGTCGTCGCGCACGCGCGCCTCCTGGGCCGTCGCCAGCACCTTGCGGCCCCCAAGGCTGCCCGCGCTGGCGTCCCAATCCAGATCATAGGCCACCTGCTCCAGCAGGAGCCCCTCTGGGCTGGCGATGCCGAACGTCGATGTGCGCTCGCCGTCCTGCAACGCCCGGGTCACGTCGTTCAGGGTCGCCCTGCCGGCGCCCACGGCCAGCACCGCGTCGACCATGCGGCGGACCTGGTTCCAAAGGAACGCGTGGCCACGCACACGGAACACCCACCAGCCGCCGTCGCGCGTCACGTCGAACGCCAGGATGGTGCGTTGTGGATCTCGGTCCTCGACGCGGGCGAACGTGGCCATGTTGTGGCGGCCGACGAACGCCTGACACGCCGCCTGCATCGCAGCTTGGTCTTCACGCATGGCCGGGGCATGGTATGCGTATTGCCGCCACAGCGCCCGCCGCGGCTCGAAGTCGTCCGCGACCTGGGCGGCGCCGGTCATCCAGATCCCCTCAGGCAGATGTCGCTGCAGCGCTGGCACGAGCCCCTTCAGGTGTGGGCGCTCGAGGGTGCACGCGGCGACGTTCATGGCCGCACAGACGCCCCGGTCGGTGCGGCTGCCGGCGCGCCAGGAGCCCGCCACCAGGCCTTCTTTGGCCAACGCCGCGAGCAGGTGATCCTCCACCGTGCCGCCTTCCGGCTGGCGGGCATACCCGGAGAAACGGCCATCGTAAGCAAAGCGCAAGGCGACGCGCACAAGCCGAGGACGGCAAAGGCCCCAAAAAGAACGCAGGGTCTTCGACGCCGTGCAGGTCCTCGCCACCTTCGACCCCGACCCAGACGAACGGCGCTACGTCGAGAGCCGCCTGCCGGTGCGATGGCTGGTCGACGGCGCCGAGCCCGCGGGCTGCGACGGCATGCTGAGCCTCTGGCCACGGCGTGAACTGCAGACCGCGGGGCTCGGCTGGCAGGACCTACCCGACATCGGATGGCTCAAGGTCATCACAGCCGGCGTCAACCACATCGGCTGGCCCGACATCCCCGAACGGATCCACGTCATGTCCACGCCGGCCGCCACCGGTGAAGCCATCGCCGAATATGTCTTGGGAGCCGTCATCGCCTGGGCCCGTGGCTTCCAGGCCAGCACCCGGGACATCCACGCCGGACGGTTCCGCGTCGGCCAGCCCGTACGTGCCGTGTCCGAACTCAAGGTCGGCATCATCGGTCATGGCGGACTGGGCCAGGCCGTGGCGCGGGCGCTGATGCAGCACGGAGCCGAGGTCCGCGCGGTCAGCCGCCGCGGCATGGCCCGCATGGACATCCCGGTCTCGACCATGGATGGCACGGCCGAGATGGCCGCGTGGGCCGATGTACTGGTCTTGGCGGTGCCATTGGTCAGCGACACCCTGCACCTCGTCGACGCCGCGCTTTTGGAGACCTTCGGCGAAGGTCTGCTGGTCAACGTCGCCCGGGGCCTGGTGGTGGATGAGGCCGCACTGCGCTCCTGGCTGGTGGCCGGCCCCGCGACGCGCTGGGCCCACCTGGACGTGTGGTGGCAATACCCGAAGGCAGGCGGGCGCCCCTACACCCCGGACCTTGACCTGCCGAACGTCACCTGCACACCCCACAACAGCCCCAACACGACCGGCTTCCGGCTGCGGATGTTGGCCCGGGCCTGCGATGATCTCCAGCACCTCGCCGCGACAGGCGAGATGCTGCACGCCGAGCCGCGCGCCGCATACGTGATGCAGCGCGACGGCGACGGTCGTTGAAGGAAAGGTTCAACGCCTCCCGGGATGGTGGCCCCTTCTCATGGCCACCCAAGAGGACTCAATCCTCGCTGCACTTGGGGCCGTCGCCGCGTTCTTGTACCTCTGGGTCGCCTGGCTTCAGGCCAAGCGCCCGGCCCACGGCCCGGCCCGAGGAGCCTTGCGGGGCTTCGTCATCTGGTGGGCCGGACTCGGCATCCTAGGCTTCCTGACGCTCTTCTTCACGTTCGGTCCGGAACTCTCCGCGTACGGCCTCAACGTCATGCGGACGGTCATCTACCTCTTGCTCGCCGGCATCTTCCTGATGCTCGGAGGCCTTGCCTACTACTTGCTGTACTTGTACACCGGCAGTCGGCGGACGGTGATCCCCATCGCCGCCTTCTACGTCTTGATGACCGTCCTGCTCGTCTTCTTGATCGAAGGCTTCGATCCGCACATCGCGGACAATGCGGTGCATCTGGAGCCAGGGGAGGAGAGCGCGGTCGAGTTCCATACCCACGAAGAGCCTCCGGCGTGGGCGTCCGCCACCTTCAGCCTAGGTATCATCGCCGTACCCTTGGCCGCGGCCATCGCATACGCCCTGTTGTTCTTCCGCACTGATGACCGGACAGCGCGTTATCGCATCGCCCTCGTCAGCACCGGCTTCGTGCTCTGGTTCGCCTACAGCATCCTGGGGACCCTTGCGGGTCTTGTCGCGGGGTCCACGACGCAGTCCTTCATGCAGCAACTCATCGGGCAGCTGCTCGGCGTCCTGGCGGCCACGTTGACGCTCCTGGCCTACCACCCGCCGCGCCGACTGCAGCGCCGCTTCGGGCTGCGCCGCGTCGACGAGGCTCCCTTCGACGTCCACAAGATGGCACTGAAGCCCAGACTCGCCCCCGAGTAGGCCGCCGTCGGCTCAGGCTGCTTCGATGCCGCCGGGTGCGATGCGTAGGCGCCACAGCCACACCACCGCAGCAGCGTACGCCACCATGCCAGCGATGCCGAGCGAGAAGATCCACAGCAGAGGAATGGATGCCGAATGGACGCCGACGAACACCGCGATGGCGAACAACGCTGTCGCGATGGACGCGGACTTCTTCCAGCCCCAGATATCGGCGCCGGGCAATGGCTTGACGGGCAAGGATGCCCCGGCCAGACCGGCGACCGTGACGATCAGGCCTTCCTCCATCAGGTCGAAGTTCCAGAACCCCAGGATGATGAAGACGGTGAACGCCAGCATGACGCTTGCCAAGAGCGCCAGGGCACGGATGCCCTCGACGTGGTCGGGAAGATCATCGCTGCGGCCGGTTTCGTCCAGTTCGTCGACGTAGCTCGGGTAGCCGAAGGCCGAGCGGAAGACGATGGATGAGATGGCGAGTGACAAGAGGCCTGGGCCGTACAAGCGCACCCGGATGCCGGCGCCGCCGGCGCGGGCGAGGAGGATCTCGAGGCCGATGGCGCCGAGGCCGAAGATGACGGCCGCGATGCCGACGACCGGCAAGGCATCCAGGAAGCCACGCAGGGTGTCGCTCTCCATGCCTTCGATACTGAAGAACAGGGTCAGGGCCACCAGGGTCGCGATCGTCGCGGCACCTGTGCCGAAGCGGGCGATCTGGCGACCGAGCCAATCTGTGGCCGTAAGGAAGTAGAAGAGCGCGCGCTTGGCCCAGTTCTCGCTGCGTTGCATGGCGCGGCGACTGAGCTTGTCGGTGCTCTCCTTGAGGGTGTCCTCGCCGATGGCGATGGCCGCCTCGCGTCCCAGTTCCAGCAGCGACGAGGAGCGACTCGCAAGGAACGCCGCCCCCGCGGCGACGAAGCCGCCGGTCAAGACGGCGCCGATGATCTCGTCCGTCGCCGACGGGGCGTTGCGGACGATGACGACCTGCGAATCCAAGGCCTTGTAGCCGGCCTGCAACGTCCCGAACGTAGGTTCGGTCATCTGCTCCAATTGCAAGGTGAGGGGACCGTTCTCGAACAGCGTAGAATCCCAGTCGAAGGCCTCCACGCCGTCGGCGAGGATCGTCGGGATCCCGTCCCTCGTCCACGCGACGTAGCGGATCTGCTGGGGGTCCACTTCGCCTTCGTAGCGGATGGTGATGGTGCCGCGGACCTCGCCGCCCACGAACAGGTTGCCGCGGCTGTCGTACATGCCGACGACGCCGCTGCTCGAGCCGAACATGCTCGAAGCGATGCTCGACGGGGACATGACGGGCTGGATCGTCGGGGGGACGATCGGTTCGGGGGCCGGTTCCTCGACCGGGGGCTCGGCTGCAGGCTCTGCAGTCTCGTTGGCCGCCGCAGGTGCCGTCGGCGTCGTCGTGGGGGTGCCGGAGCCGCCTCCGCCACCGACGAAGGGTGCTGGCGGGCTGGTCATGGCGAAGGTGCTGAACTGGTTGATGGATGCCGAGTAATGCAGGTCGGCGCCGACCGCGGTCGGGGCGCCGAGCGGGATGCTGGCCTGCCATTCGCCGAAGCTGTATTCTTCAAGCACGGCCGCCGCAGGGTCGAGGCCAAACGTCGTGAAGTAGCTCGCAGGGATGGCCAAGATGACGTCCAACTGGGCCAAGACCAGGTTGGCATCAGTGATGGGTCCGTCGCCGTCGGACGCGCTCAGCTGCACATCCAAGAACAGTACGTCGGTCGCGCCGGTGCGGCTGGTCAGATCGGTCGTGTCTACCTCGCCGACGCCGATGGCGGGGTCTTCAAAGATCGTCACGAGGTCAATGAACAGATCGGTCACGCCCACGATGTCTGGGCGCAGCGTCGCCACGGCAGACTCCAATTGGTCGCCTCCACCCGTTGCTGGGGGGAGTCCGAAGGAGATGACCTCGCCGGGCCGCGGGCTCCCACGCTGTGCGTTGTACATGGCCACGGCGCCAAGGACCTTGTTGTCGCAGTCATCGGGGATTGTGTCGCCGTCGATGTCGAGGGCCGATTCGAAGGGGAACATAGGGCATGGGTCGATGCCGTCGGCGAGGCCGTCGTTGTCGTCGTCCGTGTCCGCGTTGTCCCCGATGCCGTCGCCGTCGTTGTCAGACCAGTCGGCCGGATTGAATGGGAACGCATCCTGCAGGTCGTTGTGCAGGTCACCATCTGTATCGGGGTTGCGTGGATCCGTTCCAAGCAGGATCTCGTCGCCGTCGTTCAGGCCATCCCCGTCGGTGTCGGGGTCCAGGGGGTCGGTCTCCGTGGGGTCGAGGATGCCGTCCGAATTGGCGTCCTCGACGCTGTCATCGAGGCCGTCGTTGTCGGAGTCGGTATCGACGCAATCGGGGGCGCCGTCGCCGTCGCTGTCGAGGCTCAGGCTCGCGGGGTCGGTGGCATCGCTGCCGCAGGAGACCTCGTCGCCGTCGTTCTGGCCATCGCCGTCCGTGTCTGGATTCAGAGGATCGGTCTCGCCGGGGTCGACGCCGTCGCTGCCGGGGTCCTCGATGAGGTCATCGAGGCCGTCGTTGTCGTCGTCGAGGTCGTCGTCGTCGCCGATGCCGTCGCCGTC
>JBFIDG010000119.1:0-6697 GCA_041581335.1 Thermoplasmatota archaeon
GAAGAGGGAGGTGATGCGTTCGATGGCGGCGCGGGGGTCGGCGGACTGGAAGACGTTGCGGCCGATGCTGACGCCGGCGGCGCCGGCGGAGGCGGCGCCTTTGAGGTCGGCGAGGAGCCCGTCGGCGTCACGCTTGGGCCCGCCGGCGACGATGACCGGCACGCCGGCGCCTTGGACGACGGCGCGGAACGAGTCCACGTCGCCAGTGTACGGGACCTTCACGGCGTCGGCGCCCAACTCGGCGCCGAGGCGGGCTGCGTGGGCGACGAGTCCGCCGTCGAACGGATCGGCGATCTGTGGGCCGCGCGGGTAGACCATGGCGATGTGGGGGACGCCCCAGTCGTTGCAGACGGTGCTGACGCGGCCGATGGCCTGGATCTGGTCCGCTTCCGTGGGGCTGCCGAGGTTGAGGTGGGTGCTGACGCCATCGCAGCCGAGCTTCAGGGCCTCTTGGACAGTGGCGACGAGGCGCTTGTCGTGAGGGTCGGGGGCCAGGTCCGTGCTGGCGCTGAGGTGGAGCAGGATGCCGAGGCGGTCCGCGAAGGGTGCGACGTGGGGGACGAGTCCCTTGTGCACGGTGACGCAGCTAGCGTGGTCGGCGACGGCGTCGAGCGTGGGTCCGGGCGGACTGATGCCTGCGGCGGGACCCATGCTGATGCCGTGGTCCATGGGCACCATGAAAAGGCGTCCTGCGGTCGTCGTCAACCTGGACATGCGGACAGGGTTGGCAGCCATCTGGACGGGCCACCGACTGCCCATATATATGCGCTATTCAGCATAAGTGTTGACCAATGCTCGTTTCTGACATAGCATTAAGTACAGAAATGTGGAATGGGGAACCATGTGGCAGGTCCTCATCGATCACTTCAGGCGCTACCCAGCCCAAGAGCGCGTCGTGCGCCTGATGATCCAGTACGGCCTGCAGATCCGCGACGGCAAGATCCACGCCGGCACCATCGAGGTCGCCGACACCGCCGTGGCGCGCGCCGCCGACGTGGACCGCCGCATCGTCCGCAGCACGGTCGAGACCATCCTGCAGAACCCGCAATTGGAACGCGCGTTCACCCGCTTCCAGCCCGCCCTGCACCTGAAAGAGGTCGCCCCTGAACTGGGCTGCGGCGTCATCGAGATCATCCCGGACGACGCCAGCGCCCCCGGCATCTTGGCCGGCGTCAGCCGCGTCATCGCCGAACACGGCATCAGCATCCGACAGGCCATCGTCGAAGACCCCGAGTTCTTCGAAGAAGCGCGCTTGTTCGTCGTCACCGAAGCCCGCGTCCCGGGCGGCCTCATCGCGCCCTTGCAAGAGGTCGAAGGCGTCCGCGGCGTCACCGTCTACTGAGGCCCCCCAGGCCCACGGCACCACCGGCCATCCGGCCCTCGCCCCCGAGCGGCGAGGTCCAAGTGGCACGACGCCCAAGCTCAGGGTATGCAAGGACGCACGTTCGCCATGATCGTACTGTTCATCGGCGCCGTCGTGAGCTTCGGGTTGGCCATGTGGAGCGCGTTCCACGGCCGCTTGCCCCTCGTCGAGACCGCCCACGCAGTCCTGTTCGCCGTCATGGGCCTCATCCTCGCCTCCAAGCCGGAGGACGGCCCCCTCGCCGGCGGCTGCCGGGAATGCGGCAGCGGCTTCGAAGAGGCCATCTCTTTCTGCATCCGTTGTGGCAGCTACCCCAAGGTCCGCACCCCCACCCCCGCCTGAAAGGGTCGGACATGTTATGCGGCCCGACGTGTAGCGGACCACGATGGCCGACGCGGTCTCCATCCGACGCCGCTACTACGCCATCGTAGCGCTCTACAACCTGAGCGCCTCGCTGATCTGGGGCGTCAACACCCTGTTCCTGCTGGACGCCGGCCTTGACCTGTTCGAGACCTTCGTCGCAAACGCCTTCTTCACATTGGGCCAGGTCATCTTCGAGATCCCCACCGGCGTCGCCGCTGACACCGTCGGCCGCCGCTTCTCGATTCTCATGTCCGTGGCCATCCTCTCCTTGGCCACCCTTGCCTACGTCGCCTTGTCGTTCATGGGGGCCGGCGTCGTGCTGTTCTCGATCGCCTCCGTGTTCCTTGGGCTCGGATTCACGTTCTACAGCGGTGCCCTTGAGGCCTGGGTCGTGGACGCCCTGGCATCGGTGGGTGACAAGGACATCGATAGCGTCTTCGCCCGCACGGGCCAGTTGTTCGGCGTGGCGCTCATCGTCGGAACCGTGTCTGGCGGCTTCCTGGGACAGGTCGACCTGGCGCTGCCTTACGTCCTACGCGGAGCACTTCTGATCGCACTGTTCGGTCTCGCCTTCTGGGGCCTGCACGACATCGGCTTCACCCACCGACCTTTCCGTTGGCGCCAGGTACCGCGGGAAATGCGCCGTATCGTCGGTGCCAGCCTCACCAATGGCATCCGCAACGCACCCGTCCGGCTCGTGATGTTCATGACGCTCCTGCACATGGGCTTCTTGATCTGGGGGTGGTACGCATGGCAGCCTTACTTCCTGCAACTCCTGGGCAAGGAGCTGATCTGGGTGGCTGGTGTCATCGCCGCCGGCCTGGGGCTGACCATGGTCGCAGGGGGAGAACTGGCCAAGCGCGTCGCGGGCAAGATGAAGCGCACCACAGGCATCGCCATCGGCTCCACCGTGTTCAGCATCGGCATGGTCGGCACTGGACTGGCACCGACGTTCCCCACGGCGCTCGCCGCGTTCTTCACGGGCATGCTGGGCTTCAGCTTCATCTCACCCATGACGCAAGCCGCCATGCACAGCTGCATCCCTAGCGAGACCCGCGCCACGGTGGTCAGTTTCAACAGCCTCATGGGCAGCGCCGGGGGCGTCGCCAGCCAGCCCATCCTGGGCGCCTACACCCGTTCGGCGGGCATCGGACCAGGCTACGTGATCGGCGGCATCGTGACGGCCCCCGCCATCGTGCTCGGCCTCCTGCTGCGGCGCTACCCGAAGGTGGAACGCGCCGATCCGGAGACATCCGCATGAGCCCGTCGGACGAAGCGTTCAGAGCCGCAGTGCCTTGATCGGCGCCATGACGGCTTCCGGGTGCGCCTTCCAATCGATGTCCGGATTGTCGCAGTACAATTCCAGTTCGTTGCCGTCCGGGTCGCGGACGTACAGACTCCACGTGACGGTGTGGTCGCTCATGCCGTCGATGGGGGTGCCCGCCGCTTCCAGTTCGGCTTTGGCGGCGCGGAGTTCGTCCAAGGAGTCACCCACCTTGATGCCCAGGTGGTAGAGCCCGCGCCTACGACCCTGCACAGCGCCACCCCAGGCGTCATCGGGGCCGGGCGCCGCGCCGACCTCGATCAGCAGCAGCTCGTGATGGGTACGGTGGTCTGCGGCACGGAATGCCTGGGCGCGGCCACCGAAAGCTTCCCCGATGGGCACGAAGCCTAGGAGGTCTCGGTAGAATGCGACGCTGCGCTTGAGGTCCTTGACGTACAGCACTGCGTGGTACAATCCCCGTGCGTTCACGAGGCGACAATGGAGGAAGAAGGGGAAAAGGAAGCGGATGGGGCTTACGCAGCGACGGCTGCGATCTGCACCGGCGCGTAGACGGGCAGCGTGGGGCCGTCGCGCTGGATGTAGACGCTCAGGAGCGCGTTGCCACGGGAGTACATCGCGGTGTAGGCGCGTCCGTCAGGGCCGACAGCGGCACCGGTGACGTGGGCGCTGGGGGCGATGCCTTCGTCGATGACCATGAAGACGTTCTCCAGGTAGGGGGCGCCGGTCTTGTTGGCCTGCAGGTGACCCATGTACCAGTCGTAGCCGCTGTCACCGTCGACAGCCCAGACGACGAGGGCGCCCGGGCCGAAGCGGTTGGCGTCCATGTAGAAGTGGCGCAGGGCACCGGAGCCGGTCTCGAAGCGGAGGGTCTTGAAGGACTCGCCGTCGTCCAGGCTGACCGAGAAGGTCATGGCGCCGGCGCGGGTGCCGTTGGCGTCAGGGGCGCCGTTGGTGCTGATGCCGACGAAGAGGCGGTCATCGGCGTCGAAGGTGGCGTGGCCGTAGTGGCTCGTGATCTCGCCGCCGGAGGCAGGGTCGAACAAGGGCACGTTGCGGACGTCCATGACGTTCGAGGCGTGGCCGAGGGTCAGGAACAGCTGGCCGCCGCTCTTCTGGGGTGCGGCGAAGAGGCCTTGGCTGTTGATGTCCGGGACACCGGGGATACTGCCGCCGGGGCCGGCGCAGACATTCCAGTCGATGCCGTCGATGACGGTGCCGTAGCTCCACGGGGTGGGGGCTGCGAAGGGCACGCTGACCACGCCGATCTGGTTGGCGCCGCCGGCAGGGTTGCTCGTGAGCAACAGGGTGCCGTTGTTGTAGGCGGTCCAGGGGCGATCCTTGGCAGGGGCGCCGACGGGGACGATGCCGACGGTGGTGCATTCGCCGGCCTGCACGGCGTTCTGGGCTTCGTTGTAGGCATTGAAGTTCCAGTAGTCGTGGCTCTTGCCGTAGTCGCTCCAGGCGTTGACCGGGTAGGTGGCGAGGGTGATGTCGCCGCCGTATAGCCAGCCATCGTCGCCGCAGGCGAGGAAGATCTCGTCACTGACGGGGGGCGTGGAGCCGGGGACGCCGGCGGGCATGGTCTGGTCCATGAACCAGGGGAGGGCTTCCCAGGTGGCGCCATCGTCGTGGCTGCCGAAGACCGGGGCGCCGGTGGTGTCCACGAGGAAGGTGTGGCCGGTGACGTAGATGCTACCGTCATCGCAGACTTCCATAGTGGGTTCGTAGGGGTCGTGCAGTTGCTCGACCTGCTCGACGGCCACGATGCTCTCCTGGAGCGTGATGGGGACGCGCTGGGCGCCGGCCGCGATGACCCTCTTGAGGTCCGTGTCGGGGATGACGTCCGTGTCCACTGGTTCCCCGAGGGGGGTCTCTTCTGCGGCGGGCGCCTCTTGGGCGCAACCTGCGAGGCCGACGGCCACGAGTAGGGCCACCAGCATGAACTGCTTCATAGGCTTCCCGAGGACTGATGCTACATTGGTGTTGCGTCACCGCACCGGAGCCCCAGGCCCTTATGCCCAACGCTTGAAGGCGCGCGAAAAGGCTAGTCGCGGAAGGGCAAACGCCGACCCACCCAGGCCGCGAGGCCGCTGACGGGTCAGGTCTGCATCCGGTGGGCCGCGACCTTGCGCTGCTGTCGCCAGTACTCCTTCTCGAGGACGACGAGGCTCCAGATCCATGTGGCGATCATGACGCCGGCACCCAGGAAAACCCCACCGAGGCGACCCCATAGGAACCAGAGCAGACCGATCGCGAAGACGGCGGTCTGCAGGAGCCCGAGCCGAGGGCGCCACAGGATGTTGCCCACCACCGGCAGGAACCAGGCAGCCAGAACGGCCCCTTCGAAGCGATCGTTGTCCTGCATGGGGTGCCATCGGTATCCGAACTACTTGAACGGCAGGCCTGGATGTTCTGCCCAGACGACCGCAGCCCCTCGAGCGGACGCCCAGCGTCGGCGGCGCACTGGTGGCGGCGGGGACGCGGCCGACCGGGGCGGTTCGAAGGCCCTGCAAGGGTGCTGATCAGAGGAACGGCTGCTCTTTGAGCCACTGCACATCCGAGATGTACAATTGACGGATGTCCTTGAGCCCAAGGCGCATCATGGCGAGCCGCTCGAGCCCAAAGCCCCACGCGAGGACAGGGTGCTCGACGCCAAGAGGTTCCGTCACTTCAGGCCTGAAGACGCCACAGCCGCCGAGTTCCATCCACTTGCCGCGGTACTTGACGTCGATCTCCATGCTGGGCTCCGTGTAGGGGAAGTACGCGGGGCGGAAGCGGACCTCTGGGAAACCCATCTGGGTGAAGAAGTGGCGGCACAGGCCGACCAGCATGTCGAAGGTGGCACCCTCTTCGGTGACGATGCCTTCGATCTGATGGAATTCCGGCAGGTGCGTCGCATCCATGGTCTCGTTGCGGAACACGCGACCCAATCCGAATACGCGGTGGTCGGCCTTGGGGTGGTCGGCAAGGTGCCGGACCGTGGTGTTCGTGGTGTGGGTGCGCAGCAGGGCCTGCTGCGAGACCTCGTCACTGAAGGCGCCGCCCCAGCCGGTGCTGCCGGTCTCGCCGCCGTGCTCGTGCACCGCGCGGCCGCGGGCCAGGTCGTCCTTGTCCACGGCGATGCTAGCGGGATTGCCGAGGTAGAACGTGTCCTGCATCTCGCGGGCCGGGTGGTCCTGCGGGATGAACAGGGCATCCATGTTCCAGAACGCAGATTCCACGTAGTCGCCGCTGATCTCTTGGAAGCCCATGCGCCAGAAGACCTGGCGGACATGGTCCATGAGTTGTGTGAGGGGGTGGGGTTTGCCAGGGTAGCGGCCGGCCACGGGGACGTCGAAGTCGAAGGCACGTAGCTGCATCTTGGCCTTCTCGTCGTCGCCCATCTCTTCCCAACGGGCGATCAGTTCGGGCGTGATCTGGTTGACCTCGCGGGCGTCGGCCAGATCCCCCAGGGTCTTGGCGAAGGCGACGCCTTCGGGGGTCAAGGCGAGGCTGCGCGTCGTGGACTCTTTCTCCTCGAGGACGCCCCGTTGCACGAGCTCTGCGGTGGCCGGTCCGGGTTCGGCTTCACCGGTGAAGCGGGCCAGCAGCTTCTCGTCGGCGCCTTCCTTGGGGCGCTCGCCTTTGGCCACCAGCACGCCCTTGTCGATGTCAGCCCAGCCTTTGCGCTTGAGCCAACCGATCGC
>JBFIDG010000120.1:0-6643 GCA_041581335.1 Thermoplasmatota archaeon
CATGGATGTTGACCTCGTTGTTGTCCGAGTCGACCTCCAACTTGAGGCGGCTGCGACGCTCGAGGAGCTTGCGAGTGGCGCCCTTTTCGCCGATCACGACGGCCAGGCGATCTTTAGGGATACGGACGAAAGTCATGGTTTGCCTCCGATCACGCCGGGATCTCCAGGCGTGCTTTGAACGCCGCTTCGTCTACGTCGATACGCATACGGCGGAAGTAATTGGCTAGGTTGGTGATGTCGCGAGCAAGGAACTCCCACGCCATCGGATGGTTGGTCAGGACAGCTTGGCCGACATCGATGATGCGGACACGTTCATCCTTGGTCCCGGCGCCTTGCACCAGGATGTTGTACTCGCTGATGTCAGCGTGCACGAGTTTGGACTTGTTGTAGATGGTGACGTAGTCGTCCTGGATCTTCTTCCAGAACGCCTCTGCCTGCTTCTTGTCCAGCCGGCCGATGTCCTTGAGCTGCGGCCACGGCCCTTCGGGCAGGCCGATGTACTCGGTGATCAAGACGTTCTGCAGGACCTTGATGGGCTCGGGGACATCGACGCCTGCATCGCGCATGCGCAGCAGGTTGCGGTATTCCTTCTGCGCCCAAGCATGGACCAGGCTGCGTTTGTCGCCGGTCACGCCCTGGAAGCGATCATCGCCCTGGATGTACTGCAGGACGTGCTTGAAGGTGGCCGTGTTGGTGCGGTAGATCTTGACCGCCACGTGCGTACCGGCCGGGGTGGTGCCTCGGAAGACGTTGGCCTCCTTGCCGGTGCTGATGGGGAAATCGAGGCTCTTCAGGACGCCGCTCGAAAGGAACTTCAGCAGCGTCATCAAGGTCTGATGGTCGAAGACCTCGCCCTCGGTGCGGCGGTCCTTGCCTTCGCGTCCCTTGAGCTTCTTGACCATGCGGTCGGCTTGCTGGAACACCCATTCGTCGTTGCTGGCGACCTGCTCCAGTTCTTCCGGTTCGTCCCACTCGAGAAGCGGTTCGTTCCAGTCGACCACGTGTTCGGCCGTGTCTTCACTGCTCAAGTGACGACCTTACCGGGGGTGGGGCGCTGCGCTGCATGGGCAGCGGGCTGGGGGATCACGATGGCTGGAGCCATCGCCGCACGGGGGTGCATGTCGCCAAGCGACGAGCCGGCAAGCGCCGGGGAGGGGATCGCGCTGGCCGAGGCCAGTCGCAGTGCGGTGAGCATTCAGAATCCGTGGTCGAGGAGCGCGGGGATGAGGCCGCGGCGCGACAAGTGCTGCGACTGGATGCGCAGGTAGCGGTGCTTGACGTCCGACTTCTCGTCGTCGATGTCCCACGGCTTGACGATGATCAGGTCGCCGGGCTTGATCCACTGGCGGCGCTTCATCTTGCCGGGGATGCGGGCGAGGCGGCTCTTGCCGTCTTCGCACATGACGATCATCTTGCTGGCCCCAAGGAGCTGGTCCGCGATGGCGAACAGTTCCTTGTTCTTGATGTCGGGCAAGCGGTAGCGGATGGGGCCATCATCGGCCTCGCCGCTCTGGATGGCCCGGGCCTGGGCCATGGCTGCGCGGTCGGCTTTCCGTGCCGCCTTGCTGCCGGTGGCGACGGGGGCCGCGATGATGTCGCGTTCTCCCATGTCGTTGTCGTCTTCGTCTTCACTCATAGGTCCGTTTCACTTCGTGCTTGGATATAAGCCTGGGGGGTCGGAGCAGCTTCCTGGCGCAGCCTTCAAGCATGGGGTGGGGCTAGGCGGCCCGATGGAAGTCATGCAGGTGCGAGACGTGCGCCCCCTCGAACCGACGGTCACGTTGGTGGCGTACACCCACGACCCGTATGGTCTGGCGGTCGCCAGCGCACGGACCTGCTACGCGGCGGACTTCGTCTTCCTTCGCCAACTCACCCCCAAGGGCGAGCGGACCCGCATGACGCTGCTGGATGCTTTGCCCGAACACCGGGCGGTCCTGGACGAGATCGGCGACAGTCGCACCGTGCAGGAACGCCGCATCGAACTTGTCGATGGCCTGATGGCGGGCATCGAGGATGAGGACACCCGCAACGCGGTCCAGGTCTTCGCTCAGCTCAGCACCGACCGCGCCCCGATCGATGACCGCATCGCGCAGTCGATCTACGAAGCGGGCCACCACACGCCGTTCCAGCACCCCACCTTCGTGTTCGGGATGGAAGGCGTCAGCCGTAACGTCGTGGAGTCGTTCTTCCACCAACACACGTTCTACAATTCCGAGCAGCAGAGTCAGCGCTACGTGGAGATGAAGCACGCCGAGGTCCACATCCCTGCGACCATCGCGGCCAACGACGAGGCGCGCGGCATCTACGAGGACGCGGTCCGGCAGGCCTGGGACGGCTACCACGCATTGCGTGACGGCCTGGTGGAGACCAACATCAAGGTCATGACCGCCATCGGGCGCATCAAGGGCCAGTCGGACAAGCAGATCAAGGCGGAGGCCGAGAAGAAGAGTCAGGAGATGGCGCGCTACGTCATCCCGGTCGCGGCGACGACGAAGCTCTACCACACCATCAGCGGCATCGTGCTGCTGCGCTACGTCCGCATGAGCCAGGCACAGAACTGCGGCCCCGAGGCCAAGGCCGTCGTGGAGCAGATGGTCGAAGCCGTCCGCGCCGTGGCCCCGGAGTTCATCGACAAGATCCCCGAGACGGCGCACGCCACCGCAGACCTGGTCGAATGGAGCCTCAGCACGGACGGCCCGGCCAAGGCCGCCATGGACCTCGGGGGCCGCACCAGCCGCCTCGTCCACCACACGCCGGGTGGCGGCGAGATCGTCGCCCAAGCCATCCGTGAGGTCACTGGCAGCGGCTTGCCCGACAACGAGATCTTGCCTCGTGTCCTGGACCCCGACCAGAACCCCATCTGGAACGACACCCTGAACACGTGGGACCACAGCCCCGTCCTGCGCGCCCTGCGCCACGTCCACTACACATTCCACAAGCGCCAGAGTCTGAGCGCCTACGCCCAAGACCAGCGCCACCGCATGACGCCCGGCACCCGCCCCTTGCTGCACCGCTGCATCGGCCCGACGCCCGACGTCTACGTCCCTGACGTCGTCGAGGGCCAGATGCGCGCTACGTATGACGCGGCCATCGGCGGCCTCTGGGATGCCATGCACAAGCTCATCGCTTTGGGCATCCCCCGTCAAGATGCGGCATACTTGTTGCCCAATGCGACGAACATCTACTACACCCAATCCGGTGACCTGCTGAGCTACATCCACAAGTGGCGCCTCCGTTTGTGCTTCAACGCGCAGAAGGAGATCTTCGATGCCGCGTTGGATGAACTTCGCCAGGCCCAAGCGGCCCACCCCGAGCTGACCTCGTACCTGGGCCCACCGTGCACGTTCGTGGCCGCGGCCCAGCCAGCGGACAAGCAGGACGATGTCGCGGCGTGCTGCCCTGAAGGGCCGCGCTGGTGTGGGGTCAAGGTATGGAAGAACTTCGACGCCGGCGCAGGCAAGCCCAAGAGGCCGTACTGATGCTCGGCGGGGCTGAGGTGCGAAGCACCGAAAGCCGCGCGAATGATCGACCTTTTCGAAGGTCGTGGAAGAACTTCGACGCTGGGGCTGGCAAGCCGAAGCGGCCGTACTGATGGCAGCCCCCATCAACACCCGTCGCCATCCCAACGCGGAAGCGATCCTAGACCCGGCCAACCACGAATGGCTCGACGAAGGCCTGGCAGAATGGAACGCCGGCCGCCACTGGCATGCCCACGAGGCGTGGGAGCATCTGTGGCTTGGGCTCGAAGGTGATGAGAAACTGTTCGTCCAGGGGCTCATCATGGCCGCCGCGATGATGCACCAATACAAGCGCGGCATCCTGCGCGGCGTCGAGAACCATTACGAGAACGTCCAAGCCAGGCTGCCGCCGCACGCCCCGACGAAGTGGGGCATCGACGTGGCGGGACTACTGGCATACCTTGACGCGGTGTTGGCCGCGGCCCGGCGCGGCGACACCATCGACACCGATGTGCCGATCATCCGACAAGCCAAGCTTTGAAGCATAGGCGACAATGGCCACGCGGTTGAACGGGACCATCCAGGAACGCTCGCGCATCGAGGTCGGGGACGCCTTCCCTGCGGTCGAGGTCATGCTCTTCACCGATCCTTACAGCAGCTGGTGCTGGGCGACGGAGCCTGTGTGGCTCCGCCTCAAGGAAGCGTACGGTGGCCGCGTCCATTTCCGCACCGTCATGGGTGGCCTGGTGGAGTCGGGTGCGCAGTTCTTCGACCCGCAAGGCCAGCGCTTGACCTGGATCCGCCAGCACCTGCGCGAGGTGTCCCAGCGCAGCGGCCAACCCATCGATGCGGCCTTCCTCGATGCCATGGATGACTCGTTCTCCACGTGGCCCGCCTGCATCCATGTCAAGGCCGCGCAACTGCAGGGCGAAGACCTCGGTCACCGCATGTTGCGCCGCTTGCGGCGCGCCATCATGACCGAACGGCGACAAGGCAGTGATCCCCGCGTCGCTTCGGCCGCCGCCAAGGACGTGGAAGGCGTGGATCTGACCATGTGGCGTGGGGCCCTGGCCGACGGTAGCGCCCTCAACGCGTTTCTTGAGGACCGCGATCTGTGCAAGCGCTACGGCATCACGGGCTTCCCGACCTTCGTCATCCGCACCTCGAAGGGGTCTAGGCCGCCTCGCGTATTGACCGGCTACAGGCCGTTCGCCCAGATCGACGACGCGCTGCGGGGCATGGCACCATGGCTGGAGCCCCGGGACCCGCGGCCGGTGGTGGACCTATTGTTCGATTGCGGCCCGCTGACGACCCGTGAGGTCCAGGAAGTCCAAGGCAGCACACCCCGGGAGACCCTGGAGACCTTGGACGGCTTGGCCAACGACGGCACCGTCGAAGCGGTCCGGGTAGCGGGTGGGACCATGTGGGCATTGGCCGAAGAATAGTCTCTGACCGCTATGCGGGCATCGCGCCGGTCGTGGGTGACTTGCTTGCTGCGCCCATGATGCGGGCCGCTGCGTCGAGGGCATGCGCTTCCTCGAGGCTGAGCCCCAATCGCGTGCGTGCCGTCTCCAGGACGTGGGCTTCCTTGGCGGTGACCATGCCGTCGGCCCACGCTGCCGCGGCCAGATCTGCGTAGAGTTGGTTCCGTGCATCGGCAGGCCTGGCCGGGATCGGTGTCGCGTTGGGCAAGGCCCGCTGCGCCACGCGCTCCGCCATGCCTTGCAGCGGAGCCAGCGCGAACACCAGGATGGTCGTCGCCACGGCGCCGCCGACCAGGCCGGCGGTGGCCGTGAAGAACTCCCCGACGAAGCTCTGCACGCCTACGAACACGGCGACGAAGACGGCAGCCAGCGTGGATTGCTTCAACGTGAAACGTAGTTTGACATCGATGTCGAACGCCCGGTGGCGGACGACGGCGTAGCCGAGCAAGAACACCGCGATGACGCGGGTCATGCCGTTGAAGCCCAGGTTGGTGGGGTCGTGGTGCTGGAACGCCCAGCCCCATAGGAATGCTGCAAGCGACCACGAGGCGGTCCAAGCGAACAATCGTTGAGACGATGGTCGGCGCTGGGCGGCGAAGAGGGCGATGGCGACGAGGATCGACAGGAACGCGAACCGGATGCCTGGAAAGAGCGGCGTCCCGAACCATTGCATGGCGCGCGTCAGGGACCAAGCCACGGCGAAGGGGACGACGGCGAGGGCGGTGAGTTGCGCGCTGTCGTCTGTGCCGTCAAGACTCACCGCCATCCATAGCAGGAGCGGCGTCAGCGAGGCGTAGAGGATGCCGCCGGCCAGGTACAATGCCAGCAAAACGCCCGTCTCGGCCCCCGGGGCAGGATTCTGGAGGTCGCTGATGATGGCGCCGATGGCCGATGCGAGGGTGAGCACTAACAGCGCCCACGCCGTGGGGTGGCGGGGCCAGCCCCCCAGTTGTCGTCGCACCAGTGCGAACACGCCGATGACCGTGATGATGAGTCCCACTGCGGCGATGGTGGCTGCCAGGATGGCCATCGGTGTGTCTTGGGGAGGGGCCAACTGGCCCATTGTGCCGAAGTTGTTGAGGTTGGAGCCGACCACGAAGATGCCCAGGCCGATGCAGAATGCCGCCGCTGCCGTCCCCGGTCGCGTACGTGGCCGTTTCAGGCCGACGAACAACCCGAAGGCGACGAACATGACGCCACTGAGCATATCGAAGATGATGCCGCCGGTGGCCCATGCATGCCAGTCGACCATGACGAGGGATGGTCGGCCGCCTTCTTCATTGCTGCGTCAGCGCGGACGGATTGCAAACGGGCCGCCCACCATGGTCACGGCGCCTCACTCACTTTGCGCGCCGGCACGCCGGCCCAGAACTCCCCTGCAGGTACATCGCGGTTGACGAGCGCCATGGCGCCGATCATGGCGCCGTCCCCGATGGTGACGCCGGGCAGGATGAGCACCTTCGCGCCGATGCTGACGTCGCGGCCGATGTTGACGCGGCCCCGGTGGAACTCCTTGACCATGTAGCCATGGCAAAGGATCGTCGAGTCATAGCCGATGATGGAATTGTCGCCGATCGTGATGTCCTGTGGGTACAGGATGTCGAGCGTGGCTTCGAGTCCGAACGAGACGTGCTTGCCGACCTTCGCGCCGACGAGCCAGTACATGAGGCGCTTGAGGCGCTGACTCGGGCTCTGTCGCGC
>JBFIDG010000121.1:0-6491 GCA_041581335.1 Thermoplasmatota archaeon
GTCCTGGAACCAACCCATTCAGGGTTCCTCAGGCAAGGGGATGATGCTCTCGCCCGAGCCGGCCTTTGCCACGAGGACGCGGTCCTCGATGACGGCCCTGCCTGCCAAGTAGGTGTGCGTGGGGAAGACCGCGTCGTGGCCTTCGTACGGCGTCCAGCCACACTTGCTGTGCAGCATGCTCGCCTGGACGGGCACGACGTCGTCCATGTCGACGACGCAGAAGTCGGCGCGCTTGCCGACGGTCAGTGTCCCCCGGTCCTTGAGCCCGAGCAACGCGGCAGGGGCCTTGGTCAAGGCGTCGACCACGCTGGAGAGAGCCAGGTCGCCGCGCTGCACGGCGGCCAGCATCAGCGGCAGCATGGTCTCGACGCCGGGGACGCCGGCGGGGACGTTGGGGAACAGGTCGTCCTTCTCGCCGCGCGTGTGCGGGGCGTGGTCGGACTCGATGATGGGGATCTTGCCGTTGGCGAACGCCTTGAACAGCGCCTGGCGGCGGGTCTCGTCGCGCAGCGGGGGGTTCATCTTGCCGTAGCCGGCAGGGAGTTCCCAACCGGTGTGCGTGAGAAGCAGGTGGTGCGGGCAGACACCGATGCTGAACTTGCCCGCGTTGGCGGCCTGAACCGCGTCGGCACTGGCGCAATGCGCGATGTGCACGACGGGTGCGGGCTTGATGCCGGGCATCGTCTTCATGACGTCGTAGATGGATTCGACCTCGGCCAGCGGCGGGCGCGCAGCGTCATGGTCGGCGACCTCGAGCTCGGTGCGCCGGTACTGCTTCATCACGCGTTCTGCTTCGCAGTGCAGGATCACGGGTCGCTTGGCGCGGCCGCAGGCGGACAGGATGTCCTTGAACGCCTTCGGGTCTTCGAGCAGCAGATCGCCGGTGGTGGCACCTAGGTAGACCTTCATGCCGACGACCCATTCGAGCATCTTCTCGACCTCGCCCGTGTACCACGTGCTGCCGCCCCAGAAGCCGTAATCGACGACGCACTTGTCTTGGGCGTAGCCATGCTTCTCACGCAACAGCTTCACGGACGTGGAGGCCGGGAGCGTGTTGGGCATGTCGACGAAGCCGGTGACGCCGCCGAAGGCCGCCGAGACGCTGCCCGAGTAGAGGTCTTCTTTGTGGGTGGCGCCGGGTTCGCGGAAGTGGACGTGGACATCGATGGCGCCGGGCAGGATCACTTTGCCGCCGAAGTCCGTGTGGTCTTCGGCCGTCTCCGTCTTGGAGATCTTCGTGATGATCCCTTTGTCATCGACGTGCAGGATGCCAGGCGTCAGTTCGCCGTCCTGGTAGATGCGGCCTGCGAAGCTCTTCATCCGCTGGCCCCCCAGACGCCGATCTCCCCGGATCGGACCATCTCATCGAGGGAGTGGCGGAATGAGCGCGTCCAGGTCAGGAGGCGCATCTGGTAGCCGGCCAAGATGCCCACGAAGAGCGCGTTGGCGGCGATGACAGGGAGGGTGAACGCGGCGCTGCCGGCATCGACGAAGGCGAGGATCAGCAGGCCCAGTTCTGTGGCCCAAAGCAGGGTGAGCAAGGCAGCGAGCCAGGCGACGTGGAACGTCGTGCTGCCGCCACGCACCTTGCGGGCCAGTTCGGGGACGTTCTCGCATGCCGGTGCCAGTTTCATCCACTGGTTCCAGGTGCCACGCATGCTGTCTTCGTAGCCGCGGCTGGTGCGCCAGCCCAGGAGGGCGCCGATGCCGAGACCCACCAACAGGACGCCACCGTGGACGACGGCGCCAAGGGGGGCCCAAAGGAACCATGCGGGGACGAAGAGGACCAATGCGAGCACCATGAGCATGATGACGCGCAGCCGACCCATCCGCTGCGCTCCGCTCAAGAGTTGGATGAAGTCCTTGGCGACGCCGCGGGGCACAAGCATCCCAGGAGGGCACCTCACTTGAATGCCGTGGTTTCTTCCGCCAAGCGCGGGAGTGGTTCAGGCGGCCTTGAGGGCGCGACCGAAGATCAGGAACGCCGTGTGGCCGATGCCGTCGTGGCTGGGTCGGCTACCGAACTCCTTGACCTCCCAGGCCCGCTCGATGATCTCCATGCACTGGATCTCGACATACCCTGCGGCCTCCATAGCACGGACCGTCTTCTCCATCTGGCTGACCTGGGGGCAATAGCAGACGATACGTGCGCCAGGCGCCAGCATCGACCCGAGGTTCGGGATCGCGGCCCACGGCTCAGGTTGGTCCAGCAGCACCGCCTGGAATGGCCCTTGCACGGCGTCCGCGACACCCTGGGTCAGGTCACCGATGTGGCACTCGACGCGGTCGCCGAGGCCGGCCTTGACGACGTTCTCCATGGCCCATTCCCGGAAGTCCTCGCGCAGTTCTTGCACGACGACGCGGCCAGATTCGCCCACGGCCCAGGCCAGGGCGAGGGTGGTGGCGCCGCTCCCGATGCCGCTCTCCAAGACGCGGTCGCCGGCGCCGACACCGAGTTCATACACGATGCGACTGGCATCCTTGGCCTGGATGATGGCGGCCTTGCGGCGCAGCGTGCCGACCAGGTCAGGCAGGTCCGGGCGCAGGACGTACAGGGATTTGCCAGCGATCTCGATGGGGTCGCCCCAGGCGCAGCCGATGAGGCGGGCAGGGTCATAGACGCCGAGACCCTTCTCCTTGACGGCGCCGGGGTTGGCGAAGACCAGCCAGCGGCGGCCCGTGCCGGGCTCCAATAGGACGACGCGGTCGCCTTGGGCGATCATGCCTGCTTCGCGAACGCGGCCTGCAGTTTGGCCTGCAAGGCGTCAAGGGCCTTCTTGAGTTCCACTTCCTGCGCCTTGATGCGCTTGATGCGGACCTCCATGGTCTCCAGGTCGTCCTTGAGGCGCGCCATGGCGGCGTCCTTGGAGGCGTCCTGGATGAGCATGCTGCCGACGTTGCGGTAGACCGCGGCGTCAGGGCCGAGGCCTTCGAGGGCCTCGATGGCCATCTCGGCTTCGGCCTGCAGGCCTTCGAACTGTTGGCGCTGCCCAGAGACGCTCTGGAGCTGCTGGCTCATCTGTTGCAGCTGTTGCACCTGTTGTTGGAGGTCTGCCTTGGAGTCGGCCATGTCGGCGCCGAGTCTGCCTGACTTCTTAGCGGCGACGGGTGTTGCAGGCCGCGGGCCTTGCGAATTTCATGGACCGGACATAGCGAAGCCACCCCGCCAGATTACTCAGCCAAGTCGACCCGAAGCTCCCCGTTCATATCATACAATCTTGAGGGCAGCAACGGCACAGAGCCCGCTGGCTCAAACGACATCCGAATGGTCCCATCGAGAACCGGACTCCCCGGAACTCGTATCGACACCAAGTCCATGGCTCGGAATTCCCGGTCGCCCCGATCAAGCGCCTCGCTGATCATGTCGTCAAGCCTTGGCATGCTGGGCCACGCAGCGCCGTCAAACCCCGCCGGCCGCTCACTTGTTCCAGTGACACGTGTTTCAATAGTGTGGCTGCGATTTAGGGTGTCCCGTTCCACATTCACGCGGAAGCCCCCGCTGGCAGCCCGGACTACGAGCTGCCATTCCCAGGTTTCCTCGACGATTGCCACGCCTGCGATGCCTGTACCTGACCGCCCTACAAGCCGGAAGACCGCCGCATGGAGGGTCGCCGAGTCGTCGTGGAGCACGGCTTGGATTGTTGTGTTGGCCACCCCAGCCGCGTCGAATGCCTCACCAAGGGGAAAGAAGAAATCCGACTGCCCGTCCGCAGGAGGCATTCTCACGGGGGCCACAATAGGCGCTCGCGGTTCGCCCTTCCACACGACCGGCACGCCGGAACCGTCCATGTTGGTGGCTTCCAAGCGCCAGCCAAACCGATCCCCATCAGCTTCCTGGACGTGGCAAGAAATGGGAATGCCTATGCCGGCATCAAACTCGACGACGCCGGTGAAGACATCGCAATTGTTGAAACCGTCCAATGGCTTGAGCCTGGATCCATCCATGCTGGCCGTATCGTCCGACGCCGCCCGCAGCCGCCAAATGTCTCCATCCCGGTAGCGCACGTCGAACGCCGCCTCGCCGTGAGTCACACCTAGACTGACATTGGTTGATCGTGCAAGCGCAATCGGCGTTCCGAAGAAGATGGAAAACGGCGTCGGCTCCGTGAACACGTTGGCAATCTCTTTGAGGCAACCCCTCGTTGACGCCGCGTCCGGGAAAACCGGGTAGCATGACTGGCGGGTCTCCAGGACCTTACCGTTCTGGTCAACACGATGGACCATCGAGAAATCCATGTCCTCCGCGCCACCGTACGTGAAATGCTCAGACACCACCCAACCACCCGGCGTCGATTGCACGCTGATATTCCGCCACGACTCAATGGCCGTGGGCCACACGGGATCGAGGCGGTACTCGGCCCACGCGCCGTCCTGTAGCCTGAGGTGCGGGGGCTCGATCCCGAACGGAGCATCGGGCGACGACCCGATGCAACCAGCAACGCTCATGGCCGCAAGCAGTAGCCACACGGCCTGGGCCTTGGGCGCGTCGCGAGCAATCCTGGGCATAGCCGCACGGAATCGAGCCCCCGTCATGGGCACTACGCGGCACCCTCACAAATGCTGTCGCTGGCGTAGGCAAGCGCAAACGGCATGTCCACCTCAGCCCCGCTTCCGGGGTCCGGATTATTCAGGGCTGCTGTGGCTGTCGATTCCACCGTGGCGTACTTGCAGGAATCAGGATCCCCTGCGTTCGCGATATCGGTAAAATCCTCCGCGCACCCCGAATTGGCTGGGAACGAACACGACCCACTGCCAAGCGTGGTCTCATATTCAGCTTCCCCCGGGTACGGCACGTTGCTCATTCCGCCGCCCAGGGTCATGTGATACGCCATGTTCGGCGCATCGGCCACTTTTTCCACCTTCATGGACGCGGCCGCAACCGCACAAACGGCGTTGCTTACATGGCACGTCGTGATCCATTCACCTAGTTCGATTCCATCGCCAAGTCCAGGAACGTCCGGGAGATCGGGGACGACCACGCACTTGTCCCGGAATTGGACTTCGCATTCCGACTCGGCCAGGCTGGCGGGTGTTGTACCGAGCGCAATCATCAATGCGCATGCTAACATCGCTGTGTGTTTGGTGCTTGTCATTATTTCACCGTGGCCTGTGTAGACCACCAGCCTGAGCATGGCGGGGGGGGGGGATTTCTACCCCCCTGTTGCGTTTCCCGATTGTCTAATCGACCAGCCGCGCCATTGAACAAGCCTCAATAATGCGAACATGTTCGAACGCTTGGTAACCTGGTATGGGTCTGACTGAACTGCTGTTCCAACTTGAGCTTCCCGAGTGGCCCGTTGCGGGCTTCACCCGGGAACACCCTGACAGCCGCGTCATCATGAACCACATCCGGTTCGACGAGGACCACTTCCCAGTCCGCAACATCTTCACGGTCTTGGCCGGCGAAGAGGCGACCAAGAAGTTCCTCAAGCTTCTCGAAGGCATGTACGCGGACATCCATGTCCTGCGCCACGACGACAACGCCCTCTCGGTGCTCGTCGAACCCAGCCCCGAGAAGATGAAGTTCCTCAAGGCCCCGTTCACGGAGGCGCTCCGCAGCCTCGGCGAAGACCGCATCCTGCGCCCCATCGTCATCAAGGACGGCTGGATGACGGTCGGCATCATCACCGCCGCGCAGATCGAGATCGGCGACATCATCCGTACGGCCTCTGACAATTTCAAGAAGGCCGGCTTGAGCATGAAACTGGTGCGCTGGGGCGAATACCGCCCCGAAGACCACCCCATCGGCGACTACGAAGAGAAGTTGACGCCCAAGCAATCGGAGATCGTCAAGATGGGGCTGGCGCTTGGCTTCTACAACAATCCCCGCCGCTGCAACCTCGAGACCCTCGCGAAAGTCTTCGGCATCAGCAAGGCCGCCGCCCACAACCGATTGAAGTCGGCCGAGCGCAAGATCTTGACCACGTACTTCTCGTAGGTCGCATGGGCGGGTCGTTCACGCGCTGGGACCACTGGGCCTTCGAGATCAGCGTGATGCTGGCCGGCGCCATGGGCTTTCTAGGGTTCTGGCTCGTCGCTGGCGCCAGCATCGGCCGCCACGACGGCGTCGATGTCGCGGCCGTGGCCCTCGGACTCCTGCTGGCGTTCGCGCCGACGGCCTTCGGAGCATGGTGGTGGATCAAGGCACGGCGCGGGCTTTGGCCAGGGCTTCTGGCCACACCACTGGCGGCGGTCCAGACCTGGTGGTGGATTGGGCTCGGGTCGACCACGTGCCCACCATCAAGCGGTGACAGAGGCTTCTGCTTCAACGCCGTCGAATTGTCCGTCCCGGCGGCCGCCCTGGGCCTCGGCATGCTTGCCGGCCTCGTCGTGTGGTGGCTCCGGCAACCGGTCGGCGCAGGCGATGGCGTGGCGCCGTTCGCCATGGTGGCTTGGAGCGTTCCAAGTGCCATCGCGGCGACTTGGCTTGTTGTTGACATGATGTCCTGAGGCCGGCATGCCGGCCGACCGAGTCTACAACTTGACCTGCA
>JBFIDG010000122.1:0-6428 GCA_041581335.1 Thermoplasmatota archaeon
GAAGGCACGGCGGTGGCGAGCCTGTCGGGACCCAACCACGCCGAGGAGATCGCGCGCGGCATGCCCGGCGCCACGGTCATCGCCAGCCACCATCACCAGTCGCTCAACCTGCTCTGTGACATCTTCAGCACGAAGACGTTCAAGGCATACCCTCGCAAGGACCTCATCGGCGTCGAGCTCGGCGGCGTCCTGAAGAACATCACCGCCATCGCGACGGGCGTCACGAAAGGCATCGGCTTCGGCGACAACTCCGCCAGCGCCGTCATCACCCTCGGCCTGGACGAGATGGTCCGCTTCGGCACCGCCCACGGCGCCAAGGCCCGCACCTTCACCGGCCTCAGCGGCCTCGGCGATCTGATCGCCACCTGCACCTCGGAGCACAGCCGCAACCGCCGCCTCGGCGAGCTGGTCGGCCGCGGCCTGAGCTACCAGGAAGCCCTGGCGACCATGGGTGGCAAAGTGGCCGAAGGCATCCACGCCACCAAGTTCGTCCACCTCCAAGCGGAGCAGGAAGGCATCGACCTGCCCTTGACCTCGGAGATCTACCGCATCCTGTACGAAGGCAAGGATGTCCGCCAAGCCGTCGGCGACCTGCTCCGGTTGCTGTAGGCAAAGGGCTTATTGGCGGCGAATCTACCTTCGACACATGCGTGGTATCTGGTGGACCCTCCTTCTGTTGGTCCCCCTTTCCGGTTGCCTGGACTTCCTCGATCCGGCCGAACAAGACGACCGTGTCACCCCAGGTGACGTCATCGACGCCCCAGACAGCTACAAGGTCGTCAGCGTGGTCGTCACGGAACTGACTGTCGAGAGCCAGGACGGCACCGCCTTGTCCACCAAGGTGTACGAGCCGATCACCAGGGATTCCCGTGCCGACGGGTCCCCGATCGAGTTCCCGGTCATGATCCTCCTGCACCCCTGGGGCTACGCGAAGGAATACTTCGAGAACGCCCCCATGGGTGAGCCCACGCAGGCCAACCCGGACCCCCGCGTCAACATCATGCAGGAGTTCGCCGAGCGCGGCTTCATCACGGTGGCCTTCGACAACCGCGGCTTCGGGCGCAGTGAAGGTCAGGTCGGCATCGCCGGCGCCGGCGAGATGGCCGACATCGAGGCCGTGCGCCAGAAGATCGATGGCCCCGCGTTCAACGACAACAACCGCTTCGGCGTCGCCGGCGTCAGCCTCGGCGCCGGCACCGCTCTGCGCGCCTGGGCCACCAACCCCAACATCCACGCCGTCGGCAGCGTGTATGGCTGGTACGATCTGTACGATGCCATCATCCCGGGCAATGTCCCCAAGGGTGAATGGGGTGTCTCGCTCTTCGCCACCGGCACCGCCACCAGCGGCAACCAGCTCAGTCCCGAAGTGCAGAGTTGGCTCACACGCGCCATCCAACGCAGCGACATGCAAGGCGTCGAGGCCGAGATGGACACGCACAGTTCCCGAGGCGTCCTGCCCCAGACCGACAAGCCTCTGTTCCAATGCCAGGGCATGCAGGAGACCCTGTTCCCGCAGCTCGAGATCGGACTCGACGAAGCGGTGGGCTTCACCCGCAGCCTCGTCTTCACCGGCGGCCATGGCACGCAGGACCCCGTGTGCTGGGAACGCATCCAGGACTTCATGGACTTCTTCCTGCGCGGCGTCGATAATGGCGTCCCTGACTGGCCCTACCTGGAGACCGGGGACAGCGACCCGGATGGTCCCACGCTCAAGCTCACCGCCACGCAAGTGGGTCGCGGCAGCCAGGAGATGTCGTACCTCCACGAAGGCGTCCTCGTCGAAGGTCCCTCTAATCGCAAGTTCACCGTCTCCCAGCGCATCCTGAGCAACCCTCTCCAGGAACCCTCCGTCATCGGCGACGAGCTCGGCCAGCACAGCCAGGCCATCCCGGAGAGCCTGCGCCAAGATCCGTTCGCCGTCTTCTTCGACAGCGGACCCATGGACGCCACGACGGTCGTGCTCGGCACGCCTCACCTGAGCCTGCGCTTGAGCGATGGTATGAACAAGACCGATTTCCAGGTGGTCGCCACGCTGTACAGCATCGATGAAGGGGGCAACAGCCGTCCCATCAGCCGTGGCGCGTTCGCCCACGTCGTCGGCGGCACGGCGCCTGTGGACACCACGGTCGAGGTCCCGATGACGTGGACGAAGACGACCCTCCCCGCCGATGGCCGCATCGTCTTGAAGCTCAGCGCCAATGACAGCGGGTTCTACCTGCCCCTGCAGAAGAACTACGACGTCACCTTCACCGGCCAGAGCGTCTTGACGCTCCCGTACTTCCAGGGTTGACGGCGCTCAGATCGATCCGCTTAGGAACACGTCGTGGCCTGGACGCCACGCCTGCGGCCTGCCGGCTCGGGCCTTGCAGGTCGATCGGGCCGGCGCCTCGCTGGGCTGGAGCCTGCGGCAGCCGAAGCTAGGCCGGGCGGCGCCGCTCGGGCGTTGGACTGCAGTGCGGGTCGCGAGGGCTCACGCGGGTGCCGGGACCTGTTCGGTCGACGCGGCTGCCACGCTGAGCGGTTCGCTGTGCGGGATCAGGCGCGTGGCGCCGATGAGCTCCACGACCAGGCGCGGCTCGTTCTTCTCGCGCTCGCGGCCTAGGCGCTCCTCAAGCTCGGTGTCCAGCTGCTCCTCGCTGCGGTTGTTCTTGAACACCGCTTCGTGCAGTAGCTTCTCCGTCTTCTCGCGTTCTGCCTCCAACTTGCGTTCGCGTACGCCGTCCTCGGTGAAGTAGAGCCGGCTGTTGATCTCGCCGAGGCGACGGCGCAGCTTCGACTCGTCCTGACGCAGTTCTTCCTTCTGTTTCTCGTAGTACGCTTCCAGGCGCTTCTCCGTGCGCCGGAGCTCTTCCATCGCTTCCTCGCGGATCTCTTGGACGACTGGGGCGACGATGTTGCCCACTTCGTAACGGGCGCGCTCCATGATGTCTTCCCACTGCGCCTGGGCGAGCGGGCGGGGCTGGCGCACGTTCGTGCCGTCAGGGAGGTCCATGAGGCCCTCTTGGACGTCGAGGATCTTGCCGTCGTCCGTGACGACGACGGAGACGAACTCCTCCATCTCGTTGCGGATGGTCTCGATGAAGTAACGGTAGTACAGGATGGTCGCGCGTTCGTCGACCTCGGCGGTCCGCACCTGGCCGACGGCGCCGTCCTGCTCAAGGATCTTCATGGACTGCGCCACCAGTGGCGTTCCTAGGCTCAGGAGTTCCACTTCGCCGTCCTTGTTCTCGAACACGTCTGGATCGAGGGTGAAGCTGTGGACGCCACCAATGCGCTTCCAGTAGTGGCGGGGAAGGCGGACGTTGTGGACGCCTTCATCGATGTCGACCTCGCCCCCGACCACCTGCAGGAAATTGCTCATGAACTCATGCACGTCGCGCTGGAGGTCCGTGTGGTCCTCGATGCTCACATCGTCCTGTGCCGTGCCGAGGTCGAACTGCTGGAACACGCTGGCGTCCAGCTGCTTGATCTCGTCTGCGGTGGACTTCGACTTCTTGACCTCACGTTCGACCTTCTCCAAGGAGTTCTTGACGTCCTCGTCGCTGCGGCTCTCGAGGATGGCGTCCATGATGCGCTTCTCGACACCACCGGCCTCGGTGACGTCGCTCAGGATCAGGTCCATCTCGCCGATGGCCACTTCGAAGAGCTTGATCTTCTCGTACAACACCTGCAGGACGTAGTCCTCGATGGTGTCGGCGACCGCCAGGTTCAGGATGACGACGTTGCTGGACTCTTGGCCGATGCGGTGGACACGGCCGATGCGCTGTTCGACGCGCATGGGGTTCCAGGGTAGGTCGTAATTGACCAGGATGTGGCAGAACTGCAGGTTCAGGCCTTCACTGCCAGAGTCGGTGCAGACCAAGACCTGGGCCGAGTCGCGGAATTCCTCGAGGGCCTTCTTGCGGCGACCCGAGGACAGCTGGCCGTGGTACTTGATGTTGGAGACACCTTCTTGCTTCAGGCGGCGGCTCAGCAGTTCCTGCGTCTCGCGGAACTGCGTGAAGATGATCATCTTGTCCTTCGTCTTGGTCGCGATGTCCAAGATGAGGTTGACCTTCGAGTTGCGCTTGATGCTGTCCGCCTGATGCTTCAGGTCCTCCATGGCCTGCAGGACCTCTGGGTCATGCACCTTGGCCATCATGTTGGTCAGCGTCTTGCTGAGTGCCGGGGCACTGCTGGCGACCTCGCGCTCCAAGATCATCAGCGCCAAGTGGCTCTCGAAGAACGACTTGTAGGTGCGGATGAAATTGCTGACGGACTTGTGCAGTTCGTACTCGCCCTTGCTCGCCTCGACGCGGTGCGTCTCGACGACACGGTCGGGGAACTTGAGGCCCGTCTCGCTGCGACGGTTACGCACCAGCACTTGCTCGAGCAGGCGCTGCAGGCGCTTGGCGTGCAGCAAAACGCGGCCTTGCTGGTCGCCGACGTATTCCTCTTCGAAGTTCTGCAACGTACCCAGCAGACCGGGCTTGATCAGGTTGATCAGGTTGTACAACTCGATGAGGTTGTTCTGGATCGGCGTGGCGGTCAGCATCAAGCCGTGGCGTGCGACGATGTCGTCTGCCAGTGCGTAGCGCTGGGTCTTCTTGTTCTTCAGGTAGTGGGCCTCATCGATGATGACCAGGTCCCACTCGCGCCCGATGATATCCGGATAATGCTGCGCCGACTTCGCGGTGTCGATGGAACTGACCAGGCGGTCGTGGCGGCTGAAGCCCTTGAAGTCGGGGTGGTCGTGGCGCAGGAAGCGCTCGCCGAACTTGTTCCACAGTTCTTCTTCCCACTGCTGGCTGAGGGCAGCAGGGGTCAGGATGAGGATGCTCTTCGCCTTGCCCCGCGAAATGAGTTCCTTCATGATGATGCCCGCCTCGATCGTCTTACCAAGACCGACCTCGTCGGCGAGGATGGCACGACCTTGCATCTGGTTGAGGACACGGATCGCGGCCTTGACCTGGTGGGGCAGGATCTTGATCTTGCGCCGCAGGTGCGACAGGGTCGTGATGCCCGTGTGGCGCATGGCCCGCAAGCGGTGCGCACGGAGGTTCAGCAAGTGCAGATCTGTCGCGGCGTATTCGCCCCGCAGGACCATCTGGCCCGTCGCGAAGGGGTCCTCGATAGGATGCCCTCGGAGGGGGTCGCGCTTGGCACGCTTGAACAAAGAACCCTTACCAGGGCGGTCGTCTGTCACAGGGATTCACCTTCAAGCAGAAGTGCTTCTTGAAAAGGACTACGGTCGCGGCAGTCGGCCGGGAGGTCCTCGTTTTCCTTGCCCGACGGCTCGTGGCATGCTCGTATCCCGGTTTGTTCTGCCTCATCCCATCAGCGGGCCGCCCCTCGGCGCCAGCCAGGTCTTGTTGCCATATCTTTGAAACCCCTCACTGGGATGCGCGCGTATGGCCACCATCGTACGCGTCAAGTCAACAGGAAACATGGGTGTCCTCGTCGGCACAGGTTTCGGCTTGTTCCGGACCGCGAGGCCCAGCATGGTCTGGGGCAATCTGAGCCCCATCAAGGAGGAAGGCGAAGCGCCGGTCGCCGCCATCAGTGACGATGCCGGCATCATCCACTGGGCGCACACGGACGACCTGGAAGTCATCAGCGTCGGCGGGGTCAGTCCCAAGGTCTTGCTGGCCGGGTAGGTTCATCAGGGTCCGGCCGAGTGGCCCCGTGTGCAGCTGACGGCGGTCCTGTTCGACCTGGACAACACGCTCCTGGATTTCATGCGCATGAAGCGCTTGGCCAGCGACGCCGCCGCCCGCGCCATGATCCGCGCCGGCGCCGACTTCGACTTCGACAGCGAGGAAGCGGGGGACATCCTGTTCGGCCGGTACTTGCAGGACATCGAGGGCGACCGGGTCTTCGAGACCTTCCTGCGCGAGCACCACCAGCAGAAGCTCAACCTCAGCCAGCACATGGTGGACAAGATCACCGCCGCCGCCGTGAACGCCTACCTGGATGCCAAGCGCCTGCACCTGGAGCCGTACCCGACGGTGCGGCGTACGCTCCTGGAATTGGCGCGGCGCGGCCTCAAGATGGGGGTCGTCACGGACGCGCCCCGCTTCAAGGCCTACCAGCGTCTAGACACCGCCGGCCTCACGGACTTCTTCGACTTCGTATTGACCAGCACCGACCATGGGACGATGAAGGACACCGAGCGTCCGTTCCGCGAGGCATTGGACATCCTGCAGGCGCCTCCGCCCAGCGTCATGATGGTCGGCGACTGGCCGGAGCGCGACATGGCCGGCGCCAAGCGCGTCGGCATGCGCACCGCGTGGGCGAAGTACGGGCGACCGATGGAACCGACGCCCGCCGAGGCCGACCACGTGCTGGAGCGGTTCGCAGACCTGCTGAAGGTCACGGCGTTCCACAAGGCGTAGCCTGCCGGCTGGGATCACTGCGTACACGGCGCCGACCCGACCTCAGATCAGGCC
>JBFIDG010000123.1:0-6418 GCA_041581335.1 Thermoplasmatota archaeon
ATGGCCAACCCCACCCTGAAGGTCGTCAGGTCGTTCGACATCGACGCCGGCAAGGAGACCCAGATCGTGCTGGACTTCGACCTAGACCGCTCGGTCAAGCAGAACGGCCCCAACGGCTGGAAGATGACGCCCGTCATCGGCAAGACCACGGTCACGATCGTCGAAGACGGCGAGTCCGGTGCAGACGTCCACGAAGAGGGCGAAGTCACCGAGATCGAAGGCGTCGCGTAAGCGACACCCCAAAATCCTCCTCCGTTCTTCCCACTTTGTGCGCAAGCGACAACGGCATAACAACCGCGCCACCAAGGCGACGCAGCGCATCGATTACACCCTGCCAGACGAGGGAAAACCCAAGCCCCGGCCCAAGGGACGCTCCATCGGGGGCCCGTGGATCCGCAGGAAGAAGTGAGCCCTCGCTAAGGTGCGAAGGGGGGTCGTCCGAGGACGAAGGGACAGAGGGAGCGCCCCGATGGGGATTTGAACCCCAGTCGACGCCGTGACAGGGCATCATGATAGGCCACTACACTATCGGGGCGGGCGGCTGCGACCCCTGAAACCAGGAGGCGCAAAGCGGCCGACATTGGTGTCCCATTTAGCCGTTACCACTCGCGCGTCGGGCCAGGTGGGGCGGATGCCGGCTCGCAGGTCGTGCAAGCACGACCTGCTCGTTCTTGCACCAGCAAGCTGGTGCAAGAATGGGTCCGGCCAGATTCGGGCTGGGAAGGCGCTAGCCTTTCCAGCTTCGTTCTGGGCGGATCCGAGCGGCAGTGCCGAAGGCGCTGCCGCGATGGGTCCGGCCAGATTCGAACTGGCGATCTTCGCCGTGTGAAGGCGACGTCATAACCGACTAGACCACGGACCCGAGGGGTGAGGTTGCGAGCCCCTTGGGTCCCGAGCGGGTCGTGCCTGCACGACCATCGAGTGGACCTTGGAGCGTCTGTCCACGAGGACAGCCCGACGCAGTCGGGAAGGCGGCCGACTCGGGTGTCGGTTATGAGCGTTGCGAGGCAGACCCTGGGCAGGGACGAAGCTCGCGTGGCCCAGTTACTTGCTCGAGAACAGGCTCGGCAAGTGGATCAAATAAGCGCCGTCCTTCTGGACGACGATGGGATTCTTTTCGAGCAGGCCCTTGACGTCGATGTTGTATTCGCCGTCGCCGACCGTGACCGTGTCCGGCCGGGCTTCGGCCTGATCGGCCATCTCTTCTTGCAGCCGTTTGCGGGCGGCTTCGACGACCTTCATGCGGGCCTTTGTCTCGGCAGAGGTCTCGGTGGCGAGGCTGGGCTCGGCGACCTTGTCCTTCTTCGAGTCGGCCTGGACCTGCTTGACGAGTCGGCGCAGGTCGCGGGGCTTGAGGGTGGCCCAGCCATCGGCGCCGGCGTTGTCCTCGAGCGCCTTGCGGGCCTCGGGGCTGGCCTCCGTGAGCATGTCCGTGACGACCTGGCGCAGGTCTTTCTGCGCGTCGGCGGCGATCTGTTTGCGTTCGACGTCGTCGACTGCGGCGGCAGAGTAGAAGAAGCGCGTGCCTTTGCACTGGGGGCAGCCTTTCAGAAGGGCGCTGGAGCCCTCTTCAAAGGCGAACCCGCAGGAAAGGCACTGGTGCGGCATCAGTCCTTACCCACGATCTTCGTGATGATCTTCTCGTTGTCCTTGGAGACGAGACGAAGGAGCTGGGCAGGGCCGATGACGGCCATGCGGGGCCGGGGGCCGCCCATGACCATGCGTTGGACGAAGTTCTTGCCTTCGTCCATGCCGTAGGATTGGAGTTCGATGCCGATGAAGCCGTCTTGGTCGATCTCACGCATCGTCTGTTGGATGAGCGTGGCCTCCTCTTGCGGCGTCAGGCCGCGTTCAAGGATGAGGACCTTGCCGGCTTCCACTTCGTCGAGGATGAAGCGGACCTTCTCGTCGGTCGTCATGCTCTCGATCTTCTCGGCCGAGATGAGGTGAATGTCCGGGAGCCCTTCACTGGGCACTGCGAGCGTCTGGGTGCTGCGGTTCTTCTTTCCCATGGATTCACCGGAAATGTTTGGCGATCACTTCGTACAGGCGGTCCATGTTGGTGCCTTCGCCGGCGGAGATGGGGACCACCGGGTGCTGCGGGAACGCGGACTTGAGCATGGCAGGGCTGGCTTCAGGCAGGTCGACCTTGTTGGCGACGATGATGACGGGCAGTTTGCGCGCCTCGAGGTTGCCAAGGATGGTGACATTGACCTGGGTGAAGGGGTCTTCAGCGGCGTCCATGACGAGCAGGACACCGTCGACCTCGTCGAGCCAGCGGATGGCTTCGATGACGCCTTCGGTGGCCTCTTTGGCGCGCCGGCGGGCTTCGTCTTCGTCCATGCCGTGGTTCTCGACGAACTCGTGGAAGTCGATCTGTGTCGACACACCGGGCGTGTCGATGATGTCGATGTGGAGCTTGGCGTTGCCCGCGCGCAGGTCGATGTCCTGCTTCTTGCGGACGCGACGGGTCTCATGCGCGATGGGACTCGCGGAGCCTACCGTCTCACCCGTGAAGTCACGACTGATGCGGTTGGCCAGCGTGGTCTTACCAGCGTTGGGGGGGCCGTAGATCCCGATGCGGGCGTGTTTTTTTCCGAAAACGGAAGAAAGCCAGCGCCCGAGGCTCAGCTGTTGGAGCAGCGGCTTCAGAGCCATAGGAGGCCCTCCCGCTCAATGCATCCCATCCATGTCTACAGAGGGAAGTCCGGTTGATGAACGCTGTGGTGCGGTCTCGCCGCTGCGCCACGGCCGCGGGGCGCATCGGACCTGGACGGCTCTGCCGTCGGGCCGCAGCCGGAGACCCGCCAAGGATCAGCTGTACTGTGCGAGCTTGTCGGACATGGCGGCCCGACTGATGTCGAGCTGGTCGGCCATCTCCTGGATCTCCGCCATCTCGGTCGGATCGAGCGCATGGTCGACCATGACGACATCCAAGGCGATGCCGAAGGCATCCTCTCGGGACTTGTCGTCTCCGAGGGCGTTGCGGATCTGGCGCCACGCGGCCTGACTCCCATCCCAGGTACGCAGGGCTTCGTCACGGATGAGCTGGATAGCGCCAGACGAGAGCGTGATGTTCCGTTCGGAAAGCCCCTTGGCGATGATGGCCTCCTCATCGGCATCCACGTCGCCGTCGGCGCCAGCCATCATGAAGGCCAACAAGGTGATGGCTTCGTCCCGGTCCAGATCCATACGGGGGCCACCGACCCCCCGGGCTTGAGCATTCGCATTAGAAGTATGAGGGCGGGCGGGCCTGATCGGCCGGCGCCAGGCGCGATTTCCACTTCTCATACTCGTTGTAGTCCTGGTAGCTCAGGATGACGCGCCGCGTGTCCCCGGCAGCTTTCAGGCGTTTTTCGACGGAGGCCTGCAACGGGAACGCGTCCAGGTCGCTCAGCGGCGCCAAGCGCAGGTATCGCCGGTCGCCGCTGACGTGGATCCACGGCAGGTCGATGCGGTCCCAGATCTCGGGGATCATCTGCAGGAGGAGGTCATCGAGATCGGCCAGGTCGAACGAGCCTTCGACCTCCCAGCGTCCAGTGACGGGATCATGGTAGCGGGTGTTGAAGCCGTAGCAGTCCGAAACAAGGATGCTTTCCATCTCAGAGGTCAGATCGGCACCGATGTTGCGCGCGACGAACTGGAACGGGAGCAGCGCACGACCCCCTTGGCGCACTGGCCTTGCCACGATCAGGTCAAGCTCGTGCAATGGCTCCGGCAGGACCTGTCCTGGGGCCAACTCGAATGTCACGAAGGGGACCATCCGCACGAGCGACAGCCATGCAATCGCGATGCCGCTTTTGTCCTCTGTGGTCGAAGAACAAAATCGATGCCACCGCCAGGGTCGCCCGACCGGCAGGCGCACGCATTTTTTTCATCATGCTAAAATGAAAGCTGCTCTGTGTGGCGGCCGTCCGATCAGGACTGGGCTTGCCGCTGGAAGGTCTGGTTCATCGCGATCTCGGCGATGTCGATGGCGTAGCCGCGGACCCGGTCGACTGAGTCTGCGATGATGGTCAGCGGTTCGGCCAGGTCACCAGGCAGGTCTTGCAGCAGCTGGCTGAAGCCCGCCTTCCATGTCGCAGCGTTCTTGCCTAGATCGACGGCGGCGCTGCCCTGGTCGAAGTCGTCGCGCTTCAGCGCGGCGAACGCCTCCTCCCAGAGTCTTTTGACCATCTCGGCCTGTCGGCAGACCTCCTCGATGATGGTCGCAGGCACGTCCTCATCAGGCAGGTTCTTGCAGATCTTGCTGGCGTGGTCCCCCACCCGCTCCAGCGAGCGCGCCACCAGGGTAAGGTTCAGGGCTTCGGCGGGGCGGATCTGCAGGCGGGCGGCGAGGCGGGGCTGCTCCAAGAGCGCGTGCATCTGCTTGCTGACGTGCCACTCGAGGCGATCCAACTCATCGTCGCGGGCCGTGACCGCGCGAGCCAGCACCAGATCCTTGCCCGAGAACGCCTGGAGGGCTTCGTCGAACATCAGGCCGGCGATGCGGTGCATGCGGGTGACCGTCTTGCGCAGGTCCATCTCGCTCACGCCGACGAGGTCTTGGAGCGTGATGCTGTCGGCGGTCTCTTCGAGGATCTCCACGCCGACCAGGTCGCGGATGGTGACGCGGACGATGTCCCGCACCTTGGGGTCCATCCGGCCGCGGCTCTGGAGGTGGATGATGTCGGCGCCTGCAAGGTAGGCGCCGACGAGGCCACGCACCAGGTCGTTCTCACGCGCGGGGTCCTTGAGGGCGACCTCGACGCGGCGTTGCCTGGGACGGGCGTCGCTGTGTGGCACGATGAGGAGGCTGCCGTCCGGTTCTTCGTGGATGGCAAGGGTCTCGCTGCGCTGTAATTGGTTGCGATCGACCCACTTCTTGGGGAGGCTGATGACATGGGTGCTGCCTCCGGTGATCTGAATTTTTCGTAGTTCCATGGGGCTGACTCTCAGCTGTGGCTGATAGGGTGGATGTCAATAGTCTATAGAGATTTTCACCCGTAGCCGTGGAACGCCGGATCGTACGGCAGTTCGAGGCCCGTGTAGAACGCCACGCGACCCATCCGGCCCGCCAGCATCTCCACCTGGTCGAGCAGCCGACGCAACTCCGGATCGGCAAGCCGATACCGACGTTGCCGGCCCTCGACCCGGTTGCGCACGAGCCCCGCGTCGCGCAGCGCCTTCAGGTGATGGCTGATGTTGCTCTGCTCTCGGCCCGTCGTCTCGACGAGTTCACTGACCGTGGCCTCGCCGGCCCGTAACGTCTCCAAGATCGCATGGCGCGTCGGCTCGCTGATCAAACGCAGCAGACCGCCCGCATCCATGCGGGTCGGATCCCACGCCCCGGTTTGGGGTTGCCGGATCAGGCGCCAGCCGGGTTCCAGACATCAAACGTCACCAGCTCGGGCGCCCAGCCTTCCTTGGCCTGCATGTACTCGAGCGCTTTCGGGATGACGGTGTACCGGTTGCTGGTGGGTGTCGGCGAGAGCGTGATGGTGCTGGCAGCGCCGAGGGCCTCGCCATTGGGGCCGAAGGCCGGCCCGCCAGAATCCCCCGGGATGCCAGGGATCAGGAAGTACAGGTGCTGCGAGTAGCCACCGCCGTCGACGCCGAGCGAGACGCCGCGCTTGCTGTTGACCGCATCTTGGCCCGGGTAGCTGACCCCGACGTTGCCATGGAGCTGGCTGGCCCCGTAACCGTATAGGATGCTGCCCGTGCCATAGCCACCGACCGGCGCCATGGCCGTGGGTCCGCCGAAGAACAACGTCTTGGGGTGCATGATCTGCTGCGCGGCAGGACCCAGCTCGTAGAGAGCGAAGTCGTTGGAGGGGCAGCTGCCACCCCCCTTCTCGTGCATGGTCAGCCAAGAACTGTAGGCAATGGTGGTCTTGACCGACTTGCCGTCGTGGCTGCTCACGGTGGCCGTGCCCCCCAGTTTGACGCCCGGCGCTGTGCCACAGTTGTTCGCGATCAGATCTTCAGGGTCGACGCAGTGGGCGGCGCTGCCAATGAAGAACCGATACCACTTGTAATGGAACAGGAAATTGGTGGTGCATTGGGCGCCGTTGGCCACGGTCTGGCTGCCCGGCCGCAGCCATTGCGCCGCAGTCGGCTCACCGAACTCGATCGGCGTGCCCCAGACGTCGAACGTGACGTTGCCCATGTAGTCGGTGCTTCCGACCGTGGCGTGCCACATCAGGTGCTGGCGGCCGCGCTCCGGCATGGGCAGTTCCAGGGCGTCTGGGAGCCCGGAGAAGTTGCGGGAGTAGGCAAGGTCACCGACCCAGACTGTCCACGATCCGGGCTCAGAAAGCGCTGCAGGCCCCATGAGGCCCACCCGGACGACGCCACCCTCGGCGGGCTCATCACCGATCACTTCGACACGGATGATGCCCGATGTGTCGCCCGCAGGCGCCGGCTCACCGACGGGAGC
>JBFIDG010000124.1:0-6303 GCA_041581335.1 Thermoplasmatota archaeon
AGGATCATGCGCCGCGCATGGACGAGGCGTTCCGTGGCGCCCACGGCCTTGATCTCGCGCGCCATGACGCTGCTGAGCGTCTTCGTGGAGTCCACGAGCTGCAGCAGGTCGGATTTCGTGACGACGCCGACGATCATCTCCCCTTTGACGACGGGGATCATGGTGAGGCCGGGCTTACCGACGTCCGCCAGGAGTGTCTCTAGGGCCTCGTCCGGGTGGGCGACGAGGCAGTTCTTCTCCATCACGCTGGAGGCCCGTAAGGTGCCGGTCTGGATGTGTTTGTTATGAGCGCGCCCCAGTTTGTCTGCGATCTTTCCGTCTGTCACCACGCCGAGCAATCGGCCCTGCGCGTCTACGACGGGCAGCTTGGTGATCTTGTGCTGGTCCATCAGTGTCAGCACGTCCTTCAGGTTCCGGTCTTTGTCCACGGTGATGAGTTCCGTGGTCATTACATCTCGCACTTTCATGGTTCTCGCCTCACGGCCGGGTGGCCGCTGCGTGTCTCCCGATAGCACTGCATCCCAAGCGGACGAAGTTTACAGGAGCCGTGGATCGGCAATGATCCTGCACGCAACCTATACTATGGACGTCAGAGGTTAAACAGTCTCCGGCCTGGGGCGCCCGCCTGGGACCGCCGCGTGCCCGAAGCGCCCCGAGTGCATTCACCGCGCCCTCCCTCACGGTCATGTGCCGGGCCCGTGGTTTTCATCCTGAAGTCACCATGGTGAACCGAAGCGCCAAGGGCACAGCCATCGAACTGCGCGCCATCAAGATCCTCGAATCCTGGGGCTACACCGTCCACCGCTGCGTCCGCACCGGCGTCCAGCGCGGCAAGATGTACTTCAGCCAGAGCAACGACGTCTTCGGCTGCATCGACCTGGTGGCCAAGAAACACGGTGAGCGCACCCGCTGGGTGCAGGTCACAGCCGACAGCGGCATGGGCCGCAAGAAGGACGACCTGGCGCAGGTGCCCTGGGACCCCCTCTTCGACCAGGTGGAGATCTGGCGCTGGGTCGGCGGCGCCGCCCGCAAGCACAAGACCACCGGCGTCCTCCTGGATCGCCAGTACTTCCAGGTCTACAAGCTCGAAGAGGCCTTCGACCTGCGTCCGGACAACCGCATCCGGGCCAGCGACGACGCCGACGACGCCGGCGTGCCGACCCGCCCCGCAGAAGCCATCGAAGCGGAGGCCTGAGCATGGCCTCCCTCGAGACCCTCCCCGGCGTCGGCCCAGGCCTTGCAGCGTCCATCCGGCGGGTCTTCCGCGACGAAGCCGGCTTCTTCGCCGCCGCCAAGGCCGCCGACCTGCAGGCGTTGACCGAGGTCGAAGGCATCAGCGAACGCCGCGCAGTGGAACTCGTGCGGGCGGTCCGGGGCGACCACGCCGGCGATGCCTTGCTCGCCACACCTTCCGCCCGCGCCATCCATGAGCGCCTGCTGGAATCACTGCAGCGCCACGCCGGCACCCGCCACGGCCGCAACAGGCTCCGCCTACTGCAGCCCATGGCGTCGCCCAAAGCCGCCTTGGGACGCGTCCAGCATGTCCTCAAGCTCAAGACCTCCCTCGCCGACGTCGACCTGGACGCCGTGCGGCGCGGCCTGCGCGACCTGCGCCCGCTGCAGCCGCCGCAGCCCCGCTGCGACACGACCCGGCTCGTCATCGCCGAAGACGACGCGACGTTCGAGCGCCTGCACGGTCTCGGCGTTGGTAAGTGGTGCATCCTGGGCACCGGCAGGGACCTCGCCATGGCAGGCGACATGGACTGGGTCGTCATCGCCTACGATGAAGGCATGGACGTCCCGGACCTGGAAGCGGTCGAAGAGATCCCGGCCGGCGCGCCCCTATCCGACCTGGCGCCGGCGGCCGTGCTCGCCTGGGCGACCCAGAACCGCCCGATCCTCGTCTCCTGCCAGCGCCTGGCACAACTCCTAGGGAGAACCTCCGTCGCGCCAGCCATCCTCGAGGCCGTCGACACGCTCCAAGTCCCGACGGTCGATGCCAAAGGCCTACGCACGGCCGTCGACGCGGCCTACGCCGAGGCCCAGGCCCACATCGCGACCACGTTGGCCGAGCTGAGCCTCACCGGCACGGACCTGTTGAGCATCATGGGCGGCGGGGCATTGCCCAAGCCCGTCAAGGCCGCCCTGGACGACGCCATCAAGAGCGCCCGCGTCAACCTTCGAGAGACCACTGGCCTGGATCTGCAACCGTTCCATCAGAGTCTGCCACTCACGCTGGACGAAGAAGAGGTCGACAAGGCTGAACGCCGCATCGGCGCCGAAGGACGCGGCAGGCTCGAGAAAGCGCAACGGCAGGCCGCGCGCGCCATCGCCAAGCACCAGCAGGCCGCCGCGGCCGAGGTCGGCCACTGGCTCGAATGGGACGCGGACTTCGCCCTGGGCAGCTTCGCCATCCACAACGACCTGAACGCCTGGACGTCCGGCGAGCACCTCCGCTTCGACGACGCCGTCCACCTGGATCTTGCCGCCAGCCCCGACGCGCAGCGCATCCATTACACGCTGGGCGAAGACGCCCGCATCGCGCTGCTGACCGGCGCCAACTCTGGCGGCAAGTCGACGCTGCTGGAACACATCTGCCAGACCGTCGTCATGGCCCACATGGGACTCCCCGTCGTCGGCCAGAACGTCGTCGTCCCGTGGGTCGATGAGATCCATTTCGTCACCGCCCGCCGTGGCCTCGACGCGGGCGCCTTCGAGACGTTCCTGCGTACGTTCATGCCCGCAAGCACCGGCGACGCCCGGCGCCTCGTCCTGGCCGACGAGGTCGAGTCGGTGACGGAGCTGGAGGCGGCCGGCAAGATCCTCGCGTTCTTCGTCGAACGCCTGTTGGAGACGGACAGCCTCGGCATCATCGTCAGCCACGTCCCACAGGCCATCCTGGGGCACCTGGCCGAGGGCTGCATCCGCGTCGATGGCATCGAAGCCAAGGGCCTGGATGCGGAGCACCGCCTCGTCGTCGACCGACAACCCGTCATGGGCCGCCTCGCCCGCAGCACCCCCGAACTGATCGTGCAACGGCTCGCGGCACAGACCAAAGGCCCCGAGCAGGCCCTCTACAAGGCCCTCGCCGAGCGCCTTGCTTCACCCGGAAACGGGTAAGTAGAGGCCCAGGCTCGGCCGCGCCGTGGTCCGCCCGGCAGACATCGAGGCACTGAAGCAACTCGCCCTTCTCGGAGGGCTCGAAGAGCCGGTGGAACTGGCCAGTGGCGATTTCAGCCACCTCATCCAGGCCAGCCAGCAGACCGGCAGCCGCCGCCTCATCGAGCTGACCGAAGAAGGCCTCATCCTGCGGGAGATGGGCGTCCGCAAGCAGCGCATACGCATCACCGAAGAAGGCCGCAGCGTCCTGCGCGCCGAGCACATGCTCTACCAGCGTCTGTTCGAGAACCGCAACAAGGTCCACATGCGCGGCAAGGTCCAGACCGGCCTCGGTGAAGGCCGATACTACCTGAGCCGGCCTGGTTACGAGAGGCAGTTCGAAGAGAACCTCGGATGGCGCCCATACCCGGGCACCCTGAACCTCGACCTGGGCGGTGCCGAGGCGAACAAACTCAAGTTCCTGCGCCGCCACCCCGTGTTCGTGGTCGAAGGTTTCCAGGCGGAAGGGCGCACGTTCGGCGGCGTCACCTGCCACCCGGCACGCATCGGCGAACAGGAATGCGCCGCCATCCTGCCCCACCGCAGCCACTACACCACCGTCCTCGAGATCATCGCCCCGGTCTGCCTACGCGACACGATCCCATGCGATGACGGTGACGCCTTGGAAGTCGAGATCGAACTGCAGGGGTCCTGATGCGCATCGAGGTCCTGCGCCTGGGCCACCGCCCGCAACGTGACAAGCGCATCACGACCCATGTCTGCCTCACAGCCCGCGTCCTAGGTGCCCGCAAGGTCCACCTCGCCGAAGAGGACGCCAATGTCCGTGACAGCGTCCGCGACCTCGCCAAGCGCTTCGGCGGCGACTTCCAGATAGACCACGGCACGGGCTGGAAGGGCGTCGTGCGCCAGTGGCAGGCCGACGGCGGTCAAGTGGTCCATCTGACGATGTATGGCGAACAACTGGGTGTCGCCGCGCCCCGGATCCTAGGCGACGGCCGCGACGTGCTCGTCGTCGTGGGCGCGGAGAAGGTCCCGGGAGACCTGTACCAGATGGCCGATCACAACGTCGCGGTCGGCAACCAGCCGCACAGCGAGGTCGCCGCCCTGGCGCTCCTCATGGACCGGCTGCGCGGGGGGGAATGGGAGCAGGACGATTTTCCGGGTGCTGAAGTACGTGTCCTTCCGGAAGCGCACGGAAAGCGCGTCGAGACGGACGAATCCTCCAAATGATTATCCCGCTGACGACTATGTCCGCTTGTCCGTGACTGTCAGAGGAAGCGATTGGAACCCCAAGCTCAGTGACCCCGAAGTCCAGCAATACCTGTTCGAGGAGGCGGGTGAGGACGCATTGGAGCTGGCCCGGTACATCGAGCAGAACGAGCCCATCTCGGGTGTCGACATCCTCGAGCACTACGCGGACCGCAAACCGAGCGCCGTCCGCAAGATCCTGTACCGGCTCATGGAGGCCCACGCCGCCGAATATGAGAAGGACACGGACGCCAAGGGATGGGAGACATTCACTTGGCAGTTGGACCTGAAAGAGATCGGACTCGTGCTGCGCCGCCGCTGGGCGGACGAACTGCAACACCTGCGCAAGCAGATCAAGTTCGAGCACGACCACGAGTTCTATGCCTGCAAACACCTGCACCGGCGCATGATGTTCGAGGACTCGATGGACATCGGTTTCCATTGCCCCGTCTGCAACGAGGCCATGGAACCGCTCAACAACGCGCCCGTCGTGCAGGCCCTGCAGGACCGCATCAATGAGCTCTCCCCGCTTATCGAGGTCTGAGGCCTGGCATCGGCTGTCGGCGGCTGACCCGCCGGCATGGGTCGTGCGCCATTGCTTGTGCGTGGAAGGCCTCGCCTGCGCGATGGCAGACCATGCCCTCGACCACGGCCTCAGCGTCGACAAGGACCTCGTGGCGCGCGGCGCATTGTTGCATGACATCGGCCGCTCCCGCAGCCAAGGCCTGGACCATGCCTACATCGGCGCAGACATGCTGCGCGAGCCGCCCGCACTCCCGGAGCCCATCTGCCGCATCGTCGAGCGCCATACCGGCGCCGGCATCGACGCAGAAGCGGCGGCGGGGGCCGGCCTGCCGGCCCGCGACTACATGCCGCAGACGCTCGAGGAGAAGATCGTCGCCCACGCGGACAACCTGTACTCGGGGGACAAACGGCTGTCGCTCGATCAGGTCGTGGCCAAGTACGAGGCGAAGGGGTTGAAGGAAGCCGGCCGACGCATCGTCAGCCTGCACGAAGAACTCGAAGCGACGTTGGACGTGTCGCTGGAGAAGCTCGACTGGATCTAACGCCGGCGGGCGAGGGCCAGGAGACCGACCGCCAGCAACGGCAGAGCCGGACCCGGGGCCAATTGGTCTTGCGTCTGGGCGCTCGCGACCACAGACATCTCCTCGGCCATGGCCGCATCATCGACGGGCTCGGGGTACATGGCGATGGACTTCGAAGCGCGCACCGTGTCCGTGGCACGGTAGGTACTGCCCTCGCCGGCCTCCGCCCAGACCGTGACGTCGATGTCGAGGACGTCCTCAACAAGGATTGCACCCATGGTCCAGGCCACGTCCACGTCGAAGCCGAACGAACGCGCACCTGGGGCCCGGCAGCGCTCAAGGTCGATGACCTGCACACCGGGCTCATCCACGGGCACCGCAGCCCCGTCGCTGCGGCGCGTCGCCGTCGCGTTGACGTGGACCCGGAGCGTGTCAAGCTCAGTATCAGTGGGGGCGCAGACGTACTCCATATCGAGCGAGAGACCGCCTGCTTGGAACGGGAAGAGGCTCGGGGGAGCCCGGCTGTGCTCTACACCTAGGTCCCCTGCGTCGAACACCTGGGCAGATGCGGCGGGAATCAACAGGCAGACGGCGAGGAGTGACCAACGCATACGTCAACATCTGCGCAACCAATAAAGGGGCCCTGGTGAAGCGGCTTGACTATCGACGCATCGCGAACAACGCGAGCAGCACCCACAACAGGGGAAGGCTCGAAGCCTGTTGTTCAGGGGCCACGACGACCTCATCCGCAAGGGGAAGCAACGGCGCACTGCCCATGGTGTGGACGCCAGTCGGCTTGGGCGCTTCTTGGCCCAGGCGGCCGGCAGCGGAGGGTTCCACGAAGAGGTCCATGTGGTACATGGCGCCAGGCGTCGCGTTGTGGTCCACG
>JBFIDG010000125.1:0-6292 GCA_041581335.1 Thermoplasmatota archaeon
CACAGCGCACCAAGCGCGAGGCTCTGGTCGCCCCACACGTAGCCGCCTTCTTCGTCGATGAAGACCGCGCGGTCCGCGTCCCCGTCCTGGAGCATGCCCAGGTCGGCGCCGTGTTCCTTGACCGCCGCGATGCAGGCGGCGCTGTTCTGGGGTGTCGGCTCGCTGGGGCGATCCGAGAAGGCGCCATCGAGCTCGCAGCTGAGTCGCACGACCTCGACGCCGAGCTTCTCCATCAGCACCGGTGCAGTGACGCAGCCAGCGCCGCCACCGGGGTCCAGGACGACCTTCAGCTTGGCGGCTTTGATGGCGGCGACGTCGACCTGCTTCAGTACGGCGTCGATGTAGTAGGAGATGGCGTCCTCGGCAGGCAGCGCGGTGCCGACGTCCTTCCATCCAGCGACGCGGAACTGCTGGGAGAAGTAGATGTCCTCGACGGCCGCTTCTTCATCGGCGGAGGTCTCGGTGCCGTCAGGCGCGACGAGTTTGATGCCGTTCCATTCGGCGGGGTTGTGGCTGGCCGTGATGATGGCGCCGGCAGCGAAGCGCTTGTCACGGACGTAGAGCTGGATGCCTGGGCTTGCCACGACGCCGAGGTCCACGGTGTGGACGCCTGTGCTGTGGACGCCTGCCGCGAAGGCCGCCTTGAGCATGTCGCGGCTTGCGCGGGCGTCCGTGCCGATCGCGACGCGCTCCCCCGCATTGAGCCAGGTGCCCACCGCTTTTCCAAGCCGCAGCGCAAGCTCAGGCGTCATGGTGTCTCCGACGAGGCCGCGCACGCCGTTGGTGCCGAACATCTTGCCCATGGGGGGTCCACGGGCGCCTCTTTCATCAATGCGACGGAACCGAAACGCTTGAAGTCCGGCAGATCAACGTTCAGGCATGGTCCCGAGCAGGGTCTTCGTCGGCATCACCGTGTTCGGTCTGCTAGCGACGGTGCTGATCGTGCCCTACACGTTCTTGGTCTTCACCGGCCTGAACCCCGCCGCCATCTCGCCCATCCTCAGCTTCGATGGGGCCGACGACCCAGGCTTCCGCGTCTTCCTGGTCCTCGCCAGCGGCATGGCGATCGGGCTGACCGTGTTCGCCTGGCGAGGCCTCCTGGCCGGTGCCCGTCGCGATGCCAAACGTCGCGAAGCCCGCGCTGACGTCGTACGGGAGCAGCGCCGTTACAAGCGGCGCCCGCCGGGTCACACCTGAGGTGGCCGGCGCTGCCACGCGGCCTCACGGAGGCCCTGGTACAACGCTGCGTCCGGGTCGCTGACGACGGCCTTCGGCGCCCACCGGTCCAATCGTGGCGAATCGTCGATGGACCAGAAGTAGCCCCGGCGCTGACGGCCGTCCGCCTCGTATTCCTGCCGCCGCACGCTGAGGATGTGTTCATCCTGCAGGTCGTAGAAGACCTGCCTCAGGTGGGGGTCCAAGATGTCGTCGTCGAGCTCGCTGTGGCCCTCGAAGGCCTCCTCCACGACCTTCGCCACGGCAGCGGCGTCCTCTCTCAGCATGCGCATCCGTTCCCTGAGGAGGCGCGCCAGCTTCGACACAGGCCCAGAAGCCGCTGTTGACCCAATAATGGTTATGGTAGCGTCGCGGCGAGCTCTTTGGCCCGGGAAACGGAGACCTTGCCCTCGCTGGCCATCTGCTCGGCGACCCGCCGGGCGATGTCGCCAGCCAGGCCGGCTTGCAGGGCGATGTTCTGCGCGTGCAGCGCCATGTGGCCTTTCTGGATGCCTTCCGTGGCGAGCGCCTTCAACGCGGACAGGTTCTGGGCCAGGCCGACGCTGACGATGATGCCTGCCAGGCGTCGGGCGTCGGGGGAGCCGAGGATCTTCATGCACGTGCGGGCCGTGGGGTGCAGGGCCGTGACGCCGCCGACCGTACCCACCGACATCGGCATGCGTAGACTGGCGACCAGCGCCTCGTCTTCGATGCTGTACTTGGTGAGCGCCTTGTAGCCGTCCATGGCAGCGTAGGCATGGGCCCCTGCTTCGATGGCGCGCCAGTCGTTTCCAGTGGCCATGACGACGGGGTCGACGCCGTTCATGATGCCCTTGTTGTGGGTGGCCGCGCGGTATGGGTCGGCGATGGCGAAATCGTTGGCGGCCACGATGGCCTTGGCCACCGCCATGCCGCCGAGGGCCTCGACCGGCACACGGCAGCGGGCCTCGGCCATGCGATGCACGGCGAGGTTGCTGAGGATGCGTAGGCCGATGGTGCCGCCCGTGGCGTCCGCGACCAGGGGAGCCAGGGTCTCGCACAGGTCGTTGACCAGGTTGGCGCCCATGGCGTCCTGGCAATCCACCAAGAGGTGCAGCACGACGCGGCGCTGGATGCTGCGGACCTCGATGTCACGGACGCCGCCGCCCCGTGCCACCATGCGCGGGATCCGTTCGTTGAGCAGGGCGACCCAGTCCCCCTTCTGGGTCTCGATGACGACCTTGGCCGTCGTCGGGTTCTGCAGATCGCGTATCTCGATCTGGCCGATGGTGACCGGGGCATCGACCACGGTCTCGAAACCGGAGCCCTTGGCGGCCAATTTGGCGCCATGGCTGGCGGCGGCGACGACGGAGGATTCCTCGACGGCCATGGGGACGACGATCGCCTCGCCGTCGATGACGAATCCGACCGCCACCCCAAGGGGCATGGTGAAGCGGCCGATGACGTTCTCGATGAGCGGCTCCGCATCCAGCACCGACAATCCGGCCTCCAATGTCTCCCGTTCAGCGGCATCCAGGCCGGCGTGTTCGGCGACACGTTCGATGCGGTCCTGCAAAGGCAGGCGGTGGAAACCAGACCACTGCACGCCTCCGCCACACGGCCGCCGGACTTGAACCCCCTGTTTCACGCCAGGCCTGCCTAAATAGCGCCCGATGCTGGCCGCAGCAATGCCCGTCGTGACCTTCCAACGTCCCGATATCTGCCGCCTCATCGGTCGCGATATCCCGATGGACGAACTCACCGAGCGCATGCCCATGATCGGCGGAGACCTGGACAAGGTGGAAGGCGAAGCCATCACCATCGAGTGGTTCCCCGACCGGCCCGACCTGCTGACCCTCGAAGGCACCGGTCGTGCCATGCGGGCGTTCCTGGGCGCCGACGCGGGCATGCCGGCATACAAGATCAAGGCGGCCACCACCACGCTGACGGTCGACGAATCCGTCGCCGCCGTCCGCCCGTACGCGGCCCTGTGCTTCGTGCGCGGCGTCCCCATCGATGAGGACTACGTCCAGACCATCATCGACGCACAAGAGAAGTTCACGCTCGCCCCCGGCCGCAAGCGCCGCAAGATCGCCATCGGCATCCACGACGCCGCCGGTATCCAGGGCCCCTTCACGTACACCTGCGTAGGCCCCGACGAGAAGCCGTTCGAGCCGCTGGCCTGGGAAGGCGTGCTGACGCCGCAGCAGATCATGGAGCAGCACCCGAAGGGACAGGAATACGCCCACCTGCTGCCCGAGGGCAAGTTCCCCGTCTTCCTCGACGGCCAAGGCGAGGTCCTGAGCCTGCCACCGGTCATCAACGCCGCCAAGACGACGGTCACGGCCGCGACCAAGGATCTCTTGCTGGATGTCACGGGCACCGACATGGCGACCGTCAAGGCGACCATCGCCTTACTGGCAACGGGCTTCGCCGAGCGCGGCGGCAGCATCGAGGCGGTCACCATCCACGACGCCAGCGGCACATGGCTCAGCCCCGACCTGAGCACCGCTGAACACGTCATCCACGCGGATGACGTGCGCAAACTCCTCGGCATCGACATGTCCGGCGATGACATCGCGCTCGCCCTGCGCCGCATGGGCCACGACGCCGAGGCGTTCGAGAACAAGATCCTCATCCAGGTCCCCGCCTGGCGCTTCGACATCCTGCACCCGGTCGACCTCATGGAAGACGTCGCCATCGGCTACGGCTTCGAGAACTTCCCCGGCACCCTACCCACGAAGGGCACCTTCGGCGGTGCATTGCCCCTGCAGGACACCGAAGAACGCCTGCGCACCCTGATGCTCGGCATGGGCTGGAGCGAGGCCCGCACCCTGACACTCAGCAACGAAGGCGACCAATGGGCCCACTGGGGTGCCGACCCGCAGCCTGCGGTGACGGTCCGCAACGCGGTGCTCGAAGAGCAGACGTTGCTCCGCCAACGCATCGTCCCCGGGCTGCTCGGCGTCCTGGCGGCCAATCGCCACCGCCCGCTTCCGCAGCGCATCTTCGAACTTGGCTACGTCGTGCTTGAGAAGGATGGGGCCTGGCGCAACACCCTGCGCCTCGGCATCGTCGAGACCGCCGCCAAGACCGGTTTCAGCGAGGCCAAAGGCCTGGCGGAAGCACTCGTGCGCGACATGGGCCTCGACGCCAAGCTGGTCCCCGCGACGGAGCCAGGCTTCATCGCCGGACGCCAAGGCGCGATCGAGGTCGCCGGCCAGACCGTAGGTCACTTCGGGGAGATGCACCCGGACACCATCGTCGCCTTCGGGCTCGGTGCCGGCACCATCGCGCTCGAGGTCGACGTCGAGGCATTCCATGCGACGCAGTGAACTGGTCGCCGCGCTGGCCGACGAGCTGCGCGTCGCGGACTTTCCCGACGGCCAAGAGAACGGCCTGCAGATCGAAGGCCGCGAGGAGATCTCCAAGATCGCCACCGCGGTCAGCGTCAACCAACACACCATCGACGCCGCCATCGCCTGGGGCGCCGACGCCTTGCTGACGCACCATGGCCTGCTCTGGAAGAACGAACCATTGCACGTGCAGGGCCTGCGCCGCAAGCGCCTCGCCACTATCCTGGGCGCCGACCTGAACGTCCTCACATACCACTTGCCTCTCGACGCGCACCCGCGCCTGGGCAACAACATCGCTCTGGCCACGGCCGCCGGGTGCGCCACCGTCGAGCCCGCGTTCGCGTACAAGGGCCCGACCATCGGCGCCATCGGCGAGTTGGAGACATCTGTCGCTTTCGGTGCCTGGGTCAACCAGTTCGAGATGGCCCTCCGCGCAGGCTGCGATGTCGAAACCGGGCCATTCCAGGTCTGGCCTCTGGGCAAACAGCAGATCCAGCGCATCGGCTTCATCAGCGGCGCCGCCCCGTACCAGATCCACGATGCCATCGCGGCGGACTGCGACGTCTACGTCACTGGGGAATCTACGGAGGGCGTCTACCACGTCGCCAAAGAGGCCGGCATCCATTTCGTCGCCGGCGGCCACTACTTGACGGAGCGCCTCGGCGTGCAGCGCCTGGGTGCCTGGTGCGCCGAGAAGTTCGGGGTCGAGCACAAGTACTTCGACGTCGAGACCTTGGCCTGATACCTCGGTGCGGCGTGGTCGGTCCGCTTGGATCCTTCGACGTCGAGACACGGGCCTCAGGTGCCCGCCGTAGGTCGGCGTGGGCAACCCACCGGGAGGGCGTCGGCGTCGAGCCGTCGACGTGAGTGGCCTTGGGCACGACGCCGCATACGTGGCGACCAGGCTCGCGGCCTCGTCGCACTGGACCATCGGCGGCAGACGCTCGCCGGGCCGGCCCCAAGAACGTCCCAACTGCCTGTTAAGGCGTCGGTGACAAGCGCATTGCATGGGCCGTGAACTCGTCCTGGTCGCGACCAGCCCATCCTTGGCCCATGGCGCCTGGATGGCCTGGCACCGCGTGGCCCGCACCCACGTCTTCATGATCGGGCCACCGGGGCAACTGGCGGGCGCCATGCGCATACGCGTGACCGCCCTGCCCCGTGACACGTCTGGGGCCGCGTTCGCCGATGCACTGCCGCCGGGGGACGTCGTGGCTTGTGATGAACGGGCCCACGTGCGCCTGCTCGAAGCGGGCGTACGCGTCCTTGGCCATGGCGACGCGGCACTGATCCGCACCATCGCCGACAAGGCATCCTATCCGGCCCTGGCCGAGCGCTGCGGCTTCCAGACGCCTGCTGTGCTCGATGCTCCGCAAGCGCCCGGCCGCTACATCCAGAAACCACGTTGGGGCTTCGGCGGCGAAGGCGTCGACGAATGGCGCCCTGGCGACCGCCGGCTGCCCGCCTCCATCGTCATGCCGTTCATCGAAGGGGACGACGTGGACGCCAGCCTTGCCGCAGTGGACGGGCACATCATCGCATCCACCGCAGAGCGCAGCCTCGGCCCCGGCATGCGGGCGTACTTCCGCGACCCCGTCGTCGAAGAGGCCGCGGCCAGCGTCGCACGCGGTCTCGATTACACGGGCTTGCTGCACATCGACATGCGGGTCGGCCCCGATGGCGTCCCGTGGATCGTCGACATCAATCCCCGTATCTGGGCGTCCCACTGGATGGCTCAATCG
>JBFIDG010000126.1:0-6268 GCA_041581335.1 Thermoplasmatota archaeon
CCTCGACGTCCCCAGCATCACCGATGAGTCCATCGAGAGCATTCTTTCTGTGCTGGCCGCCAGTATGCTGGTCATCGCGACGTTCGCCGTCGCATCCATGGTCTCGGCTTACGCATCGGCAAGCAATGCCGCGACGCCACGGTCCTTCCGGCTCGTGGTGGCCGATGACGTCTCCCAGAACGCATTGTCCACATTCATCGGGGCCTTCATCTTCAGCATCGTGGCACTGATCGCTCAAAAGAACGATTTCTTCTTGGAGCCGGGTCGGGCCGCCCTCTTTGTGATGACGGTCGCGGTCTTTGCATGGGTCATCCTGACATTCGTGCGCTGGGTCGACCAGATCGCTCGCCTCGGCCGTCTTGGCACCACGATCACAAAGGTAGAGGCAGCAGCCATGGCTGCGATCGAGCGCCGACGGGCAGCGCCCCGACTCGGCGGCGTGCCGCCGACGGAGCCGGGGAGCTCAGGCCTGGCGGTGTCCGCGGCGTCGGGGGGCTATGTCCAACGGGTCGACGTGGGCGCCTTGCAGTCATGGGCCTCAAAGCACGACGCATGGGTGAGCGTCGAAGCATTGCCGGGCACCTTCGCCATGCAGGGCCGACCCTTGGCCAGCGTCAGGACAGCCGATGGGCGCCGGCCTGATGCAGGAACGGAGCACGTGGCGAAGGCGTTCACCATAGGCTCAGAACGCCTCTTCGAGGAAGACCCGCGCTTTGGTCTGGTGGTGCTCTCCGAGATCGCCGACAAGGCCCTGTCCCCAGGCATCAATGATCCCGGCACGGCCATCGCGATCCTCGGGTCCTTCGCCCGCCTCTTCACCGCATGGGCCAGCCCTCTGGAGGAACGTCCGCCAGCCGATTGCGATCGCGTGGAGGTACCCGCATTGTCCGTGCACGATATGTTCGATGACGCGTTCACGGCGATCGCCCGCGACGGGGCTGCCACGATCGAGGTCGTGCTGCGGCTGCAGAAGGTCTTGGGAGGTCTTGCGACCCTGCCGGGCCACGACCTGCATGAGGCGGCCAAGCTCCACTCGCGTCTTGCCATGGCCCGGGCCGAGCAGGCCTTGACGCTACCGCACGACGTCGAGCGGGCACGCAGCGTCGCGGCGCACGCGCAGGCGAGCTAGCCGCTCGGCCGCGATCCAGCCAGCAGGCGCTCGGACGCCCTGCGACAATCGCGCTACGACGCTGGCGGCAGAGCCATGGGGTTGCAGCGGACCGGCTATTCGGTCGCCTTGAAGCTGGGGCGTTCGACGCCCGCAGTGTTCCAGATCTGGGTGGCCACAGCGGCGAGGCCCTTGTCTAGCTTCTTCTCGGCGACTTCGCAGATGGCGTCCAAGGACTGCTCGAGGGTCTGACGGGTGTCTTCGAAGAAGATGCCCGTGACGAAGGGGTCGCCCAGGGCGGCCTGGATCGCCGCAGGGCGGTCCGCCAGGTCATGAGTGGGTTCGAGGACGGTGTTCTCGGCCTTGGCCTTCTCGTAGATGTCGTTGAAGGTCACGCAAGGGCTGATGACCTGCACGAAGGCGAAGCCCTTGTGCTGGAGTGCCTGCTTGGTGATCTCGACGAGCTGCTTCATGTTGCCAGAGTAACCGCGGGCGACGAAGGTCGCGCCGGCCATGGTGGCAAGAGCGAGGGGGTTCAGCGGCATGTCGGCGCTGGTCTCCTTGCTCGTGAAGGGGCTGGTCTTGGTCTTGAGACCCAGCTCACTGGTGGGACTGGCTTGTCCTTTCGTGAGGCCATAGATCTCGTTGTCCATCATGATGTACGTGATGTCCGGGTTGCGGCGGCACGCGTGCATGAAGTGACCCAGGCCGATGGCCAGGCCGTCACCGTCACCGCCGACCGCGAGGACCTTGCGTTCCGGTTGGGCCAGCTTGGTGCCGATGGCGACAGGCAGGCTGCGGCCGTGGCAGGAGTGGAACCCGTACGCGTTCATGAAGTGGGGGAAGCGGCTGCTGCAGCCGATACCACTGATGAAGACGACGTCTTCGGGGAGCCATTGCAGTTCGGCCAGAGCGCGCTGCGTGGCGGCGAGGACACCGAAGTCACCGCAGCCAGGGCACCAGACCGGCGGTAGGCGTCCCTTGTAGTCCTTGGCCTTGAGAGGCTCCATGGTCTGTTCGGTCATGCTTTGACCTCCAATTGGTCCGGCGCGCCGCCGGCGAGCACTTGCTCGATGCCTTCGACGACCTCGAGCCAGGTGATCGGGGTGCCGAAGACCTTGTTGAGGCGGTGGTATTCGCGGGCGGTCTCCTTGCGCAGGATGCCTTCGAGTTGACCCGTGAAGTTCATCTCGACGACGATGACCTCTTTGGCGCCCTGGATGATGTCCAGGAAGCCTTCGCGAGGCAGCGGGCACAGGATCTTGGGGACGATGTAGCCCACGGACTTGCCGTCTTCGAGAAGCCGGGTGACGGCTTCCTTGACGGGGCCCTTGGTGCTGCCCCAGGTGACGACGAGGACGTCGGGGTTCTCGTCTCCGAAGCGTTCGATCGAACCGGGGTACTTCCAGGCGTCGGCGATCTTGCCGTAGCGCTTCTCCATCATGGCGGTGTGGTTCTCGCCAGTGTAGGTGGGGTCACCCTTCTCGTTGTGCTCGATGCCTTCGGCGACGTGCATGCCACCCTTCATGCCGGGGATGGCCTGAGGGCTGATGCCGTCTTCGGTGAGCTTGTAGCGCTTGTAGTCCTCGGCGCGGTCCGCGTCGCTGGCGAACTTGCGGCGGAGGATCGGCGTGTCGCCGAGCTCCAGCATCTTGAGGTTCTCGCGGCGGTTGGCCAGCGCGTGGTCCGTCGCCAGGATGACCGGGATCTGGTACTTCTCGGCCATGTTGAAGGCCCAGATGGTCTGGAAGAAGCAGTCGCGGACGCCGGTGGGGGCGATGACGATGCGGGAGGCTTCGCCGTGGCTGCCGTAGACCATCTCGTTCAGGTCGCTCTGTTCCGCCTTGGTGGGCAGACCCGTGCTGGGGCCGCCGCGCATGGCGTCGACGATGACGATAGGCAGTTCGAGGGTGCTGGCGTGGCCGAGCATCTCTTGCATGAGGGAGAAGCCAGGACCGGAGGTGGCGGTCATGGCCTTGCTGCCGGCGTAGGAGGCGCCGACACACATGCTGATGCTGCTGATCTCGTCTTCGGCCTGGATGACCTTGCCGCCGAACTTCGGCAGCTCGGCCGCCAGGTTCTGCATGATGTCAGAGGCCGGAGTGATGGGGTAGCCGGCGAAGAAGTCGCAGCCGGCGACGATGGCGCCGAGGCTGATCGCTTCGTTGCCGTTGATGAGCAGGCGCTCATCGTCGGTCTCGGTGACGGCGAGGGTGTCCTCGTGGCCGCGACCGAGCTCGGCGATGTACTTGTAAGCGGCATCGACGGCTTCGTCGTTCTTCTCGAGGATCTTCGGGTTCTTGCCCTTGAACTTCTTGCGGACGGTGCCCTTGAGGTTGTTGGCAGGGATGCCGTACAGCGCGCCGAAGCAGGCGACGGCGAAGACGTTCTTGCTCTTCGGGGAACCGACGAGCTCTTTGACGAGCTTGTCGAAGTCGATAGCGTAGACGACGAGGTCGGGCTTCTCGGGGACGTTCTTGACCTGACCGGGGTCGTAGATCAAGACGCCGCCGGGGCGGACCGTGTCCAAGTGCTTGTCGATGGCTTCCTGGTTGAACGCACAGAGTACGTCCACGTGGCTGCCAGCGGAGTTGACTTCGTCGTTGGCTGCGCGGACCTGGAACCAGCAGTGACCGCCCTTGATCTCGGCGGGGTAGGATTCGAACGTGAAGACGTTGAAGCCGATGTCACTGATCGCTAGAGTCGCGATTTCGCCTGCAGAAATGACGCCTTCACCGGATTCACCGGCGACGCGGAACGTGAAGCTAGGAATGCGTTTCACCTCAGGCCCCTCCCCAGGAGTAAGCCTGGAACTCTCCGACTCCTACGGTGTATTTAGGCCTTGACTACCGAGCCCGCGCAGGCAGCACCAGGCGTTCCACGCGAAACCAGCCTGGATCCGGGCGCCGGACGATGCCCGGCGAGGGGCCAAGGAGCCGCCGGGGGCGGCCAAAGAGAGGAGGAAGGGAGGAGGCTGGGCAGGCGGACGGGCGCTGCCGGGTCGCGACGGGACGCCGTTCAGTGGCGTCGGCGGCGCATGGCCGCGATGGCGATGCCGACCGGGACGAGCGCGCCGGGGCCTGGGCTGTCTTTGCCCTTGCCGTCCGACTTGGTCTCGTTGCCGGTCTCGTCGACGCTCACACCGTCACCGACGAGCACCGTGAAGGACCACTTCTGCGCCTTGGTCTGGCCGCCGCCGGCATCGTATTCGATGGTGGCGTTGACCTTGTAGATGCCCGGCTTCTCAGCGGGGGGCACCCGCGCGTTCAGTTCCTGTTTGGAGGTCTGGCCGGGGCCGGTGGGGGTGTGGGCGGGGAACCATTCGAGTTCCCAGCCGTCCGGGCCGGTGGCGCTGGCAATGGGGTGGGCCGTCGTGCCGCCAGTGTTCTGGAAGCTGACCGGGAAGATCGCCGTGCTGCCTGCCGGGACCTGGCGTTCCAGGACCTCGGCGGTGAAGGTCAGGGACGGAGCGGTGTTGGTCTGGGCGCCGCCGACACCGGAGCCGATGTGCAGCTCCTTCTTGGCGAGGTTGCCGGCCATGTCGTATGCTTCGACGCGGACGATGTCGTCGTCGGTGATCGGTTGGTCGTAGTACCAGGCCTCGCCGAGCGTGCCGCAGGTCTGCGGGGGTTGGTACGTGCACTCGGGGACCACTTCGCCGCCGAGGCCGTTGGGGCCGTAGCCAGGTAGCAGGTCGTCATCCCATTGGCGGCCAGGGTAGGATTGTAGGCCTTGGACCGTACCGGTCTTGTCGTGGACGAGGACACCATTGACGTAGACGCGGAGTTCGCTGAGTTCTTCGGCGAACTCGAGCGTGAGGGTGGCCTCGCTCGGAGCATCGATGTTGGCGGGGTCGAGATTGCCGTCGCCGGGGAGCATGATCATCCACGGCTGCGTCTGATCCTGGCGGATGTGCTGGGCCGTGTCGCCCTCGCAGCGCGGCGGCATCGCACCAGGGTCGCAGTTGTCGACGGCGGCCAGCGTCCAGGCGCGGGCGATCTCGTTGTCGTTGGCGTCGAAGCCGTGCACGGCGGCCATGTATTCGCCGTCAGGGACCAGGTCGGTCTGGAGGTTGATGAAGAAACCATCCTCGGCGTTGGTGTCGGCGCGGTAGTTGAGCACGTAGGCGCCGCTGGGGGCCCAGGGTTGTTGTCCGCAGATCTGCTCCTCGCTGGCCTGCTGCGCGACGGCGCTGAAGCTGAAGCCGAAGAAGGCGATCTTGTCGGCATTCTCACCGATGGCCTGGAACTGCGCGAAGAGGGAGCCGTGCGCCTTGATGGGGGCACCGGCACTCGGGTTCAGATCCGGGTTGCGGAAGATCAACTGGATATCGCCGCAGCACTGGAAGTTGGAGTTCTCTTGGCACGTGTTGCCCTGCTCAGAGAAGGCATCGGCCGTGGGGTCGATGACCTTCATGGTGAGCTCGGGTTCTGCCATTGAGGGAGTGACCAGGGCCGCCACGAAGGCGAGCAACATCAGGGACGATAGGATACGCATCCAATACACCACGCTTCCCACCCACCCGTTCATTCAAATAAGGATTGGTGTCGTTTTGGCGAACAAGGGGGCCATGGAGGGCTACGTTGGGTGGCGTGCAGCACCCACCGGGGCCGCAGAAAAGGGCCGGAGTACGGATAGGAACGGGGGAGAGAACGGGGGAGGAAGAAGTGGCGAAGGGCGCCGGCGGGGCCGACATGGCCCCGTCAACTGGCGTAGGTCTTGATCAGGTCCGTGCGGGTCACGATGCCTTGGATGGTGCCTTCGCCATTGAGGATCGGCAAGGCACCCACGTGGCGCTCGCGCATCATGCGGGCCGCATCGACGCAGGTCATCTCCGGGGACGCGGTGACGACGTTGCGCACCATGTAGTCGCCGACGTTCAGCTCGCGCACCATCGCCTTCTGCACACTCTCATCGGCCAGCTTGAAGCCGGCGAACGCATTGGCGATCTCGTGCTCGGCGATGATGCCTTGCAGGCGGCCACCGTCGAGCACGGGCAGGCGGGCGACGTCGTGGTCGAGGATCATGCGCCGCGCATGGACGAGGCGTTCCGTGGCGCCCACGGCCTTGATCTCGCGCGCCATGACGCTGCTGAGCGTCTTCGTGGAGTCCACGAGCTGCAGCAGGTCGGATTTCGTGACGACGCCGACGATCATCTCC
>JBFIDG010000127.1:0-6223 GCA_041581335.1 Thermoplasmatota archaeon
GACCGCCGCCGACAGCGCGACCCAGAGCGGGCTGATGTAGACCAGCACCTGCTCCCACTGCGCGTACCACAGGGCGGTGTAGATGATGACGAAGAAGATGATGTGGAACCATGCCTTCTGCAACGCGCGCTCCATGCTGCCTGTGGTGGCGTGGATGTGCCGGTAGTAGACGCCGAGCAGCATCGACCCGACGCCGAAGGCGCCGAAGATCAGCCACACCGGCGGCGTGATCATCAGGAACTCAAGGGGCTGGCCAAAGAGTTGGGCGTCCTGCAGGACGTGGATGATGCTGCCCGTGATGACCCACGCTGTCGCCGCCATGATCATCTGCGGGTTCATGGGGACCTTGAAACGGTACAGGAGCTGGGCGATGCCGATGACACAGACGAACAGAAGGACGACCCAAGAGAGGGTGTTGACGAGGTTGTAGCCGGACAACGCGGCCACGCCGCCGGGGTCGCTGCAGGTCCAGCGTTCGTAGTTCCAGAACAGGAACTGGCCATCTGCGAGCTGGCGCGGGTTGCCGGCGGTGCAGAGCACGTGGGCTTCCGAGCCGTCGGTCACGATGGGCCCCCAGTAGTACTTCCAGACGACGTTGTTGTAGAACGCCTTGGAGATCATGCTGAGGATCGCCAGCAGAGCCGGGATGCCCAGCAGGACGGCCGGCACGGCCCATGACGGGATGCGTTCCAAGACCGCATCGATGCGCTTCTCCTGTTGCATAGAGCCTTCGTCCATCTGCCTGGTGACCGACTCTTGCAGTCCATAAAGGGGTGTTGGCCCGCGACCAAAGGGCCTTCAACGACCCTAGGGTCGGCCGCTCGTGGAGCGGCGATTGGACGGGGTGGATGCCGCGATGACGCTTTTGGTCATCATGTGGGGGACGGCCTTCGTCTCCATCAAGGTCCTGGGTCGATCTCTGGACCCGTTCGAGATCACTTGGTACCGGTACGTCCCCTTCCTCGCGTTCTACGGTGTCTGGCTCGTGATCCGTCGTCGCGAACGCTTCGCGCTCATCACCGGCAATGACTGGATACGCTTCGCGGTGGCCGGCTCGTTCGCCGTCATCGGCTACCATGTCCCGCTCAACTGGGCCATGAGCAGCCTGACCCCCGGCACGCCGATCGGCCCGCCCACGGCGGCCATCCTGGTCGCGACCACGCCCTTGTGGACCCTGATCTTCGCGGTCTCTACAGGCCAAGAGAAGCTGACGCGCTCGAAATGGATCGGCAGCTTGCTGGCGTTCACGGGCGTCGTCATGGTCGTCCTGCTCGGCACGGCCCGCGGCGGCCGCATCGATGTGGAGCCCAAGGCGCTCATCGCGCTGTTGGCGCCCCTCTTGTGGGCCGGCTACAGCATTGTCGCCAAGCCGCTTATCACACGCTACGGAGGCCTCTTCGTCACGGGCGTGACGATGATCATCGGGACCCTCGCTTTCGTGCCCTTCGGCATCAGCCGAGGCCTTGCACCCCTCGAAGGGCTCGGCCCGCTGGATTGGTTCTGGCTGATCTATCTCAGTCTGCTGGGCACCCTGGCAGGCTACACGATCTGGAACCAGGCCCTCAAGCGCCGCAGCGCCAGCGAGGTCACGGTCTACATCTTCGCCGTGCCCGTCGTCGCGACCCTCGCAAGCGTCCTGCTCGTGGGGGAACGCATCACGATATGGTTCGTCCTGGGTGCGGCGTTGGTGCTGGGGGGTCTGGCCACGATCCACCGCGCCCGCCTGAACCCGCCCGCCAAGGCTTAACGGCGGCGATAGGTGGCCCGCCCGTGGCCGCGATCAGCATCGACGACGTGGAGAAGGCACGCGACGTCATCCAGGGCATCGTCCGCAAGACGCCCATCAAGCGCAGCGCCTCGCTGAGCGACATCACCGGCGCCGATTTCTACCTCAAGTTGGAGAACTTCCAGCGCACGGGCTCTTTCAAGGTCCGCGGTGCGCTGAACAAGATCGAGTCCTTGACGGCCGCTGAACGCGCCAAAGGTGTCGTCGCGGCCTCCGCAGGCAACCACGCGCAAGGGGTGGCGTACGCCGCCACGAAGGCCGGCGTCAAGGCGGACATCTTCATGCCAGTGGACGCGACCCACGCCAAGGTCGTCGCCACGAAGGGCTATGGCGCCACGGTCCATCTGGCCGGCACCGATTACCAATCCGCCTTCGAGGCGGCCCGGGTCTACTGCGAGGAGAAGGGTGCCACATACGTCCATGCTTTCGACGACCCGTTCATCATGGCCGGCCAAGGCACGCTCGGCCTAGAGATCCTCGACGACGTCCCCGACGTGGACACCGTCTTGGTGCCGATCGGTGGCGGCGGCCTCATCGCCGGCATCGCCACCGCCATCCGCGCCCGCAAGCCAGGCGTCCGCATCATCGGTGTGCAAGCAGAAGGCGCCAGCACCGTCGCGCCCAGCCTCGACAAAGGCCGCGTCGTGGTCGCCGAGGAGGTCAAGACCATGGCAGACGGCATCGCATGCCGCCGCCTTGGCGACCTCACCTTCGACGTCATCAAGGAGCTTGTCGATGAGGTCGTCACGGTCACCGAAGGCGAGATCGCCGCCGCCATCCTGTTCCTCCTGGAACGCACCAAGGCGACCGTCGAAGGGGCCGGGGCCGTGAGCCTGGCCGCAGCCATGCACGGCAAGCCCGACCTCAAGGGGCGCACGGCGGTCGCCGTCATCAGCGGCGGAAACATCGACATGACGCTCCTGAGTCGCATCATCCAGCACGGCATGGTCAAGGCCGGCCGCGTCGTGGTCATCCAGACCGCGATCCCGGACAAGCCGGGCGCCATCGCCAAGCTCCTGACGCTCCTGGCCAAGCACAAGGCCAACGTCATCGACGTCACCCACGACAGGTACCGGCTAGAACTCAGCCTGCAGGATACGCACGTGGAGGTGCACGTCGAGACCCGTGGGCCGGAGCACGTGGACGAGTTGCGCCATGTCCTTGCTGGTGCGGGCTACAACGCCGTCTTCGGCGAGACCTGAGCCTAGGCCCGTATGGCCGTCAATAGGTCCCAGACGGGGCGCAGGCGCACGTAGCGCTTCATGGAGGCCGCCACGATGCCCCAGACCATGCCGACGAGGGTTCCCAACAGGACCAGGCCGGAGGTCAGCCCGATGGTGGCCTGGAACGCCGGCGCGTCGCTGATGCGCAACAGGAACCCGAGTGCGATGATCAGGACATAGGAGCCGATGACCAGGGTCCCGCCCTGCCACGCATGGTAGCGCGTCAGGGGGTCTTCGGGGTCCAGCCAGGTCGCGACGAGGCTCAGGCCAGGAATCGGCAGATACGACAGCCAGGGGACCGACATGCCCTTGCGATCGCCCCATGTTGAAAAGGCGTTCTGGATGGACCATTGGACCCCGGACCGCCTATCGGCGGGCGCCACTCTTTCAAAGTCCACCTGTGTCCCGGACGCCATGGACAAGCAGCGACTGCAAGACGCCGCACAGTACTTGGTGTCTGATGGCAAGGGTATCCTGGCCGCCGACGAGAGCACCGGCACCTGCACCAAGCGCTTCGACGCCCTCGGGATCAAGAGCACCGCCGACAGCCGCCGCGACTACCGCGCCATGCTGTTCACGACCCCCAAGCTGGGCGACAGCGTCGCCGGCGTCATCCTGTACGACGAGACAATCCGCCAATCCACCGCCGACGGCACGCCCCTGACGAAGCTCCTGACGGACAACGGCATCTACCCCGGCATCAAGGTCGACACCGGCGCCATGGATCTGGCCGGCCACCCGGGCGAGAAGATCACGGAAGGGCTGGACGGCCTGCGCGGTCGCCTCGCGGAGTACGCCAAGATGGGTGCACGCTTCGCCAAGTGGCGCGCCGTCATCACCATCGGCGAAGGCGCCCCGAGCAGCGCCTGCCTGATCTCCAACGCCGAGGCGCTGGCCCGCTACGCCAGCTTGTGCCAGGAAGCCGGCATCGTCCCGATCGTCGAGCCGGAGGTCCTCATGGATGGCGAGCACGACATCGACACCTGTGAGGAGGTCACCATGGCCGCCTGGAACACGTTGTTCGACGCCCTGAAGATGCACGGCGTCTACTTGCCCGGCATCCTCCTGAAGCCCAGCATGATCATCAGCGGCAAGGATGCCGAGTCCCGCGCCGACGCCAACGAAGTCGCCGAGCGCACCTTCCGCGGCCTCCTGGACTGCGTCCCGGCCAGTGTGCCCGGCGTCGTCTTCCTCAGCGGCGGTCAAGGCCCGGAGGAGGCCACCGAGCACCTGCGCATCATGAACACCCTCGGCGACAAGCCGTGGAAACTCAGCTTCAGCTACGGCCGCGCCCTGCAGCAGCCCGCCCTGAACGCCTGGAAGGGCGATGCTGCCAACAACAAGGCCGCCCAGGCGCTGCTCAAGGAACGCTGTGACGCCAACCGCGCGGCGGCCCTCGGCAAGAAGTTCGTCGCCGCATGAGTCCCCCGGGCTTCGTCGTCGCGGCCGCCTTGGTCGCCGGCCTGGCCCTCGCGCACAGCGTCCTTGGCGAGCGCTTCATCCTCATCCGCCTCTTCCAGCGGGAGCTTCCCCACCTGCTCGGCGACGATTCGTTCACCAAGCAGACGCTGCGTTTCGCCTGGCATGCGTTGACCGTCGCCTGGTGGGGCACGGCTGCACTGTTGGTCCTTGTTCCTGCGGAGGCGGAGCCCCTCGTTGGCGGCGTCGCCGTGGCCACGTTGGCGGCCACGTCGCTCATGACCATCGTCATCAGTCGAGGGCGCCACCTGTCGTGGCTGGTCGAATGGGCCGCCATCGCGGCCATCGCCACGGGGCTATAGCCTCGACAATGGGCCGGACGCGGCCAGCCGCACGCAGGCCTCAGCGTCGGTGCAGGAGCTGCCCGAACCGCGCTTTGCCGCCCTTGATGAACATGGAGGCGCCGAAGCCGATCAGGGCTCCGCCGACGCGCATCCGCAAGTGTCCTTTTCGCATACGTTAGCGTCGACGCCCAGGGACATGAACTAGCCGGGACAAAATGGTGCATCCCGCGCCTGGGCCTATGCGTCAACGGCGCCGTAACGCCGCGCTGCGCTCCCGGTGTTCGTCCACACCGATGTCGCCGTGGGCCAGCCGGTCATCGAGCACGTCCTGGGCGGTCTTGGATCGCCCTGCGCCAGCCAGTCGGACGACGCCGTACAGAAAAAGCCCGAGCAGTGCCAGCGGGAACAGCATCATCACCGCCATCCCCAGGCCCCACCATGGGCCGGCTGACCAGCCCCAATGGGGCATCCACCAGATGCCGGACAGGCCCCCAAGCAGCGCCAGCAACACCGCCGCCGCGATGACGATGCGTACGTCGCTACGGTGCATGACGAGGCTTTGGCCATCGTCTGAGATGAACCCGGCGCTGGGCGCGCGGTCCCTTGCGGGCCGTTTGGCTTTTCACGCGCGCTCTCGTGCCCAGCGCCATGAGCTTGACCCCGACGGTTCCCGAAACGGTGGACGCATGAAGATCGGCATCCTATGTGGCGGCGGCCCGGCTCCCGGGTTCAACGGCGTCATCAACAGCGTCACCCTCGCGACCAAGGCCCTCGGCTGGACCGTCATCGGCATCCCGTACGGCTACCGGGACCTGATGGCCGGCGACACCAGCCGCTGCTACGAACTGACCGCCAGCAACGTCGCGGGCATCGAGACCCGCGGCGGGGGCATCCTGTTCACCAACCGAGCCAACCCCAAGAAGAGCCCGGAGACCATGGCGAACGTCGTCAAGGCGTGCAACGAGCTCGGCCTAGATGGCCTCGTGACCGTCGGAGGCGACGACACCGCGACCAGTGCTGCGAACATCGCGGACGCCATCTCGGCAGGTGGCCACCCGTTCCGTGTCGCGCACGTCCCCAAGACCATCGATAACGACCTGCCCCTTCCCGGCGACGCTCCCACGTTCGGCTTCGAGACCGCCAAGCAACTCGGCGCCCAACTTTGCAAGAACCTGCGCGTCGATGCAGAGACCACTGGTCGCTGGTACCTAGTCACCGCCATGGGCCGCAGCGCTGGCCACCTCTCCGTCGGCATGGCCATCGGCAGCGGCGCCGACCTGGTCGTCATCCGTGAGGAGTTCGAACACGTCAAGAGCATCGGCCTGAGCGACATCGCGGCCCTCGTCGAGACCGCCATCAACAAGCGCAAGCAGGCCGGTCAAGAATGGGGCCTCGTCGTGCTTGCTGAAGGCCTTCTGGAGCGTCTGGCCGAGGAAGATCTGCGCCGCATC
>JBFIDG010000128.1:0-6196 GCA_041581335.1 Thermoplasmatota archaeon
CAGAGCCGGCTGCAGGGCTTCCAGCAGGACGTCGCCAAGATGTACGGCGCAGAGGTCGGCGGCGAGATGGTGGCCGCGGTCCAAGCAGGCCAAGCCCTGGGCGCCCGCGTCCGCCTCATCGACCGCCTCGGCCAGACCACCATCAAGCGCGCCATCAAGGAACTGACCTGGAAAGAACGCGGCCGTGCCGTCGGCCAGGTCATCAAAGCAGGTTTCTCCCGCATCGTGCCCAGCAAGGGCGCGAACATGGAAGACGAGCTGCAGAAGTACCAGGACGACCCCGGGGCGGCGCTCGAAGAGCTCAAGCGCCAGTTCCCCACAGTCTGGCGGGTCGTCATCGATGAACGGGACGAACACATGGCCCGCGCCATCCGCCGCGGCCTCATGGGCTCCACCGTCGGCGTCGCGGTCGTCGGCGACGGCCACGTCGGGGGCATCCTGGAGCGACTCTCCGACATCGACGTCACCACCTACCGCCTCCCGGACGTCCGCGCGGGCAGACTGCCCAAGCCAGAAAGCGTGCCAGAAAGCGGCGGATCGGACATGTCGTACGGCTTCGACCTGCAATGGTGAGGCAAAAGTCCGCGGGCCCTTTGTCCTGGGGCGACCGGGCACCACAATGGCTATGTTGTGGTAGCCACAGGCTGGTCCATGCGCTTCCTGGCCATCTTCCTCTTGCTCGCCACGGCCCTCGCCGGCTGTGCCTCTGACCCCGCCGATTCGGATACCACCGTCCCCGAGACCCCCGTGGTCAAGGACATCGCCCTCCCCGCCGTCGACGCGGAAGCCCTCCTCGCCGACCTCACGCACTTCGCCGAGAGCTTCGGCAAGCGCAAGGGCAACAGCGAAGGTCACATCGGTGCCCGCGACTGGATCGCCGAGCAGTTCACCTCCTACGGTCTCGAGGTCTACCGCCAAGAGTTCACCAACGGCATCGACCAGGAGAACATCGTCGGCATCCTGTGGGGCAACCGCACCGATGAATGGGTCATCGTCGGCGGCCACTACGACACCACCACGACCGGCAGCAGCCACGACGACCAGAGCCAAGGCGCCTACGACGACGGCAGCGGCACCCTCCTGACGCTCCACCTCGCCAAGGCGTTCGCCGCCTCCAACATGACGCCCGAGTACACCATCGCCTTCGTCGCCTTCGACGGTGAAGAGCGCGGTCTGCAGGGCAGCGGCGCCTTCGCCAGCCACTTCATCTCCGAGGGCGCCAGCCCCTACGGCCCCATCGTCGGGCGCGCCATGCTCAATCTCGACATGTTCGGCCTCAACTGGCCCGCCATCGACGCCCCGATCTACTTCGACAACAACAGCCCCGAGCTGATCGCCAGCGTCGAGACCGCCCGCGAAGCCATGGGCATGCCCGCGGACAAGATCGAATACACCGGCATCACCTTGGGCCGCAGCGACTACGCCCACTTCATGGACCTCGGCATCCCGACGGGCTTCTTCATCAGCAACTTCGAGAAGTGGCAACTCCCCGGCGGCAACCTTCCCGTCGTCGGTGGCGTCGTCATCCCCCAGGGCGCCTACCCGTTCTGGCACGTCGCTGACACCATGGAGACCATGACCTTGATGGCCGGCAACGAAGCCCAACTCCAGAAGGGCTTCCAGGCCGCCGCCGACCTGTCCCTCGCCGTCCTGACGACCATGGCCGTCGAGAGCGCTCCCCTCAGCGTCGCCTAGACAGGCACGTGACCCTCTTCCCTTCCTCCCCGCTTCGCCGCGTCGAGGCCGGGCCTGGCTTCCGCTGACCTCCCCTCAGGGGACAGGATCCGGCCTCACTTCTGGCCGAGCGCCTTGAGGTTCTCGACGACCTCGTTCAGCAGACGAAGCGCCTGCTCGGAATGCCCGATGGTCTCGTCGAGCCGCGCCGCTTCCTCAGCCCACTCCAAGAGGAGCCGGATGTTGCGCAGGTTCTCATTGATGGACAGCCGCAGGGCGTCCTCGTACAACTTGCTCATGTGCACACCCTCTGGTCGGCCCGGGCGGCCCGCCAATCATCGAGGGTGGCCTCCGAGTAGAGCCCGTCCTTCTCGGCAGGGAAGGTGTCTTCGTGGTGCCAGCGCGCCGACAGGGGGCCGTGCGCCGTGTGACCCGGAGGCACCTCGCGGAGGGTACCGTTCGTGTCATGCAATGGAATGCCGAGGTTCACCACGCCAAGCGCATGACCGAGGCCATGGAAAAGCAGTGCCTGGACGTCGGCTTGCGTCGCGGCGGTGACGTTGATGCCCACGATACCGGGCATCAGCACCTGGACGACGTCGCCTTCCAGCTCTGTCAGCCAGATGACGTGGAGGGTCACGCTGCGTCCGAGCACGGGCAGGCTGACGAGCCAGTCGTCGAACGGCTCCTGCGGCGCCGCGCCGATGCCCCAGGAGAAGCGGCTGCCGTCGTCGTCGGCGATGCTGCGCATCTGGCCGATCCATGCGGCCGTCGGCGCATCGATATCTGGCACGGAACCGTGGTGGAGTACGCGCACGCTGGTCTCCCCGTCGATGACCTCACAAGCGAGGCCACGAGCGGTAGATTCCGGCGAGCCGAGCAACTCGGTCACGCAACCGCTCAACAGGAGAGCGACGAGGACCGCCAAGGCACGCATAGGGGTTCCACGTGGGTCGCCGCTTTCAGCATACCGGCTCACGCTTCTCGTGTTTTTTCGTGGCGTCGTCTAAAGCCTGGCAGGGCTATCGCGCGGCATGGATTCCCGGATCATCGGCGCCATCGTCGTCCTGCTCTGCCTCTTGGCGGCCATCCCATGGCGGTTTGCGGTCACCGGGACCGACCTGGCCTTCGTGCTGTTCGCGCTGGCGCCGCCACTGTTGCTGGCTTCGGGGATCGGCCTGCGCGAGTGGAGCCGGCAGGACCACCACCGGTCGTAGGCGGGCGACTTCGCCGCCGGGGGCCTCCCCAGGGACACTTGCGACTGCGGGACCGGAAGCCGTGGCCTCCGGGCTCGCCGCGACGGGTGGGTAGAGCGGACGCGGCCGGATTCGAACCGGCGACATCTGGCTTAGGAGGCCAGTGCCTTATCCAGGCTAGACTACGCGCCCATGTGGGAGGCCGAAGCCTCACGAAGCAGACGGGGGCGATCCCCACCCGGTTCTGGGACCTGCGACTCCAGGCCCACCCTTGAACGCTTTGCCTTAAGGGCCTCCCCCCACCTGCGGGTCTGTGCGCTGGCTGCTCCTGGCTCTTCTCTTCGTGCCGACGGGCGGGGCGCAGGTCATCGTGGGGGTCGTGCCGGACCTGAGCGGGGCATTGCCAGGGGACGAGGCGTTCGCGTTGGCCTCGGCGGAACCGGTCGATGTCACGGGTTGGATGGTCTCCGATGGCGAGGACACGTGGGCCCTGCCGAACGTCTCCTTGGGCCCGACGCCGACGTGGTTCGTGGGGAACTGGACGACGTGGATGGCCCGGGGCGGCGCCACGGCGACGGCCTCCTTTGGCACGACGTTGCGATTGGGCAATGACGGCGACCAGCTGTACTTGATCGATGCCGACGGCGTGACGCGAGACACGTTCCTGTACGGCGACAAGACGACGCCAGCGTGGGGCATCCTGTCTTACACATCCCCCGACCTGATCTACACCCGGGCCGGTTGGCCGACGGGCCCATGGATCGACACCGACAGCGCCGAGGACTGGCGGCCACCACGCATCCATCGCGTCGGCGAATCGGACATCGCACCCCGCACCTTCATGGTGCAGGCCGTGACGGCGTACGTGTCCCCAGACAACAGCTTCCAGGTCATCACCGACCTGCTGGACGGGGCCCGGGAGCGCATCCATCTGCACGTCTACGACCTGCGCAGCCAGGAACTGGCAGATGTCCTCGTGGCGGCTGCCCGGCGCGGCGTGGACGTCCAGGTCTTGGTGCAGGACCGTCCCGTCGGCCAGGACCAGTGGGACCGCCACCAGACCGCCGATGCCTTGCGGCGCATCGAAGCGGCCGGCGGGACGGCGTACACGGGACTCGACGACCGCTACCGCAACCACCACCTGAAGGTGGTCGTCGTGGACGGCGCCGTGGCGATCCAATCGGAGAACTGGGTCGCCTCCGGCGTACCCGAAGACCCGTCCTGGGGCAACCGTGGCTGGGGCGTCATCCTGCACGATGTCCAGGCCGCACACTGGTTCGCCACGTGGCTGCATGATGACCGCCGCGCCTGGGACACCGTGCCTTTCGAGCTTGGCCTCCATAGCCCGGGCTTCGAGGCCCCGCCGCGCTTTGCGACCCCTACCGGCGCCTACCGGCCCGCCTTCGGGGCCCAGCGCTTCGAAGGCCCCATCGCGGTCACGCCTCTCATCAGTCCCGAGCACACCTTCGATCCCGCCAGCAATCCCTTGTTCGCCGTCATGGCGGCTGCCGAGGCCCGGGTCTGGGCGCAGCAGTTGGACGTGTCCAAGGGCTGGCAGAACGACTTGGGCTGGCACGGGCCGGACGCCTTCCGAGGGGCCTTGCAGGACGCGGGCCGCCGCAACGTGGATGCCCGCATCCAGGCGGCGGGTCCGTTCCGCGTGGGCGATACGGACAATGCTGACGCCATTGCGGGGCTGCCGGCCGACGGCGTCGCCACCTGCACCTTCGCGCGGCCAGACATGGTGATGCACAACAAGGGCGTCATCGCCGACGACGTGGTCTATGTGGGCTCCATGAACGGCAACCAGCACAGCCGCAGCATGAACCGCGAAGTGGGCGTCTTGATCGACGACCCGGCGGTGACGGCGTACTTCGCCCAGGTCTTCGAGAGCGACTGGGAGAGCTGCGGTGGACTGCGTGCCTTGGTGCCATCTCCACTGCCAATCCTTTTGGTGGCCTTGCTGGTCGCTACAGTGTTCCGATGCTCTCCGTGGTCTCCATCGTCGCCATCGTCGCCATCATCGCGGCGCTGACGATCGCCTGGACACGCCGATTCCTGGCCGTCGGGGCGTTGGCGTTGTCGAATGTCTTCGTGCACGTCTTGACGAGCTTCGGCGGCGGCTACCGGGACAACTGCACCGGCACGCCGTTCCTGCGCCCCACCATCCACAACGAGTTGGCACTGTGCGCCGAGCGGTTGTACAACCTCGAACCGCTGGCCATCCTGCAATTGGTGACGAGCATGTGGGTCCACGCGGATCTGCTGCACCTCATCGGGAACATGTTCATCCTGCTCGTCTTCGCGCTGGTGTTCGAGGAGCTCATCGGCCCACGCCGCTTGATCATCCTCTACCTCATCACGGGCGTCTTCGCGGCCATTGCCCAGGTCATCACGAACTTCGGCGAGCCCATGCTCCTGCTGGGTGCGTCGGGCGCCGTCGCCGGCATCACCGGCGGCTTCGCCGGCGCCTACCCGAACATGGTGATGCGGCTGCCCATCCCTGGGCCGATCATCTTCTTTGCCAAGATGCGGGTCATCACGTGGGCCGTGCTGTTCGCCCTGGTGCAGATTGCGTTCCAGGCGTTCTCCGTGTACAGCAACGCCGTCGGGGGCGTCGCCTACGCCGCCCACTTGGGCGGCCTCATCCTCGGCCTGGGTCTTGGGTACTACTGGATCCGTAAGGCCCGCATCGGCGACAAGGGTCCCAGCATCAAGATCGAATTGGAGGACCTGGAGCAGTTCGCCATCGACAGCGCCACGAAGCGGGCGTACGACGAGATGCGGGCCAACCGCGACGAGCCACAGGTCTTCAGTGCCTGGTTCGACCGCTTCTGGCAGGGAGCGAAAGACCCGGTGACGAAGCAGCCCGTGCATCCCGGTTCACGGGGACGCATCCTGCGCGAAGACGGCACGGAAGTCCCGCTCGAGCCACGCAAGCCGTGATCAGACGCTGCCACTGCGGTCGTAGATCGAGGCGACCTGCACATCGGCGCTGGCTTCGGTGCCCACGAGGGGCATGGCGAGGCGGACCTCCCAGCGACCCTCTTGGAACGGCACACTGACCACCAGGGGCGGAGCGGGGCAAGTGGTGGCCCCGTTGATTCCATCGCCGGCCATGCCGACGCAGGCGTATTGGACGCCGTCGGGGCCGATGAGCTGCAATTCGACCTTGCCGTTGCCGCCGTGACGCGTGAAGTCCAGCGAAGCGCCCAGGTGATCGTAGATGCCTTCGCTGCCGCCGGCGCGGTCGACGAAGTTGCTGGACGTCGTGCTGGTGCGCTGGATGGGGAGGCTCTCGTCTTTCTGGCCGCGCAGGAAGTAGG
>JBFIDG010000129.1:0-6178 GCA_041581335.1 Thermoplasmatota archaeon
GACGGTCTGGCCGGCCGGGACAGTGACGCCGGGCACGGACTCGAGGCTGACCTTGGGGCCGTCCTCGTAGCGGTACGTGCTGAGGCGTGTGTCGAAGCCAGGGGCGGTGAGGCTGATCGGGCTCGTGCCGTCGTTCGTGAAGCTCACGATGGCGCGGGCGCCGTCGCCGCTGACGAAGGTGACGTCGCCGACGAGGTCCTCGCCGTTCCAGGAGATGCTGGCGGGCTGGGCGAGGCCGGCGCCTGCCTCGAGGCCCTTGTCGGACATCCAGGTCTGGAAGTCCGCCTCGGGGACCGCGATGACGCGGGCGCGCATGTAGCCGTGGCCGGGGTTGAAGCACATCTCACGGCATTGGACATGGTATTCGCCCACCGGGAGGACCGCGGTGAAGCTGTTGTATTTGTGCGGGCCGAACGGGTTGGCGTCCACGAGGGCGACGGTCGCCCAGTTGGCGTCCATCATGTGCCAGGCGTGGATGACGTCGCCGCCGGTCACGTTGAAGCGGATGGCCTTGTTGGCCGGGACCACGAACACCTTGTCGTCGCCGACGTCGCCGTTGGTGGGGTCGGGGTCGCTGAACATGCTGATGTCGCTGCCGTAGTCAGCGAGCCACGTCCACTGGTAACCCGTGACGTCGAGCTCCATCCAGGCCTCGTCCTGCTTGATGCCCTCGTCCAGTTGGACCAGGCCAGCGTAGGAGATGACGCCGACCCATAGGACGACTGCCAGGGGGATGACGATCCAAGTCATCTCGAGCTTGAGGTTGTCGCGCTCGAGTTCGAAGGTCTCGCGACCTGCTCCGCCGTTGGCGCGGAAACGCACCATGGCGTACACCAAGAGCACCATCACGATGATGAACACGATGGTCGCCGCCAAGAAGATGGGGTAGTAGATGCCCTCGACGATCTCGCCTCGCTCGGTCAACGGGCTGGGCATGCCGCCGCGGGCCGTGACGTGGGGGACGGTCATCAAGGCGAGCAGGGCCGCGATAAGGCTCCGGCGCATATCGTTTTGCGGCGACGAGGGCGTCATACAAAAAGCGTCCTGCGTCACCAGGAGGCAAACAGGGCCCCGGCTGCGTCATTGTCATAAAGGCCGCCCTCGTCGCGCGCCCCGACCATGGCAGCCGCGGCCGAATTCGTGATGGCAAACCCGTCCCACAAGAAGAAGGGGCTCATGCGTTGGATCACCACCACGGACCACAAAGAGATCGGTCTCATGTACCTGTGGACCGGTCTGCTCTTCTTCGTGCTCGGAGGCGTCTCGGCGCTCATCATCCGGGCTGAACTCTGGCTCCCCGGCGCCACCGTCGTCGATGGCGAGGCGTTCAACGAGTTCTTCTCGCTGCACGGGACCACCATGGTGTTCTTGTGGATCATGCCTGCCTTGGCGGGTCTGGGCAACTACTTCGTGCCCATCATGATCAAGGCGGCCGACATGGCATTCCCCCGTGTCAACGCCCTCAGCTTCTGGCTCCTGCCCCCGGCCGGTCTCCTGCTGTGGGTCCCGATGTTCGTCAAGGGCCTCTCCGCGGTCAACGTCACCTGGGTCGGCTACGCCCCCCTCTCGACGGTGTCGCAGAACGCCAACAACTTCGGCCTGGACATGTGGCTGCTGAGCCTCATCCTGCTCGGTGTCGCCTCGACCCTGGGTAGCGTCAACTTCCTGGTCACCATCTTCAAGATGCGCGGCCCCGGCGTCCACCTGCACAACATGCCCCTGTTCGCCTGGAGCCAGCTCGCCACCAGCATCCTGCTGGTGTTCAGCCTGCCCGTCGTCACGGTCGCCTTCCTGATGCTCCTCTTCGACCGCAACTTCGGCACCGACTTCTTCGGCGCCGGCGGCGACCCCATCCTCTACCAGCACCTGTTCTGGTTCTTCGGTCACCCCGAAGTGTACGTCCTCGTGCTGCCCGTGATGGGCATCCTGTCGGAGATCATCCCCAAGTTCAGCCGCCGCCCGGTCTTCGGTTACAAGTCCATGGCCTACGCGCTGCTGGGCATCGCCATCGTCGGTTTCCTCGTCTGGGCCCACCACATGTTCACGACGGGCATCGATCCCCGCATCCGCGCCGTCTTCATGTTCAACACCATGCTCGTCGGTGTCCCCACCGGCATCAAGGTGTTCAACTGGCTCACGACCATGTGGGGCGGCAAGATCCACTTCACCATCCCGATGAAGTACGCTCTCGGGTTCATCTGGCTCTTCGTCATCGGTGGTGTCACGGGCGTCATGCTCGGCGCCATCCCCGTCGACTACGCCTTGCACGACTCGTACTTCGTCGTGGCCCACTTCCATTACACGATGGTCGGCGGTGCCGTGTTCGGCATCTTCGCCGGCATCTACTACTGGTACCCCATCATGTTCAACCGCCGCATGTACGGTGAGAAGCTGGCCGACTGGCACTTCTGGCTCATGTTCGTCGGCTTCAACATGACGTTCTTCCCGCAGTTCATCCTTGGTCTGCGCGGCATGGCCCGTCGCATCTACGACTACCCCGAAGGCCCAGGCTACGTGATCCTCAACCAGATCAGCACCGTCGGTGCCTTCCTCATCGCCTTCAGCGTCCTGTTGTTCTTCATCAACGTCTGGCGCAGCCACACGGGCCCCAACCAGACGATCGTCGACGGCGATCCCTGGGGCGGCGCCCGCCACATCGAGTGGAAACTGTGGGAAGAAGGCCGCGTCATCCACGGCGAAGGCCTGGTCATCGACCACGAGCCTGTGCCCCTGAAGCTGCAGGAGGTGTCCTGAGTGAGCGCCCACGGTGACCACCACGACAAGCCCCATCTGCCCCACGGCAGCATCTGGCCGTTCTTCCTCGCCATCGCCATGGCCGTGCTGGGTCTCGGGATCATCACGCTGGGCCGCAACATGCGCCTCAGCAACAGTGACGACCTCATCCAGCAGGCGGCCTCCAATGTCAGCCTCGCCGCCGTCTTCTTCGGCCTCGGCATCGCCTTCCTGTTCCTGGTCATCATCGGCTGGGTGCGCGAAGACTTCCGCTGGTGGAAGACCAACACCGGCACCGGCCTCGGCATGGCCCGCGCCGGCACGCTGCTGTTCATCAGCAGTGAAGTGTTCATCTTCGGTGCGCTGTTCAGTTCGTACTTCACGTTCCAGCGCCTCGCCGACGTCTGGCCTGACACCGAGCACTTCCACCTGCCCTGGCTCAAGACGCTGGGCTTCACGCTGTTCTTGTTCGCCAGTAGTGCCACGATCCACAAGGCCGAGAAGCACCTGCGCCTGGGCGAACTGAAGGCCTTCAAGACCTGGTGGCTCGCCACCATCATCCTGGGTGCCATCTTCTTGAGCGGCCAGGTCTGGGAATACATCGAGCTCATCCACGCCGGTGAGACCCTGGGCAGCAGCCAGTTCATGACCAGCTTCTACATGCTGACCGGTACCCACGGTCTGCACGTATTGGGTGGCTTGATCGCGCTCATCATCGCCTACGTGCGCGCTGTGGGTGGCAACTTCGACGAGCACCGCCACGCGTACCCCGAAGCCGTCGCCATGTACTGGCACTTCGTGGACCTGGTGTGGGTCTTCGTCTACGCGCTGTTCTACATCATCCCGGTCTTCGTACTGGGTGCCTAAGCGGACGCCGACATGGGCGAGCGACAGAACGTCACGAACCTTCTACGGATGATCGGCTTCTTCGCCCTCGTCCCATCGCTCAGCATCTCCCTCTTCTTCCTCCTCGATGTCAACGAGCACCTGGGTCACTTCCTGATCCTTGGGCCCGTCGCCATCGCGGCCAGCCTCGTCATCGCCTTCGCGCCGAAGATGGCCCAGAAGTGGGTCCCGGAAGACGCCTGAGGGAACCGCCTTCAGGCGGCGCACGGGGCCGTTCTAAGTCAAGTGGTGGCGCCAGCAAGTTCATGATGTTCCTGCCGTGGCTCTACGTATGGGTCCGGCCAAGTGGGCGTGGGCATTGTTCATCCTACTCGGCGTGCCATCGTTGGCCAGCGCCCAGCCCTTCGATGACCCCACCGGTGACGTAGAACTCGTCATGGCCGAGGCCAGTCGGTCGGCTGGCCGCACCGAGGCGCCACACATCGACCTGGTCGGTCTGGTGCTCACGGAGACATCGAGCCACATCGGGGCAGAGATCCAATTCGCCACGCGGCAAGATGATGCCGGAACGGGTCTAGACGTAGCGCTCTCCCTTCGCCACGGCACCATTGAGTACCGCGCCCGCGTGACGGCCTCCGGCACGCTCCCGGAGACTGGCAAGCTCGAACGGCGTCCCGTCGGCGCCACGGCCTGGGAACCGGCGGGAGCCGTCGCGGTGGCGGCTGGCGCTGATGCCGCAATCGTGTTGTCGCTGGATCGGTCGCTGCTGACGGACGCAGACCTGGCGGTGCCATTCCCCGGCCGCGTCCTCGAGGACATTCATGTCGTCGCTCGGACGCTGAAGACACAGCTCTACGTGTCCCCCGGCGCCCACCCGGAACTCGTGTCCTGGCAGGACCGGCTGCCTGACCGTGATATGCTCACGTTCCCGATCAGCCTCGGCGAGGTGCAAGCCAACGACATCGTCTTGAGCAGTCCACGCCCGACGCGGGGAAGCAATGGCGAAGCCACCCAGTACGTCTTCGACGTGCAGTTGCACAACAGGGGCTTGGTGGCCAGGGATCTGGCGCTTGAAGCGGTCAACGTACCGAAGGATTGGGCGGTCTCGTTCGCGCGGCCTCTCGTGCACGCGCCAGCGGGAGGGACGGTCAGCATCCCGACCATTGTCGGCGTCCCCTTTGCTCATGCGCACGGCGCCGTCGAGAAGGTCAGCATCCGAGGCGTCGACATGGCCGACGGAAAACCATCCGGTTTCCTCGACCTAGGGGTCACGTTCTTCGAAATCCCCCAACCAAGCGGCCACCACCCCGCCGTCTACATCCATGCGCTTGGCGGCGGAGGCGGGCTGCGAGGGGCCGGCGTCACTGCGTGGGCCAACAGCCTGAGCGAAGACCCCGAATCGAACCGCGCGCCGATACGCGGCGAGTCCCGTAGCCTCACCGGGGCCGGGGCAGATACCTTCCGATGGTGCATCCCGCTCTCCCCCGCCCTGGCCGTTGGCATCGACGTCGACTTGGGGGCGACGGGCGTGGCCAGCCTGCCTCTGTCGAGCGAGGTAGAGCAAGACTTGCAAAGCGTCGAAGTCTCGGTCATCGTGTCCCCGCTTCCAGCCAACGGGCGCAAGCAGCCCTGCCAAGAAGAAGGTGATATCGTGGCGGTGCAAGGCAACATCAGTGCCGCTCGGTTGGGTCCCACCAGAACATTGGAGATTGTGCTTGTACCGCAAGCCGAGGCAGACCATCTGGCCACCGAACCGGCCACGGCGCTATACTTCCTCATCGAAGCGAAGACCGCCGTGCCGGTCAATGCCCTCAACGGACTGGCGCCGATCCTGGAGCCGGGCGGGAGTTTCGTGCTCCCGCTCGCTGACTTCCATGACGCCTTGCCCGCTATTGATGGCCAAGTCCAGGCGTTCAGACACGACAGCCCAGACGTCATCGAACGTTCCCCGGGCACGCGGGCGGTGCTGCGCCTAGACGCTGAACCCGGCGTCGTCGGGCGGGTCGTCGCCCAGCCCGAATGGGCTCGCGTAGCGGATGAATGCCCGGCGTGCGTGGCAGTGGTGATCGAGGTGCCGGCCACCGCTTCACCGGGCGAAACGATGCAGCTCATCGTCATCGGAGAGGTAGGCGAGGCCGTGTATCTGTCCAGGTTCACGCTGGTCGTTGTGGCCAAAGAAACCGTCAGTGATGCTCTGCCTGCGGCGGCCTCGAAGACGACACCTGGGGTGCCGGTCGCTGGCGTTCTGGCATTGTTTGCCGTCGCCTTCGCGCAACGTGCCCGGAATCGATGAGGCCGGCGGGTTCCCTGCAGATACACGAATCTTCGCTCCAGAAAGATTAAGCCGGCTGCGCACCGCTTTGAGGCGATGCGCTTCGTCGTCGTTGCCTTGGCCATTGTGCTGTCTGGTTGTTCAGCGGCTGGGCCGTCTTCCATGGGGGATGTTGTCGAGGATCCGGGCGACGTCGCGCCGCGGCCCTACTTGGGCCCGCTCGGCGGGTTGCCCGATCCATTCGGCGTCGGTCACGCCCACGCTTCGCCGGGCACCTCGCACGACTTCATCGAAGGGATGCAGCGGCTTGCCTTCTTGACGCCCGCC
>JBFIDG010000130.1:0-6101 GCA_041581335.1 Thermoplasmatota archaeon
GTGACGCTGGAGCCTTCCGGCCCTTCATCACATTCTGGTGCAAGTGCGGCGTGGACAGCGAGGGCTGTCTGCGGATCAGCGAGAACGACGGTCAGTTGAGCCGTGTTCATAGCGCCTTGACGGCTTTTGCCGTCGGCGGCCTCTCCTTGTAGAACACCTTGGCGCCGCAGTAGGGGCAGCGGATACCGATGTTCTGCGCGTTGAACTCAACACGCTTCTTGCAGGAGCCGCACTTGTAGTAGGCCATGCTTATTCCTCGGTCTCGACCTGGGCGTGGAAGCTGACGGTCTCGTCAACCTGTTCGCCGCGGATGAGTTTGTCGCCGATACCCTTGAGGGCCTTCTTGGCGCCGCGACCGGGACCGGTCACGGGGAGGTAAGCACCACCAGCGAACTGGTAGCTGCACTTGCGGCATTCCCAGATCGCGGTGTGGATGCGAACAACGGCGATGGCGCCGCAGCGGTCGCAGGCGTGCTTGGCGCGCTGGATGCGCTCGACGGTGGCGACTTGCTTGCGGGCGAGAGCACCGTAGCGGGCGCCGTAGCGACCGGCGGGACCGAGCTTCTTCGTGGTTGCGACCATGTTAATCGTCTCCATTTCCCCAGCCAGGAGGGCCCTGGCTCAGGGGTTGCAGGCCGGGCCACGGCCACCGTGATTTAAGCATTTGGGGGTCACTCGAATGTGACGGTGATGGTGTAGTCGGCCGCAGCACCCAGGAAGTTCTCGACAGTGAACTTCCAGTTGCCTGCCGCCAAGCCGTTGGGGTCGCTGACGCTGATGCCGTCCTCGGTGCGCAGACCAAAGCTGGTCCCGGAGCCGCGCTGGGCGCCCGATGGGTCGAAAAGCCACCAGTCGTTGTCGACGGAGCCTCCGGCCATGGCGATGGACGCCGACAGCTTGGTCTGGCAGGGCAGGACCTCCATGGCGTGGTCGGTGCCACCGGTGGGGGCCAGGTTGGAGCCCTTGATGGTCACGGGATCTTGGGGTCCGATGCCCAGGCAAGGGTCGACGTCGGCGATCTCGGCGGCGGAGACGATCAAGAACAGGGGGTCGAAGACGACGCCGGCGTCGCCGTTGGTGGCGTTGCCGGTGAGTGTGACGTTGCCGAGGAGCGTCAGGTTGGCCTCGAAGACGGCGGGAAGACCGGTGCCGTTGTAGCTGACCTGGTCGCCGGTCTCGTTGGTGAAGGCGACCTGCCAGAACAGCGTCGAGGCGTTGGTGGCGTTGTCGCCCGTATAATCGAGGGTGACATTGAAGGGCGTGCCAGCAGACACAGTGGCGTTGTCGACGCCGGCGACCAAGGTACCGGTGAGTCCGGCCACCGCGCCATCGGCCGGCGTATTGGTGGACCCATCCTTGGCCCCGTCGCCAGCATTCGCGCCGGAATCGCCCGCGCCAGGGTCGACAAAGGCATCATTCACATCGGCAGGCGTCTCCGCACAGCCGGCTAGGGTAACGAGGGCGAGCACGCCGACGACAAACAACCGCATCGACCAAGGACGGCACGGTCGTTATTTCAACGAATCGCCTAACGAGTCGGGCAGACTATTCGGGGCGGCTGGGGGCAACCCCGACGACCCCACCGACACCCCACGCGACGCCCTGGGGGCTCACCCGACCAGAACGCGGCCCGTGTCGGGCGCGATGTCCAGTTTCTGGTGCGGCATCGCAGACAAAGCGCCAGTCCCTGTCTCAACAGCAATCGAGTAGGGAGCCACCAGGCCCAAGCCGTCCAGGCGACTGATATCGATGGCGAAGCTGACCGTGTCCTTGGTGGTATCCCAGGAGGCGCCGCCGATGTAGCCACCATTGGTGGTATCCCAGATGTCGGGGCCGGCGTAATTGAAGTTCTGGAACTGGTGAGCGCCGACGTACAGGCGGTATTTCCACGGGATCAAAGCAGGTGCATCGGCGCCGGTCGGCAGGTCCACGACCGTCACGACGACCACCAGCTTGCCATTGCGGACCTCAGCCTGGAGGCGGGTCAGGTCCACCGCGTCGAGTTCGGTGTCCCCTTCGGCGTCCGCGATGTCCGCGACGATAGGAATAATCTGCGTGGCGACGATCGTCAGGTTCTGGGTGGCGTTGGCTATGCCATCAGTGACGAAGAAGACCAACGAATGGTTGCCTCCCGACGTGACCGAGATAGTGTGGTTGCCGGGCAGCGCCTCACCCGTGGCCATGACCTCACCATCGAAGCTGAGCGTCCAGTTCAGGACATCCCCATCCAGATCGGTCGCATTGAACTCGACGAGCACATCGAACGGGACTACACCGGCTAGCACGGTCGCATTGAGCGAGATGGCGGGAGCGGCGTTCTGCACCGTCGCGTTGCCGTCGGGGACGCTCGCATTGCCATCGACCGGCGCGGTGTCTCCGCCCGAAGGACCATCTTGGCCCGGCGACTGGGCAACATCCGGGGATTCGTCGTCGGCCAGCGCAGTTTCGTTGCTGGCACAACCCGCGAACGTCACGGCAAACAGGAGCAGGAGCGCGAAAATGGGGCGCGAAGTCATAGCCGCATGTCCAGGTCCTGGGTATTAACCATTGTTGAGCGTCGGGCATCACGGCCAAACGCCTACGCCTTGCGGGGCTGCGTCACCAGGTACAGCTCGCGGGCCACGAAGAGCGCGAAGACGTACGCCATTGCGGCGGCGCCGATGCGGACGTAGATCTGCACGCCTTCGGCCGGCATCGGCAAGACGAACATCGCGGCCAGGTCGCCGATGATCCACGAGCCGACGAGGACGCCGACGTAGTAGACCCAGATGGCCCACGTCATGATGCGCAGATTGCGGGCCGCGAGGGCCAAGTGGCCGAACGCTTGGCGCTGGAAGGAGGCCACCCGCCGATCGACCGCGATGGCGAGGACGCAGGGGGCGGCGATGAAAATGACCGCCAGCACGACTGCGACCGGGTGTGTCTCCACGGCGCCTGCTGCGTGACGTGACTAATGAGGCTTGTCGTCGCCAACCAGTGCCGCCTGGAACGGCACCTGGACGGCCTCGGAACACCCACCGGTGAGAAGGCGGGCCCCAAAAAAAGGGAAAAGGGGAGGTGAAAGGGAAAAGGGAGATGTGGTCGTCTAGCTGGCGGCCTTGACGGCCTTCTGGATCTGCTTGAAGACAGCCTTGTGCACGACGTGCGCTTGCTTGTTCATCGTCTTCAGCTCGTCCACGGTGAAGGCACCGAAGCCACCCTTCTGGGCGCCGCGCATGGCACCCTTGGTGTCGACGCCGATGGTCAGGCGCGTGTCGCAGATGAGTTCCTCGTAGAGGCTCGGGTCGACCATGATGTTGCCGTCGATCTTCACGAAGGTCGTGTTGAACGAGGCGTTGTCCATCTTCAGGGGCAGCGGGCGGTCCTCATCGTACGCCTTGTAGCCCGTCTTGGGGCAGGTCGCGGGGAGGGTGCCGTTCATGACCGCGGCGAGGGCCGCGATGCTGCAGGCATCGAACAGGTTGCCGTCGTAGTCGAGGATCTCGAGATCCACGAAGACACCCCAGACCTTCTCGTTCTCCTTGATGCAGAGGTCTTCCATGTCGATGATACCGGACTCGCGCAGGGCACGGTCGGTCACACGGGCGACCTCGATGGCCTCGATGCGCGGCGGGCCGGCTTCGAAGTACGGGCTCGCCATGATGGTGAACTCGGCACTCGTCATGAAGTTGCCACGGTTACCGGAGTCAGGGTACGGGGTCTCGACCTGGGTCTTGACACCGGCGATGACCTTGGTGTTGCCGAGCTGCACGAAGGCGGAGCCGTTGGCGCGGGGCACGTAGTTGACGTCGATCTTGAGGTCGCGGACCTCGTCGAAGGCACGGCCATCCTCACGCTTGCCTTGCTTGATCAGGGCGCGCAGGAAGTCCTTCTTCAGGACCGAGACGGGATTGTTCTCCATTAGGCAACAACCTCCTCTTCATCGGCTTGCTTGCCCTTCTTGTCCTTCGGGGCGTCCTCTTCGAGGGCGTCCAGCTTGGCGTTGAAGCGGCGCTCGAGGGCAGCGCGCTGTTCGGCGTACACCATCTTGGCGCCAGCCTCGCACAGAGCCAGGGCTTCGTCCACTTCGGCAGGGGTCAAGTGACCATCCTGCTGGAAGAGCACGATCTCGCCGGTGGCCATGTTGAAGGCCATCGGCATGTCGGCCTCACCGTAGTTGTCCTCGGGACCGTTCAGGTCCAGGCAGACGGTGCCTTGGCACTTGCCGGCAGCGATGCCGGCGACCATGCCCTTCATGGGGATGCCAGCGTCGGCCAGGGCGACCGCGGCGGCCGTCAGAGCGGCGATGCGAGTACCGGCGTCGGCCTGCAGGATCTCGACGTTGATGTCGATGACGCCGCGAGGGAACTTCTCCGTGAGGATGACGTTCTCGAAGGCGTCGCTGATGACCTTGCCGATCTCTTGGCTGCGGCGGTCGGGGCCGGGGCGCTTGCGGTCGCTGGTGCTGAACGCGGCCATGTTGTACTTGGTGCGCACAACGGCCTTGTCCGGCTGCTGGAAGCGGCGCGGGTTGAATTCGCGTGGGCCGTAGACGCCTGCGATGCACTTGTTGTTGCCCCACTCAAGGTAGGCGCTACCGTCAGCGCGGTGCAGGACGCCCGCTTCGATCTTGAGCGGGCGGATTTCGTCAGGCTTGCGGCCATCGGTACGAAGGCCCTTCTTGTCGATCAGTTCGATTCCGGGATTGGCTCCCATGTTATTCTTCCTCCAAAGTGAGTTCTGCGTCAGCCTTCCCGGGCTTGTTGGCCTCGAGGAACGCGCGGACGCGGTCGGTGAGGCCCGGCAGGTGGGCCTCGTTAGCGATCATGTTCAGGACCTTCTTGGCGACGAGGACTTCCTCGGGTTCGCCGTTGATCCAGATGCGGCCGTTCTGGCCGACGAACAGCCAGCACTCAACGTACTCTTTGACGAGGTTGAGCATGGAGCCGTTCTTGCCGATGATGCGGGCCACCTTGACGGGGGGCACCTCGAGCAGTTCTCCGCCTTCCAGCTTCGTCAGGTTGCGGTCCTTGAGGGTCACTTGGACCTTCTTCTGGCCGTCGACGAAGAGGATCTTGCATAGGATAGCGTCGCCGGGGCGCAGGTATTCCATGGTCTCGCCGAAGTCGACGCGCCACGGCGCCTCACTGACGTGCAGCGGGGCGAGCCAAGGGGCCTTGATGTCGATGATCCAGTTGCCCGGGTTCGCCTCGGCCACGATGCCGACGACGGTGTCACCGGCACGGGGCTCATAGGCACCGTTGATGGGCATGACGCTCATGCGGTCCTGGTACTTGGCCAGCAGTCCGGACTGGACCGCGACGACCTTGTCGCCGACGACCTTGGTGCCGGAGAGGGCCTTCCATTCTTTGGCCGAGCCGACGACGTCGCCAGCAATGACCAGTTCTCGTTTTTGTGACATGTTTCTCCTTAGATTGTTAGATGAGTCGGGTCTCGACGCTTCCCTGCGTGAGCCCGTTGAGTCGATCGTATACTTCTCCCTGGGCGCCGGCCGGGATCTCGATGACCCCGATCCAGCTGCCATCGTTCTGCCACTCGTCACGCAGCATGTCCCCGAGCGTGCGGACCGCGCCGTAGGCGGCGCCGGTGTGCACGGCGGGGATCTTGATGGCGACCTTGACGCGCTCAAACGCGATAGGCAAGAGCGGTCGCAGTGCCTTGAACGCCTGCTGGACCTGTTCGGAGACGGGGCGCAGCGGGTCGACCTTGAACTTCGCCTCGACCAAGGCGCGCTCGATGCGTTCCTTCGGGTGAGGCATCTTCGCCTGGGGGTTCCAGGTCTCACGGGCCAGCGTCGTGATGATGCGCTTGTGCTTCTGCTCAAGCATCTTCTTGCGCTGGTCCTGGGTGAGTTGGATGTCGCCTTCCTTGAGGATGCGACGGGCGATGAGGATGACGTCCTTGGTGTCGAACCCTTTCGTGAGGTCCTCGTCCTTGGCGCGTTCCCCCTCGGACCAGTCGACGAACACGTCCTCGACCGCCATGACGTCCCGGACCTCTTGGTCCTCAGCCTCGTCCCAGCGGGAGTACAGGGACTCCGCGCCCTCAGGATCGACGAGGATCTCGAACGTCGTACCGAACCGCGCGAGGCGGGCGACCAC
>JBFIDG010000131.1:0-6042 GCA_041581335.1 Thermoplasmatota archaeon
CGTGGCACCCTGGTCGACTTCCAGACGCCGGGCTGAGTTCAACCCATCGGCCGGTCGGCTTATTTGCCGGCCCGCGCCGTGAGACGCATGACCTCCCGCCGCTCGAAGGCATTGAACCTCGCGCTCGCCACATCGATCGCCCTCGGCTTCGCCTTGTGGCTCGCCGGCCTGTTCAACAGTCTCTGGGTACTGGCCAGCGTCGGCGGAATCCTGGGCGCCTTCGGGGTCCTGGTGCTTGGACCGTTGGCCACCACGGAGGCCATGGTTGCCCGGCAGCGCAGGGTCCACGACGTTCTTGCGGAAGTCGCCCCCATACCCGAGGATCTGGTCAAGATGGACCTGGCCGGTGCCCGCGATCGATCGTCTGGCGCCGCATGGAGCGTGTCGGGCCTCTTGGTCGGCCTGCTGGCACTGATCATCTTGCCGGAAGCATGGCTCATCCCCGTGACGATCGGCCTCGCCCTGACATCGTGCGGGTTCCTCGGCTTCGGGCTTCACCGCCTGGCCAGGGGCCTCGAATCCCGCGCGCACTACCGCCTGCGCTTGGCGCACCCGACCGTCTGAGCGACGGGCGGCCTGGGGTAGGCGCCGCGATGGCCCGCGCACATCGAGAACGAGAAGTCCTAAACGCCGCACCTCGGTCCAAAGCTTGGTCGGATGGGTATCAGCGAAGCGGTCCAAGCGGGCCTAAGCAAAGCAATGCGGTGGTCGGCGCGCAACGCGTGGGGCGTCATCGGCGTCGTGGCGTTCATCACGCTCATGGCCGGCATCGTCCTCGTCACCGTCGAGCCGAACGTGGAGACAGATATCCAAGCTGGATACTTCTCCACCTATGACGACCAGGCCAATGCCTTCCGCGAACTCCGTGACGAGGTCGCCGGCGTCAATTCCGAGATCGTATACTTCGAACTGACCCCTACCGCGCGAGCCCCCGACGCGGACGACCCGCGATGCAGCGGCATGATGGGACCCATCCCGATCGGCCGCCAAGACGGCTGCCCCCGCATCCCGGTCACCAACGTGACTTCCATGGAGGCCCTGCGTGGCCAGGAAGAGCTGTTCAATTTCGTCAAGGCCGAATTCGCGCACCGCGCCGGCGTGGACAAGGTCATCTCACACACCTCCTTGCCGTTCTTCGAGAAACTCATCTACAAGCAGTTCCCTGACGGCTGCTTCTGCCTCGCCCCGGACCAGGCCAGCCACGACATCTCGCAAGAGCTCCTGGGAGCCGCCGATTCGACGGGCGCCATTGCCCTCTACCGCAACGACGAGTTCGACGCTGCGGTGATGTTCATCATCTACGACCCGGACACCAGTGTCCTGTCGAAGAAAGAGACGGGCGGCATCATCAACGAGATCATCGGCGAGTACCGGGAGCTCGATGTCGGTCAGGCCGGCGCGGCGGGCGTCACCAAGACGGTCGATCTCTGGGAGGAGCCTTACTTCGATTCCTGGGGGGTCCAGTCATGGATCTACCGGATCGACGAACAGGTGCAGAAGGAGTCCGTGATCTTCATCGCGGCCGTCTTCGCGTTCCTCACGGTCACGCTGCTGTTCCTGTTCCGCAACGTCAAGCGCGTGTTGATCGGCGTGACCACGGTCGCCATCATCCTGACCTGGACCCTGGCAGGCATGACGCTGGGTGATGTCAGCGTCGGCTTCGTGAGCATGGCCATGTTCCCCCTGCTGCTCGGCGTGGGTGTGGATTACGTCATCCATATCGTCAACGAGTTCGGGACCGAACGGAGTCATGTCGAGACCAGTGCCGAAGCGTTCGACCTCATCGGCCGGCGCGGCGCCGTCGCCTTGATGATCTCTACGCTCACCACGATCAGCGGCTTCATCGTGATGATCACGAGCACCAGTCCGATGATCGTCGAGATCGGCACCGCCACCATCCTCGGCATCCTCAGTGTGTTCACGTTGAGCCTGACCTTCATTCCGGCTTTGCTGGAACTGTCGGTGCGCAACGAATCCAAGGAGGTCTTCCGACCCAGCTTCGCCGTGGGCGCCTTCGCCTCGTTCTGGGGACGCAACAAGGCGGTCACAGTGGCGGTGCTGGTGGTCGGCACCGCGGTGTTCGGATCCTTCATCCCGAAGACCGAGTACGTCATCGGCACCGTCGAGATCAACCTCCCGCAGAAAGAGATCTGGACGCACGAGGAAGACCGCGCCCATATGCTCGACATGTACGAGCGCTTCCAGACCGAGATCAAATCCAAGGGTCAGGAGACCGTCATCACCAAGGCCCGAGAACCCTGCACGGGAGGGACCGGACCTTGTGGGCTCGCCACCAAGGACGCGGTCGACGACATGATCGCCATCCACCGCGCCATGGTCGCAGACGAATTCGTACAGAGCGCCGGCGGAGCCGTCAACTCGGTCCCATTCATCCTCAACCTGTACGCCTTGCTCAAAGACGGCCTGCAATCCGCAGGACCAGGCATCCTTGATGGTGTCCTGCAAGGGGGCCAGTTCCTGCCCTGCGACCAGTTCCCACCAGAGTTCCCGTGCGGTCTGCAGGATGCGCAAGGCAACCAGTATGACGCGGACTTCGGCCTCATCGCCGACTGGACGGACCAGGACGTCCGCGCCGCGTACGACGACATGATGCAGCGCGATGAGTGGCAGCCGCTGCTGCTCACGTTCATGTCCGCCGATTACAACATCGCCTGGGCATTGACATTCATCAACATCGATATCGACCAGGACGCCACGGAGAAGGCCGATTCTGCGTTCCGCGCGGTCCTGGAGACCAGCGACCCGCAGCACACGGACAACCACTACTTCGGCACCCTGACGGGTGTCAAGAAGTACAACGACTACACGAACTTCTGGTTGACGCTGAGCACTGCCGTCAGCCTGCTCATCGTCGCCATCCTGGTCGGTACTTTCAGTCGCTCCTGGCGCGCCGTGGCGGCGACCCTGACGCCGATGATCGTGACGCTCACCTGGTGGCTGGGCGCGTTGCCGATGCCGGCCGTGAACATCGATCTGGCGTTCATTTTCATGATCCCCATCGCGTTCATCACCAGTCTTGGCAGTGATTACGCCGTCCATCTGACGTGGAACCTGGAGAAGCAACCCGATGCCAAGTTCGTCTTCCGCACCGTCGGGAAGGCCATCGCCTACAGCGGCTTCACCACCGCCGTCAGCTTCTGGATCTTCACCCGGGGCGCCATCCGTGGCAGTTACGAGATGTTCGAGGCGGCGGTCATCGCCATCATCCTGATGACCGTCGTCACGCTGGTCTGTGTGCCGTTGTTCTACTTCCGCCGTGACGGCACGAGCGTGCGCGCAGGATCGTCCTAACCCGGGCCCCGAACGGCCGACGTCCACGGCGGCCAGAGGGTGCAACCGATGGAGTCATGTCGTCTGCTCACCTGGTTGTCCTTGTGAGCATCCCAGGGTTCCTGGTCCGCAAGCTGTACAAGCGTGGCAGCCTGCGCGAGACCGCCGACGGGCGGTTCGCGTTCACGTTGCACAACCCGCTGGGCTCGGCGACGATCATCGCCCCACCAACGTTCACCATCAATGGCATCCGGCACCAGCCCACAGCCGTCCACGCCCCGGGCGTGGAGATCGCCCACATCAGCGCCGAGAGACCGTTCACGTTCTCCAAGGGGGCCCACCTGGACGTCAGTTTCGATGGCCGGCTCCTGCGCGGTGCCAACCGCATCCATATGGTGGCGTCCACGAAGGAGTTCGGCGACCTGGAACTGTTCGTCGAAGACGCCGAGGCGGATTACTGCGACCTCCCCGGTATGGGCGAAGAGGAGTAGCCACAAAGGCCTCGTCCGGCCTCCAGGAAAGACCCATGAACCCAACGGTCCATGGTCGCCTATGCGCAAATTGTCGGTGCTCGCTTTGGCGGCCCTGATGCTCGCCCCTGCCGTGTCCGGTGAGTTCGGAGAGGAACGCGAAGGTTACCCCGTCAACGTCGACGGCGACATCGTCTACCCGTACATCCCGACCAGCTTGGCCGAACGCCACCCGGAACTTGTGGCATCCCTGTTGTCGGATCCGCTCGGCGACCCGCTCAACAAGGTGAACGGCTACACGGCGTTCCCGTACTACCCGCTGCTGACCGCTGAAGTGCGCCGGCTTGCCCAGGACCACCCGGGCCTCGTCCGCCTCAGCAGTGCAGGCCAAAGCCACCTCGGCCTGGACATCTGGCTGCTGGAGATCGCCGATTTCAACAACCCGGACCGCGTGCCGCTGAGCGAGCGTGAGGTCATCTACCTGGATGGCGGCACGCACAGCAACGAATACTCGGGCGTCTACTTCGTCACCGAGTGGCTGCAGTTCCTGCTCGACGAGTACGAGACCAACGAGACCGCCCAGTGGATCGTCCAGAACCGCCACCTGTTCGTGATGCCCATGATCAACCCCGACGGCAGCAACGCCATGGGGCGCTTGAACGCCATCACCGTCAATGTCAACCGCAACTTCCCAGCCACCTGGGGCACGGTGGCTGCCGACCAGCCCCCGCTGAACTGGGGCGGTCCGTACCCGGCCAGTGAACCGGAAGCACAGGCGGTCATCAGCGTCATGCAGGACGTCCGCCCGGACTTCGTCCAGTCGACCCATTGCTGCGGCAACCTCTGGCTCCACCCGTACGGCGCCGAACAGCTCGGCCACGCGCCGGACTTCGACATGTACACCAACATCTGCGAGTTCGTCTTCCCCGATCTGACCGTCGGCGTCCAGCGCAAGGCGTGCGGCGAGACCTGGAGCACGATCTACCCCGCCAGCGGCACGACCCTGGATGAGGGCTACGCGCAGAGCGGCGCCAGCAGCTGGAGCTACGAGATGAGCGGCCGCGGCGCCATCGCCCCGTGGGGCCAGCCCGTCGTCGACACCGATGTCCGCGTCCAGGAGATCGAATCGTGGCGCGGCGTCATGCATGGCATGCTGCACGCCGAGAAGTACGGCGCCCTGCCAGTCATCACGGACATCGTCGGCGACGCCACCGGCCTGACGGTCACGGTGGAGAACCAGGGGTGGGGCAACATCACCCAGGCCAGTCTTCGCTTCGGCAGCCACGGCATCAGCCTGCCAGCGCTCGTTCCCGGCCAGAAGGCCATCCTGAGCCTCGAGGGCGACTTCCAGGCCGGCGGCATCCCCGTCGACCTAGAATGGAAGAAGCGCATGCATCCCGACAGCAACTGGGGCCGCAAGCTCATGGACGTCCAACTGGTCACGGGCGAGGCGGGCCAATTGCTCGGCCTCGTGCCCGCTTTGCCGGCGGCACCCTCGATGGGCAGTCTGTTGCCGGAGATCCCTGCCAGCGTCCTTGAGAACGCGACGGCGCCTCCGGACTACGTCAGCGCTCCGACGAACGCCGTCAAGGACGACAAGGGCGCGCCAGGCGTCTCCATGCTGCCGCTCGTCGCGGCCATCGCATTGGCGCTCGGATTGGCCAAGCGCCGCTAGACGCGCTCGCCTTCCAGCACATTCGGGTCGCCGGCAGGAGCCGGCGACCCGGCCAATGCCAGGCGGCGACTCCAGAAAGCGATCCAGAGGCCGATGGCCATCCAGACGACGCCGTACAGCAGGAAGCCGAACAGGCCGGCGATGGCCGTGACGAGGCCCACGATGCGCAGCACCACGCCGGTCCAGTAATTCTGCTTCCAGAAGGCCAAGGTCAATTTGCCAAGGCCGGACAGAATACCTAGGCTCAGCGACAGCGCCGCCACCGCGATGAACCCGGCGAAGAAGTCGCCTGTATTGGGCAAGAGTTGACACTCTGGGCCGACGAGGCAACGATCCGACGCGCGGCCAAGGAAGACCAGGGCAGCAAGCACCAGGACGAAACCCTGCCACGCCAGGAACGCGACGAGGCCAGCAAAAGTGGCCCACCAGGCAGTGTTGCGCTTGAGCTGCGGACCTACCATGTTGGACCAGGCGACGCGGATCACAGCCCTTGGGACCCGTCCGGGTTCATGACGGCTTTGCCAGTGCGGCTAGCCGGCCGTCGAACGTCTCGGCCGGGATGCCGAGGCGGCGGCAATGCCACAGCACGACGGCGTCGACGAACGA
>JBFIDG010000132.1:0-5943 GCA_041581335.1 Thermoplasmatota archaeon
GGAGGCGAGTTCTGGATCATCGAGGGTGCCGGAGACATGAGCAAAGCCGAGCTCGCGGCGTGGACGGGGCGTCGCCCCTGGCCCGGCGTCATCTACTGGGTGCGCCTGATCTTCAGGACCCACGGCTACATGCCCGACGCCCTTGAACGGGAAGTCCTGGGCAGAGTCAGGGCCTCCCCGTTCGGGGACGCCACCGTTGTGCGGGAAGACGGCTGGTGGATCGTCCGGCTGGTCAAGCCTGGCCCGGCGCCGTAGCACCTTCACCCGGCGACGGCGAGGCCTGGCTCACTGACGAGGTCCAAGCAGGCCGGCCTAGCGGCTTGTCACTCGGAGAAGAACGCCAAGATGTGGTCAAGTCGGTCGCCATGCCGGCGCTCCAAACGGGCCGCCTTCTTCTCGTCCTCACAGGTCACCTGCATGTGCAGATTGCATGACCACTTACCCCCCTTCTTCGCCTCGAAGATGAACGTGGCGTCGCCGCAAGTGGCAACGAGCCGGCGCTTGGTCTTGTCGTAGGTCGTCACGGTGAACGTGGGGCCGCGGCGTGGCAGGATGCCGAGCAAGCGAGCCGGCACCTCGGTCCATTGCGTGCCCACGCCGAAGGGTGGGTCGCTGTGCAGGTCCACGTCATGGACGCCCGGCAGGATCTCCGGCAACATCTCGACCTCCGTCAAGAACTGGAACGTCATCTTGGCGTCCGCCTTCAGGAAGACGGTGCGCGAGAAGCCGGCCATGGCTCCGCGTGGCCGCCGTCGCCTAAAGCGGTATGGGTGCAGATGTGCCTCGCCATACCGGGCACAGCGCTCGGGATGCGGTCCGCCCAATCTTGGGCATGCGCCCAAAAACGCCTGCCACGCATGCCGCCCGGTCCATCACTGGACAGGTGTATCTCATGACCACATTGTTGATCGAACACAACGTCAAGGACTTCAAGACCTGGAAAGCCGGCTTCGACGCCCACGGCGCCATCCGCCAGAAGCACAAGCTGACCGGCAACGTCGTCTACCAGCGCTTCGACAACCCCAACGCCGTCTGCGTGGTCCTCGAAGGCGCGGCCAACAACATCCAGGCGTTCATCTCGGACCCTGGTCTGAAGCAGGCCATGACAGCCGCCGGCGTCCAAGGCGAGCCCAACATCCGCGTCCTGGACAAGGCTTCGACCGCGATCCCCGCCATTTAGGCCCGGATCTTCGCCCTCTTCCCTTCTTCCTTCCCCGCCCCCCTCGGCCCGCCTTGTCAGGTCGTGGGCTTGAGCGTCGCCCGGGGGCCGGCTGGTCCAGCTGACTGACCGGGCGCCGCATGTAGGCGCACGCGCAGCTTCTTGTGCGTCCGTCCTGATGAGGTCGCATGGCCGACGCAGGGTTCCCTACGCCCGACATGGCGCTCTCCCACATCCTGGTCGTCTCGGACCTCGCCGTGGCCGTGCCGTTCTACCGGGATGTCCTAGGGGCCAAGCTGTTCCGCGAGTACGGCGGCTCGACCGCGGTGTTCGACTTCAACGGCGCGTGGCTGATCATCGTCACCGGCGGAGGTCCCACCCCCGACAAGCCGGACGTGACGATGGTGCCCCCCGCCGATGCCGCATCCGTCAGCCATTCTATGACCCTCCGCGTCAAGGACTGCCACGCGGCCTACAACCAGCTGCGTGCCCGCGGTGCAGTGTTCCTGACGCCTCCCGTGGAATCGGAGTGGGAGGTCCGGGCGTTCTTCCGTGACTCCGACGGCCACCTCTTCGAGATCAGCCAGGCCAAAGCATAGCCCGCTCCCGGCCCCCACGTCAATGCTTATCCCTCCCGGCATGAGCGGTCCCGTGTGGACCCTCAGACCGTACACCGTCGCCGCTGGTGGATCCTCGGCGTCATGTGCCTCAGCCTCATCCTCGTCGTGCTGGGGAACTCGGTCCTCAACGTCGCGCTGCCGACGCTCGCGACAGAGCTGGAGGCCACCAACACGGAGCTGCAGTGGATCATCGACGCCTACGCGCTCGTGTTCGGCGGCCTGCTGCTCACCATGGGTGCGCTGGGTGACCGCTTCGGCCGCCGCGGGGCCCTACAGACCGGCCTCGCCATCGTGGGTGTCGCCTCCGTCGCCGCGACCTTTGCCACCACCTCCACGCACCTCATCGCGTCCCGTGCTGTCATGGGCATCGGTGCCGCATTGGTCATGCCGGCCACCCTTTCCATCATCAGCCACGTGTTCCCGCCGGAGGAACGTGGCAAGGCCATGGGCCTCTGGGCAGCCTTCGCCGGCATCGGCGGCGCCGTCGGTCCCGTCGTCGGAGGTGCCCTGCTGGAGAGCTTCCCTTGGGCCGCCATCTTCTGGCTCAACGTGCCGGTGTTGCTGGTGGCCCTCGTTGGCACCCTGGTCGTCGTGCCGACCAGCCGCGATCCACACCAGCACCGTCTCGACCTGGTGGGCGCCGGATTGTCCGTCCTCGCCCTGGCCAGTCTCCTGTACGCCATCATCGAGGGCCCCTCCAAGGGCTGGGGCAGCCTTGAGGTCCTGGTCTCGTTCGGCCTGGCCGCCGTCTCGTGGCCGCTCTTCATCTTCTGGGAACTGCGGGCCAAACACCCCATGTTGCCGATGCAGTTGTTCCGCCGCCGTGGCTTCACGACGGGCAATGCAGCCATCTCGCTGGCGTTCTTTGTCATGTTCGCCTTCTTCTTCGGGATGACCCAATACCTGCAGTTCGTGCGCGATTACAGTGCCCTGCAAGCAGGCATCCGGACCTTGCCCTTGGCCGCCGGCCTGATCCTGGCGGCGCCTCGCAGCGACGCCCTCGTCAAGCGCATCGGCACGCCGGGCACGGTCACGACGGGCCTGTTGTTGGTCGCGTTCTCATGCCTCGGTCTGAGCTTCATCGGCATGGACACGCCCTATTGGCCGATGGCCTTCGGGTTCCTTGGCCTTGGGCTCGGCATGGGCTTCACCATGGCCCCAGCCACCACGCTCATCATGGATGACGTGCCCGCCCACAAGGCCGGGGTCGGCAGCGCCATGAACGACACCAGCCGCGAGGTCGGCGGTGCCTTCGGCATCGCCATCCTTGGCAGCATCATCAACGAGGTCTACCAGCGTCGCCTCGTGGTGCCGGAAGGCCTCTCGACCGGCGCCCTGGACCCCACGGCATCGCTAGGCAACGCGTTGACCGTCGGCATGATGACCGGCAGCCAAGCGCTCATCGACAGCGCACGCAATGCCTTCGTGGACGGACTGACCACCGCGTATCTCATCGGCGCAGGCATCGCCCTCATCACGGCCGTCGTGGTCCGTATCTGGATGCCGCGCCGCGCACGGCATGGCGCTGCCGTCCCGGAAACGGCGCTGCCTGTCCACGCACCCGTCGCGGCTGCCTCGCCCGACCGCTTGGATGACCGCATCGCGGCCATGCGCGCCCGGGTCGATGCGTTGCTGGCCGAGTGAAGCCATCAAATCCTCCGCGTGGGGTGCCCCAACGTGCGCGTCGCCCGCATCTACGACGATCCTCCAGGTAGACGCATCCTCGTCGATCGCCTGTGGCCCCGGGGTATGAGCAAGGAACGGGCAGCGCTGGCTCTATGGGCCAAGGAACTGGCCCCAAGCGATGGGCTGCGGAGGTCCTACCATGGCGGCCTTTCGTGGGATGCCTTCGAGGCGGCCTATCGGCAAGAGCTCGAGGGCGCCGACCTGGGTGTCCTGCGCGGCGATGACGTGGTGCTTGTCACGGCGGCGAAGGCCTCGCCGTGCCACGCGGACATCTTGGCCGCGGTCGTTGCCGGCCATTGACGGCGTCTTCGGGCGCGCCGCCCGGCCTACGGTGCTGATGGCGAGGTCGGCGCTCGGGCCGGGGGCCAAGCCGCCCAAACAAGCAGCAACAGCGGGCCAAAGATCAAGCCCGCCCAAGCTACCAGGCCGCCGATGCCCAACAAGGCAACGCTCCAACGTGGGCCGTCCCGTTCTAGCTGGCGCCACGCGCCGAAGCCGATGCCGGCAGCAGCCGCCGCGAAGACGACCGGGATGGCCAGGCCACCGGATACGCCTCCCCGCCAAGCGGCGATGGCGGCCAACAACAACACGGTCACTGCTGTGCCTGCCACGGCGCCTGAACCAAGATATCCCACGAGTCGTCGAGGGTCCGAACGCCAGAACCCGCGGGCCAAGTAGGTGGCGCCGGCCACGCCCAGGACCTCTCCGACGAGGGCGAAGATCCAATGGACGCCTCCCCACGACACGACATCCAGCCGCCCGATCGGCGTGGTCACCCATTCCACAGGCGTGAACGATTCCCGCGCACCGATGGCGAGGCTGTAATGCATAGCGCTCGGCGTGAGGACGAGGGCATAGTAGGTCCCCGTCTCAGGTGCCGTGCCGCGGAATTCCGCGACCGTGCGCATCGCCAGCGGGGTGAACGGTTCCACGCCCAGGTCGTCGACAGGCGTGACGAGCATCGACATGGTGCCCTCGGGGGCCTGGTCGGTCGGTGGGTCCGGGAGGCCCGGCCCGAACAGCCATACGGTGGGGCGGCCGCGCTCGGCCGGGGGGACCGCTGTGCTGATGTACAACACGTCGCCGGCAGCCAAGTCGAACGTGTACCAATAGGCGCCGTCGGCCGAGCCTTCCTCGAAGAAGACCCATGACTTGGTGGCATCCTCGATGACGAACGCGGTCTCGGGGGAGGCGCCAGCGGCCCCGAACTCGGGCACGTGGGCCAGCGTCGAAGGGAACAGGAGGAGGACAAGGGGGATGATGAGGCGTCGCACCGAAGAGGATCGTCGCGAGCCTTTTTGGGTCTGGACCCTGGGTCCAGCGGCCGGGGCCGACACGATCAGTGGGTCGCGTGGACCTGGGCGCGGTTGAAGCCGGCGTGGGGGGCCACGTAGCTGGCCCCCATGTCCGTGAGGGCCTTCTTGACCTGGGGCGTCACGTTGCCCATGATGGTGAACCCGTTCACGTCGCAGTTGGCCATCAAGGTGTTCAGCGCGCTGCCGACGGACTTGCGGCCCATGTGCTCCAAGAACGCTTCACTGGAGGCGTAGTTGTCCAGGAAACAGATGCGGCCATGGGCGTCGTCGATGAAGCACTGGTAGCTGAGCGTGCCGTGTTCGTTCTTCTTGACGTCGTTCACTAGGTTCGTGATGAGCGTCTTGGTCTCGGGCAGCTTTCCTTGGTGGGCGGTGACATCGAGCACTAGCGAGAATGGTTCAGACATTGGGATACAACCTGCGGCATGCCGCAAGCAATGACATGGCGATGGCTGTATCAGTCGAAGCCCGGGATTCCTCGGTCAGGCCTAGGCTGCGACGCGCTTCTTGGGCGCCGCCTTGGGGGCGATGGGTGCCGCGGCCATGATCTTGGCGTCGGCGCCTTCCAGCATCGACTGCATCGCCTTGCGCATCTGGCCCTTGGCGATCGGGTCCATGATCCAGCCCATCTTCATGCCGAAATCCATGGTGCAGGTGACCGTGGTCTTGCCGTCGGCTTCGGCGAAGTCGAACGTCGCGACCATCTTCTTCATGGGGGCACCCCAGAAATCAACGCCGGTGAACTGCAGCTGCGACCCCTTCTTCCAGGCCGTGACCTCTTCAAGGATGCCGGCGCCCTTGCCGAAATCGCAGGAGCGGCGACCGCCGACGCCTTGCTTCTTGTTCTCGCGTTTGCTGTCGACGATGCCGGGACTGATGTCCTTGACATTACCGATGTCGGCGAAGATATCCCACACAGCGGATTTGCTGGCGCTGTAGACGTGACTGATGCTGAAGGTGGCCATGGACAGACCAGACGCGGCGCTCCTGATGAAGCTGATGTCGTGGGCAAAGGCCGACTAGGCAGGCTCCAGCTCCTTCTTGAAGGAGACGAGGGGGGTCCCGAACAGGTCGGCTGGCCCGTCTGCCGCGACGAAGCCGAAGCGCCGATAGAGCGCCTGCGAAGCGTGCAGGAACGTGGTCGTGCTGAGCCACATCGCCA
>JBFIDG010000133.1:0-5908 GCA_041581335.1 Thermoplasmatota archaeon
CATCGTGATCCAGGGCCGCAGGGTGTCAGGCCCGGTCCTGGACCATCCGACGTTCAACCTGGTCCCTCGGCAAGCCATCGTCCTGCGTCACGGCACCTACGTGGCGACGGTGCGGTTTGGCGGATTGACCGCCCCGGCCACCCTGTACTGGGGCAGGAGACCGACGCTGGAGCCGGCGGGGCCGATCTGTTGCGAGCTCCACTTATTGGGGGGCCCGGTGGCCGCCTTCGACAAGGCCTACGACCTTGAGGTCATGGTGCTGTCTATGCTTCGTCCAGACGTGCGGTTTCCGACGCTCCAGGCATTGCGACGGCAACTGCAAGTGGACCGGGAGGCCGCGCTGCGACAGTGGCATCTGGCCACCCAGCCTCGGCCCGCCGCGTCGACGGCCTGCGGGACGATCTGAGCGGCCTAGATGCGTTCGAGCCAGCCTTGGCTCAAGGCATTGCGCAGCGTCATGCTCGCAGTGATCTCCGCTTCGCTGGTCTCGAACTCTTCGTCCTTGGCGTACTTGCGGTTGTTCGCCCAGTCGGCGAACTTCTTGACGACCCGGAGCTTGACGCCCGTCTTGACGGCGACGTGCCGGCTGCTGTGCTGGTCGCGGGTCTCCGTGAAGGAGCCCGTGTAGTGGTGCAGGATGCCGTCGTCGAGCACGGCCGTGGTCTCCGTCACGGAGTCGAGCAGGAAGCGGTCGTGGCTGACGACGATGATGGTGCCGTGGTAGGAGTTGAGCGCCGAGATGACGACGTCGCGGGCCCACAGGTCCAAGTGGTTCGTCGGCTCGTCGAGGATCAAGAGATTGCTCGGCTTCAGGACACACTTCAGGAGCATCATGCGCTGACGTTCGCCACCGGATAGGGAAGCGACGGTGCGGCGCAGGTCGTGTTCGGGGTTGAAGCGGAAACGGCCCAGCAGCGCCTTGACGTCGCGCTCTTCCAATTTGGGGCGGGCGTCGAGCACTTCTTCGTGCAGGGTGCGGTTGACGTCCAGGTCGTCGTGTTCTTGGCTGAAGAAGGCGCCTTTGACGCCGGGGGCGACGTGGATGGTGCCGCCGTCGATCTTCTCGCGTCCGGTCAGGATGCGTAGCAGCGTGGATTTGCCAGCACCATTGGCGCCCACGAGGCCCAAGCGGGCCCCCTTGTTGAGTTCTAGGTCGAGGCCCTTGAGGACCGGCTCGTTGTAGGACTTGGTGAGGCCCGTGAGGCGGATCATCTCGTTGCTGGTCTTCTGGATAGCGCCGAAGGCCAATCCGAATCCGAGTTTCTCGAGAAGGGGGTCTGGCGTCTTGTCCAGGGCCGCCTTGTACTTCTCCAGCGCCTTCATGCGGCTGGCGTATTGGCCATCGAACCGCATCTGCTTGCGGAACTGCATGACGGTGGCCTTGGCGCCGGCGACGCGTTCTTCGGCCTTGGCGTGCTCGCGCTTCTCCCTCTCGATGTTCTCGTCACGGGCGACGATGTACTCCTCATAGTTGCCCACGTAGCAGGTGACCTTCTTGTGGGCGATCTCGAAGATGCGGGTGGCGACGTTGTCCAGGAAGGCGCGGTCGTGAGCGACGAGCAGCACGGTGCCGTCGAAGTTGCTGATCCAGTCCTCAAGCCATTCGATCGAATCAACGTCCAAGTGGTTCGTGGGTTCGTCGAGCACGACGAGATCACCGGGCTTGACGGCCTGCAAGGTGCGCGCCAGGAACACGCGGGTCTTCTCGCCGCCGGACAGGCTGGCCGCGGGTTGGTCCAGGTCCAGGACGCCGAGTTCGGCCATGACGGCGGACTCCGCCGGGCCGGCGGCCGTGGCGAGGCTGATCTCGCGGTCGACCGCGGCGTAGCGTTCGAGGACCGCTTCGTAGCCGGGGTTCTCGTAGAGCGCCGGGTCGGCGATGCGGGCTTCCAGCTCATCCTTCTCTTTCTGCAGGCCCGGCGGGACCGCCTTGTTGGCGGTCAGGAGGGCGCGCACGGTGGCGCCTTTCGGGATGTCCGGGTGCTGGTCGAACCAGTGGCTGCGGACCGAGGCGTTGCGGAAGGTGCCGTGGTCGGCCTTCTCGCGGCCGGCCAGCAGGCGGAGCAGGGTGGATTTGCCGGCACCGTTGGGGCCGACGAGGGCGATCTTGTCGCCCTGTTCGATCTGGAACGTGACGTCGTCGAAGAGGGGGGTGCCACCGTAACCTTTGGAGACCGAATCGGCCATGATGAGGGGCATGGCTAGGCCCTCCTTTCTGCGTCCACGGGCGCGCCACTCGGGCCTTGTCCTTGAACGTGGCGCTGGTGGCAGCGGGCCCGGGGGTGTCTTAGCGGCTCTGGATGCGCTTGCGGGCCATGCGGCGGACCTTGTTGCGGAGCATCGGGGTCCAGCCCAGCAGCATGCCTGGGGCGCCGAGCGCCATGGCACTCCAACGCCAGAATCCGAAACGGTCGCGCTGGGCCACGATGCGGCCGTCACGCACTTCGATCGTGGAGCGGATGCGGTTGACGACGCGGCGTCCCGTGGCAGGGAACGTGTAGGTGGCCTGCCATCGCCCCGTGGCGGTCGCGCCGTCGATGATGAGGGGGCCGGTCTCGACGATGAGGTCCCCTTTGCCGTTCATCAGGTTGCGCCACATGGTGCCGATCTCGGCCCCTTGCAGCGAGAACACGGGGTCTTGGAACGTGGCGTCCTCTGCGTAGCAGGCGCCCATGGCTGCGCCGTCGGCGGCGCCCAAGGCGTCCCAATATTGCGCGGCGATCTCATGGTCGTCCATGCGGGGCGTGGCGCGCGCGGCGGAAAAAACGTTCCGGCCCGGAGTCACCCAGACCACGGCGCCTCCACCCCACCCCCTTTATCACCTCCAAAAATCAATCTCTATTGCTGCCATGGGGAACCACACGACGCCATTGACCCCCTTGCCGGATTGGCTCAGCACCGACGGCCTGGAGCATGTGCTGTGGAACCTCTTGGTCTTCACGCTCATCGTGGTGGTCGGGTACCTGATCGGCCGCGGAGGCCGCGCCTTGTACAGCCGCTTCCTGCATGCGGCGCCCACCAGCGGCCAGCTGCTGATGGGCAAACTCATGGTGCTGACGTCGGCATCAGTGGCGCTGTTCATGGCGCTACGGCTCGTCTACAACATCGAGCCGTTGTCACTCCTGGCGACGTTGGGTGTCGTGTCGTTAGCGCTGGGTTTTGGCTTGCAGAACACGGTGGCGAACCTGGCCGCAGGTGTGGGGTTGACGCTCGACAAACCGTTCGAGGTCGGAGACCGCATCCGCATCGGGGAGACCTGGGGTGATGTGGTCACCATCGGCCTACGCTCGACCCGCATCCTCACCGTCAACGGCGACCTGGTGGTCGTGCCCAACAGCCTGCTCGATACGCGCGAACTGTGGAACTACACGTACCAGGAGCACCCCAAATTCCGGCTGGACATCCCGATCGGCATCAGCTACACCTCATCCATCCCATTGGCCGAATCCTTGATGTTGGCAGCGGCGCGGACCGACGAACAGGTCCTGGCCTACCCCGAGCCCCATGTCCGTGCCAAGGAGCTGGCAGACAATGGCGTCATGCTGGAGCTGCGCGTCTGGATCAGTCGCGCACAACTGCGACCCGCTGTCCGCGACCGCTTGATCCGCGGCATCAAGGAACGCTTCGACGCCCAGGGCGTCCATTTCCCCTACCCGCAGCGCACGATCAGCTACGAGAAGGACATCCCGAAAGCGGCCGAGACGCCCGCATTCCTCAAAGGAGGCGCCAGCGAGAAGCCAGTGGTCTTGGTCTGCACCCGCAGCCGCCAATCGGCCGAGGCGATGGCGGATGGCGTCATGGAATTCGTCGACAAGCTCGGCGCCCGCATGGTCGTCCTGCATGCCCGCCCGGCGACCCAGACCATGAACCCCTACGATGCCCAGGCGGCCTTGAACATCTACCTGGACCGCGCGCAGAAAGCCGGCGTCCCGGCCCGGGCCATCAGTGAGATCGGCGACCTGCCCGGCGTCCTGCGCCGGGTCGTCCGGGAGACCGGCGCCAAGTTGGTCCTCTTCGGCCGGTCCCAGACCCGCTGGCGGGGCGTCGGCTGGGTCCGCTCTGAGGTCGGCGGAGCGCAGGCGGCGAGCCCCGTGCCCGTCGTCATCGTGGACACGGACGGGGTCGTGGGCGACGATGTCCTCGAGCGCTGGCGAGAGCACCTCTACCCGCCCAAGAAGCCTGGGGATGAGGCGCACGATGATCTTCCTGAAGGTCAAGGCTGACCACTGGGCGGCGATCCGACGTGGCCCGACCAAGGCACTGACCGTGCTCCTTCCGTCGCCCCTATACGCGTGGCAGCCGTGCAGAACCCCATGTCCAAGGTGCTGATGATCGCCACCGTCGGGGACGACATCGATCCGGTGATGATCGGCGTGCGCGACTACCCAGTGCGGCGATTGGTCCTCCTGTACCCGTCGAAGTACGAGAAGGAGGCCCGCGATATCGAGGCTAAGCTGACGCCGTTGCACATCGAAGTGGAGCGCATCGAGGTCAGCATGGAGAACATGCTGATGGACACGCTTCGCAAAGTGTCCGACCTGCAAGCCGACGGGATGGGCTTCAGCGACATCATCGTCAACGTCAGCAGCGGCGAGAAGATGCAGACCTGCAGCGCCCTCAGCGCGGCCTTCGTCAATGGCATCCCCGCCATCGGCATCGCCCCCGATGGGCCGTTCAGCCTGCCAGTCCTGCGCTTCAGCTATGCCGAGTTGATCTCGGAGGCCAAGTACAAGATCCTGGAATCGCTGGAGGCCATGGGCGGCAGCGCCGAGTCCTTGGCGGCGCTCTCTGAATCGAGCCACGTGGAGAAGAGCCTGTTGAGCTACCACCTGCGGACGACGCGGGAAGGAAAAGGCCTGGAAGACATGGGGCTCGTGAGCATCGACCGAGGCACCTTCGGACGCCTCACCATCCAGATGACGGAGATGGGGCGGCTGATGCTTGTCGGCCGCCGGCCATCATCGGCCTGATCGAGGGCCTGAGACGGCAACGGCTTTCTAGCGTCGAGGCCAGCTCCCTGCATGCGCGCCTGGCCTGTCTGGCTGCTCCTTTTGACGACCCTTGCAGGCTGCACCAATGGCGGTGACGTCGGCACCGAAGGCACCCCTGCCCTGGCGCTCCCCGGCATCGGCAACATGCGCGGCCTCGTCGTGGATGACGCCATCGTGCCCATCGAAGGCGCGCGCATCCTTCTCAAGAACATCGAGCTCGAGGCGTTCACCGGCGTCGATGGCACCTTCGGCGTGGACAACCTCGAAGAAGGCCCCTACCGGGTGCGCATCACCAAACTGGACCACGACCCCCAGGAGCTGACCATCCAGGTCGTCGCCGGCGTCAAGGAACCGACGGCCGCGCGCATCCAGTTGACCCGCGTCGCGGGCAGCGTGCCCCTCGCCGTGCCGGCCGTCCACACTGGCTGGATCGGCTGCGAAGCCCTGGTGCTGTACGCCTTGCAGAACTGCGATGGCGGCACCTCCACGTTCGGCCCCCCGGACAACCACTTGGTCATGTCGCAACCCGACGGCGTCCCGGACGCCGTGCACGTCGAGGTGGCATGGGAAGCGACGCAGGACTTCGCCAAGAGCCTGACACTCACCTTCGGCACCTGCTCTGGCGTCGCGTACTGCGACCCGCAGCCTCCGAGCAAGACCTACCTATGCACCGCTTGGGGCGCCAGCCCGCTGTGGTGCCGCGTCGACCAGGTCGGTGCCGAACGGAGTGGCGAAGGCACCGGCCACCAGAACCTCAGGGACACGGGCCACGGCACGAAGCCATTGACCGGTCTGGCGATCCACGTCGGCGCCGACTGCACCCATTGCCTGGTGTCCCCCTACGAGAGCTGGGGCCTCGGGCTTGCCGTGCAGCAGGACTTCGATGTCTTCACGTGGTCGTTCTTCAACTTCCAGCC
>JBFIDG010000134.1:0-5837 GCA_041581335.1 Thermoplasmatota archaeon
CGTCATCGCAGGAGCGTTCCACGGCACGCAGGCAGTCATCGACACCCGCACCCCGATCACTTACCTGCACGCCGTGCTCGACGGCGGCCACGCGCAGCTCCCGGTCCCCGCCGGCCACAACGCCTTCGTCTACGTCACGGAGGGGGCGGGGGTCGTGGGTGGCCGGACGGTCCAGGCATCGCAGTTGGCCGCGTTGGGTCCCGAAGGGGACGCCATCGAGGTCAGTAGCGACGGCCCGTTGAGCCTCTTGCTCGCGACCGGCAAGCCGCTGAACGAGCCGGTCTTCCAGTGGGGGCCGTTCGTCATGACCACCCGGCAAGAGATCGAACAGGCGGTCCGCGACTACCAAGAAGGCCGCATGGGCAGCATCCCTCCCACCGTCGGCTGATTCAAGGACCCCTTCCGACTGCAAGGACCCGTGGCCCGCCACGCACCTTCCCACCGCCGTGAACTCATCCGTCGCCTGAAACGCGGCGAGCACCCGGTCGACCTGCTGGAAGAAGCGCGCGAGATCGACGACCCTGGCCACGCCGCCAGTGCCCTCGTGCAGATCTCCGGCGACCCACGGTTCCCGATCAAGAAGGCCATCCCGGTCCTTGTCGAGGCCCGCAAACTGCTGCGCCAGATGGACCGCCCGACCCGCATCGGCGAAGCCTGGGGAGAGGTCCTGGCCCAACTCGACACATGGCACCGTGGCCACGGCGACCGCGAGAAGATCGCCATCGCCGACGGCGCCATGCGCGCCGTCGAAGACATGCCCGATGGGTCCTGGACCCGCGACGCCATCGCGGCGCTGGCACCCCACGTGGACGCCATGTGCCGCGAACGGCTGCTGCGCCGCGCCCTCAAGAACAGCGGCTTCGAGGCCGACGCCAAGGACATCCTCAAGGCCGCCCCCGCGGACGAACACCGCGCATTGCTGGCCATCATCGAAGAACGAGGCGGCGCCGCGGCCCCCGGCCTGGTCGCCCGCCTGGGTGAGCAAGGCAAGGCGGTCGACGCCGCCTGGGCCATCGACGACGCCGCTGCGCGTCATGAAGCCCTACGCGTCCTGATCTGGCAGGCCGCCGACGGCGATGCCCTGGAGAGCATCTCTCGCACCGCGCATGAACGGGACGCCTTCGACCGCGTCACCGTGTTGACCATGACCGGCGCCCGCCTCGACCGCATGGGGCATCCCCGCGGCAAGGAACACTTGGCCCTGGCCCACCGGCTACTTCCGCAGGTCGATGAGACCGTCATCGCCAAAGCCACGCGCAAGCTAGCCACTGCCATGGAACGCGCCGGCATGAACGCACCCGAACCCGTCGAGGTCATCGAAGAAGCGATCCCCGACGTCCCCGTCGACGCAGGCACACGCTCGACGCTCGCCTTGGTCAACAGCTACGCCGGCGGCCTTGGTGCCCCCCACGTCCGCGCCGTCGCCCGCGCGGCACCGCTCTGCATGGCGTTCGACCTCGACATGGTCCTGATCGATTTCCCAGGTAGCATCGACGACATCGTCGCCATGGTGCAGGCCGATTCCCAGGTCGGTGAAGGCGCCGGCTACGCGCGCACGCTGCTCGACCAGCGCCGGCTACGGGTACTGCCGCTCGTCAATGGTCTGCCCGACGCTTGGCCCGGTCGACCGGTCGCCACGACGCCGCACCCGGACCCCGAGAAGAGCCAGGATCTGTTGGCGCTCGAGCACCCGATCTGCTTGCTCGTCGGCGTCGGCCGTCAAGGCATCCCCAAGCGCATGCTGCACGCGGCGCAGGTACACTACGAACTGACCGGCAAGGGCATCAGCCTGGAGACCGCGACGGCGCTCGGCATCCTGGCCGACCGCCTCGGCCGGCTACCGCAACCCGCTTAGGCGAAGGTCTTGGAGACGGCGGCGCCCGATTCCTCGATGCGTGCGCCGAGCCAGCTGCCGGCCCGCACCATGTAGCCGTTCTGCAGCTCCTGCCATTCGGGGACGATGCTCTGCTGGACTGCCGGCAGCGCCAGCAACGCGTCGCGCCAGGCCGAGAGTTTGGGGAAGGCGCTGAGGGTGAACTCGGCGTGCTGCTCAAACCAATCAAAGCGCATCAGCATGGGCGCCAGCGCCGCGTCGGCGAGGGTGAACGTCTCGCCGAGGAAGTACGGCCCAACGACCTGGGCATCCAGGCGCGCGAGCTTCTTGTTCAGCTCCGCGACGTGCTTCTTGTGGCTCTCGGCGTCCTTGGCGATGCTGGCTTGATAGAAGTCGACGAGGCAGTTGCTGCCGAACTCGATCCACGCGCGGGTCTGGGCGCGCTGCACGGCGTCCTCTGGCATGAGGCGGCCCTTGTCGGTGCTGACCTCATCGACGAACTCGTTGATGACCGCCGACTCGAACAGCACGTCTTCCTTCGCGCCGTCTTTGACGAGCAGGATCGGGACCTTCCCCAGTGGGCTCTTCTCGGAGAACCACGCGGGGGGGTCGGCCAGGTCGATGTAGGTCACCTTGTGGTCGACGCCTTTGTGCAGCATCGTGATGCGGCTGCGCTGCACGTAGGGGCATGTCTTGAACGAGACAAGTTCGAGTTCCATAGGCTCCTGTCAATGCGGCACCGACATGAACCCTTGCCAACGAGCTTTCCTGGCTCCGCCCGGCGCCAAGCGGGGCGCGGCCACGCAGGGCTGAAATGGTACGTCCCGTATGGCACGCCATGGCCGGCCTCATCGGGCTCACCAGTGCTGACCTCGATGTGCAAGACGCGACGGGGGCTGTACGCTGGGCCTACGAAGGCGAATGGGTGCCGCATCCGGTGGTGCGCTTGACCACCACGTTGCCCGTCGCGGTGAACGGCGAGGATGGCGTGCGAGAGATCGTCCGCGCCCGTTGGGGCTTTCCGGTCGGGCCAGGTCGGCCCGTCGGCAACTGCCGTGATGATCGGTTGACCGAGAGCCGGATGTGGGCCAGCATGTACGGCAAGAGCCACTGCTTGTTCGTCGCCACCGGCATCTACGAGATGACCACGGACGCGGCGGGTAAGAAACACAGTTGGTGGTTCCGCCGCAGCGACGGCCACCCCATCGTCATGCCGGGGCTCGTGTCGGAACGCTCTGTGCAGGTCGGTGACGATGCACCGGTCAAGCGCTTGTGTGGCGGCATCATCACGACGGAACCCAGTCCCTTCTTCGGCGCCTTCCACAATCGCCAGGTCTGCGTCCTCGAACCCGCCGAGTTCGATGCATGGATGGCCGGCGGCGACCCGGAAGAACTGCGGTCCCTGCTCCACACGCCTCAGCCTGGCGCGTGGGAGGCGGTCCCCATCGATGGCCGTATCTTCGGCAAAGGTCGTCGCGAGATGGAAGATCTGCAGCCCACCGGCAAGCCCGTCGTCGACCGCGGCGATGGGGCGTTGCCCGATCTGGGTGGCTCAGGCGCTCGCCAGATGACATTGGGCGACTAGAGGCGCAAGCCATTTCCGGCACGCGCCCCGTGCAGCACCATGACCGGGTTCGGGCCCAAGGCGCAGGCGTTCCTACGGGACCTGGCGGCCAACAACCGCAAGGAGTGGTTCGAGGAGCACAAGCAAGACTACGAGGCCGTCATCCGTGCGCCAGCCTTGGACCTCATCGAAGAGGTCGGTGCCTGGTTCGAGGCCGCCGGCTTGCCCTACGTCGCCACGGCCAAGAAGGTCGGGGGCAGCCTGAGCCGCATCCACCGTGATGTCCGCTTCAGCGCCGACAAGTCCCCGTACCAAGCCCACGTCATCCTGCATTTCTCGCATCGTGATGCCACGGAGGCCCGGCCGATGCCGGCCATCGGGATCCGCTTCGACGGTGCCGAGGTCGGCATGGGGGCGGGCATCTGGAGCGCTGCCACACCGGTCCTGAACAAGATCCGTGACGGCATCATCGCCGATCCCGAGGGCTGGCAGAAGGTGACCCGCGGTCTCACGCTTGACGGCGAACGCCTGAAGACGGCGCCCCGCGGCTACGACAAAGACCACCCCCTGGTCGAGGACCTGCGCCTCAAGAACTACCTCGCCCACGTGCCGCTTGCCAAGAAAGACCTCGGGGCGTTGTTGGAGGCCATGCAAAGCAAGGGCAAGCCCCTGTTCGCCTATGCCGATTGGCTTGCACAGCACCTCTGAAGGGCGCTGGTAGGTAGGCGCACGCCTTACACGCTCGACGCACTTCATTGACCCGTGCCGGAGCTGACGCTCCTCGTCGGGGTCCTCCTCGATCTCATCACAGCGGTCATGCTCAGCTACGTGGGCCTGCGGGTGAGCATGCTCCCCGAGCCGAGCCGGGCATTGCGACGCAGCCTGTGGTTCTGGCAAGGTGCCAGCCTGTTCATGCTGCTCGACGGTGGCTTCGGCATGGTCGTCTTGCTGCTCGATGTGCCATTCTGGGTCGCGACAGGCGTGCTCATCGTCCGACGACTGGTCTTCACCATCGGCTGGCTCTCCTTCGGCGCCTGGCTGCTGACGCTGAACGGCGGCCGCTATCACCGCCAATGGTGGTCCTACACGGTGCTGCTAGCAGGGGCGATCTTCATCCAGACCTGGTTGCAAGGCGTCTCCGGTTACGAAGAGCGCCCCTGGTCTGTCGGCCTGATCCCGGCAAACCCGACGCCGGTCTGGCTCAACGCCATGTTCGGGGCGATGCTGTTCCTTCCGACCGCGTGGCAGGCACAGCGTTTGCTGATGTTGTTCCCCCGCCTCTCACCGCTGCAACGTTACCGCTGTGCCGCGATCGCCGGATCCACCATCCTGTTCTCTGTCCTCGTGATCCTCGGCTTCATCAACAACGAATGGTTCTGGTATGGATTCCTGGAGAACCGCTCCGTCTTCACTGTCGCCACCGGCGTCCTGTTCGCCATCCGGCCACCGTGGTTCCTGCGCCCCAAGGGCGTGCCGAAGATGACGACCGCCCGCGAGTTCCCTGGTCTCCATCAAGTGCAGCCGCGCTGAGGGGCTCCTCTAAACGGCGAGGCATGATGGGGTGCTGTGCGAGAGACCTTGCCTTGGGGCGGCCACCACATCTTCGATGTCCTGGTGGCCCGGCGGCTCCAGGCGTTCTACGGTAGGCTCGCACAGCGGCGCCCCGATGCCACGGCCATCCTGGACATCGGTTGTGGGCCGGGCCACATGGCTGCCGCGCTTGCTGAGGCCCACCCTGGCGCCGACGTGGTCGGCCTTGATCTTGATCCGGTCCAGGTCCGCTTGGCGCGCCGCCATCACGCCCGACCCAACCTGCGCTACGAGGAGGGGGCCAGCCATGCGCTTCCGATGGCGGATGGCAGCCTTGACTGGGTCTTGACGAGCGAGAGCTACCACCACTGGTCCGAGCAGACCCGGAGCCTCGAAGAGATCCATAGGGTGCTGCGGCCCGGAGGCGAGTTCTGGATCATCGAGGGCGCCGGAGACATGAGCAAAGCCGAGCTCGCGGCGTGGACGGGGCGTCGCCCCTGGCCCGGTGTCATCTACTGGGTGCGCCTGATCTTCAGGACCCACGGCTACATGCCCGACGCCTTGGAGCGGGAGGTCCTGGACAAGGCCAGGGCCTCGCCGTTCGGGGACGCTGCCGTCGTGCGGGAAGACGGCTGGTGGATCGTCCGGCTGGTCAAGCCTTACGCTGCGCCGTAGCACCTTCACCCGGCGACGGCGAGGCCTGGCTCACTGACGAGGTCCAAGCAGGCCGGCCTAGGGGCTTGTCACTCGGAGAAGAACGCCAAGATGTGGTCGAGGCGGTCGCCATGCAGGCGCTCCAAACGGGCCGCCTTCTTCTCGTCCTCACAGGTCACCTGCATGTGCAGATTGCATGACCACTTACCCCCCTTCTTCGCCTCGAAGATGAACGTGGCGTCGCCGCAAGTGGCA
>JBFIDG010000135.1:0-5777 GCA_041581335.1 Thermoplasmatota archaeon
ATTGCCGTAGTCCCGGCGCAGGATCTTGGCGACCATGCTCGGCTGGTCAGGGTTCTCGACCGGTCGCTTCGTGACGGTGATGAACTTCCCGAGCTGGAACAGGACATCCATCTTGCCCAGGCCCTTCTGGCGCATGCGCAGAAGGATGCGGTCCTTGGCTGGCTGGTAAGCCTTGTCGACGCGTGCGCCGACCAGGGCTCGGGAGAGCTCACTGGCCAGGGCCGCCACATCGACGTTGGTCATCCCGTCTTTCACGGTGAAGCGGCGACGTCCCTACTCCTTTAAACGCCCCCTGCCTCGCCGCGACGTGGCCAAGCGCGGCAAGGGTGAGGAGCCGGAAGAAAAGGAAGAAGGGTACGACTTCGTGCCCCCGGACTTTGACGAGGACAATTTCATCCACAAGGAGATGATCAGTTTCCGCACCACGTCGACCCTCATCGTGGTCGGCATCCTGTCCGCCGTCGTGAGCTGGGCCATCTTCAATCCCGTCGGCGGCGACGACGCCGGCTGGTGGATCGGCCTCGTGGTCCTGGTCATCGGTTTCCTGGCCCTCAAGCCCATCTACAAGCTGCTCAAGTTCGACATCAGCCACTACGGCCGCCGCGAATGGATCGGTACGGGCTTCCTGATGTTCTTCACCTGGCTCGCGTTCTTCATGATCCTCCTGAACCCGCCGTTCAGTGACCACGCCGAGCCCCAAGTGGACCTCTTCGCGAGCCCCAGCACCGTCGCAGACGGCGACATGGTCCGCATCGACCTCTTCGCCGCCGACAACGACAAGGTCACCACGCGCACCTTCACCGTCGTGGACGGCAACGGCGCCACCATCGCCACCGCCGCCGACCTGGTCCGTATCGACCGCCACCAGTTCCGCTACGAAGCCACGCTCCCCCTTGGCAGCTACACCATCAGCGCCTCCGCGAAGGACCCCGCCGGCCACGTCGGCGCCGACAACATGACGCTCAACGTCGTCCCTCAGGTCGTCCGGGTCTTCCCCGCCGCCGACAAGGACCTGACGGACCCCACCAAGGAACTGTTGGTCACGGTGCCCACAGCGCTCAATGTCTGGTCCGTCTACGCCGACTTCGACCACGACCCGCTCACCACCGGCGACCGCGTCTACTTCGAGTTCAAGGACGCCCGCAGCGGCTTCGAGGCCACCAGCGCCCACAAGGGCTGGCGGATGGGCACCAACAACTTCACGATCTTCGTCGAAGAGCGCAACATCTTCCACGGCCAGACCCTCGTGCCGGGCGCCATCCACAAGGCCGGCCCCTTCGAGATCGAAGTGGACAACCCCGGCAACTACAGTCCGAAGGCCGCCAAGGGCAGGCAGGGCACCACGCCGCCGTCCGTCCAGGTCCCCGGCCTCGAGCTGCCGCTGCTGGCCGTCGGCCTGTTGGGCGCCGCCGTCGTCGTCCGCCGCCGCAAATAAGCCACTTTGCGGAGGCAAGTGAACGCCCATCATATAGCGCCAGCCCGGTCTCGGCCTATCCATGGATGAATTCAGCGCCAAGCAGGCCGCCCAAGCCCTCCTTGAGCTTGACGAGGCTGAAGAACAGCTCAGCCAGCGCATGGGCGGCATCACGACCATGATCTGGGGCATCATCAGTGCCGCCATCTTCCTGGCCTACGGCGTCGCCGAGACCACGCTCGAGGGTGGCTACCAGGCGCTCAACGCCGTCATCTGGCTGCCCTTCGTGGTCGCCGGAGCGTTCGTCACGATGCGGCTCTGGCAGCACAACGCCATCATCCTTGGGCGCCGGGAATCAGGCACCCTTCGAGACGCGGCCCTCATCACGGCCGGCTTCCTGGCCCTGGCAGCCGTGTTGTTCTTCGGTGCCCGTGCCGCCGGCATCACGTGGGACATGGACGGCATCATGACCACCGTCAATGGCCTCATGGCAGGCATCATCGGCGTCAGCCTGCGCCGCCACGGCGCCCGCGGCTGGAGTCACCTCATCGGCGCCAGCATCGCGATGATCCTCGGCGGCGTCCTGCTCGGTGTCCTAGAACTGCGCACCGGCCTAGACGTCTTCGCCGCCGCGGCCATCTGCGGCTTCAGCTGGTTCCAGGCCGGCTTCGCGATCCACCAACAGGGCTGATATGGACCTCGCGGACGATCTCGCCATCATCCACCAGCCGGCCCGGCTCAGCATCATGGGTCTCCTCTACAAGCACCGCGATCTGGGGTTCGCCGCCACACGTGACGGCGCCAGGCTCACGGACGGCAATCTTGCCACACACGCGAAGCGCCTCGAGGCCGCGGGGCTGCTCGAAGCCCGCCGCGTACTGACCAGGAACGGCTTCGAACTACGCTACCACATCACGCCGCAGGGCAGCGTGGCCTTCCGTAGGTACATCAACTCGCTGCGGGCCTTCATCGAGTCCCAGCCGTAGCGCTTACATACGCGACCCGAGTCGGCCGCAATTGTGCTGCCACTTGGGCGGCACGAACTCCACGGCCCTGTGGGTTAGTTTGGTATACTTGGGCGTTCGGGACGCTCAGACTCCAGTTCAAATCTGGGCGGGGCCACTTTTTTTCATTCTGGGTCGCGGCCCGGCCCTCTGCACACCGTGCGAGCCTGGCGGACGTCGCTGCGTCCCCTGCCATGGCCCCAGGGCGGGGCCCTTGGCCGCACACCGCGCCGACGCGCGGCTCGCCACTACCCACCCCACCTGGCTGCTGCCATGTGGGCGGTCGGCGGCCGCAGATACCCCGGCCTGCGGCCATCGGACAACGCCAGGACCTGGGGGCGTGCGGGGGCCCGCGGCTCCGCCCGGCCTCGTTGCTTTGGCCGGCGCGCGGCGTCGCGCAGCGTCAAAGGTGACGTTCCGGGGGGCGATCGGGCTGCTCAGACCTGGCGGCTCGACCACATGTCGGCGGTCATGTTCTCGTACACGGTCGCCTCGGTGGGGCGGCTCTTGCGGCGCTTGCGCAGGGCGTCCTGGGCGTCGCGCAGGATGGCGACGCTCTTGGGGCGGATCGTCCAGTAGTGCGTGCGCCATTCGCGGCCGTCGTACAGGGTGGTCTCTTCGCGGGTCGTTCCGAAGATGCCCGAGTCCTCTTCCAGCGCGTAGATGAGCTGGCGGTCGGCGGGCTCGAGGACGTTGTCGATGACGCGCTCGTCGAAGCCGAAGATGTCAAGGACGAAATTGGCGTCCCGCATGGCGTCTTCCTCGGGGATTCCGAATTTGTTGGCGATCGCCAAGGTCAGGTCTTCCAGAGTGATGACTCCATGTTCGGTCTGCACAACCGTACTTCTGTGCCCGGAGTATAAGCGCCCTTCGGCCGAATCAGCCCTTTTTGGGTCATTTTTGGCCCTGGCTTCGGGGCCAAAGGGCCTGCGCCTCGGCCGACCTGGCGGCGGGTCGGGGTGCCGGTGGCCGCCGCTCGGGGGCCTGGAGGTCCTGGATGCGGCAGGCACGGCGCACCGGGCCTGGAACGAGCCATGGGGCCCCGGATGGAGGGGCAGACCGACGCAGTTCTAAGGGCCGCGGCATATGATCGCCAGTGAAGGTCCTGATCGTCGAGGACGACCTTGCGTACGGCCGGCTGCAGGAACTGCGGCTCGAGGAAAGCCCGACGACGCGGTTCACCGGTCAGGTGGTCCGGAGCCTGCAGGAGGCGCTGGCGTTCCTCGCGACGGACCATGCCGACGCTGTGCTGCTGGATCTTGGCCTGCCCGATTCATCCGGCGTGGCCTCCGTCGAGGCGATCCATTCTGCCCATCCACAGGTGCCCATCGTGGTCATGAGCGGCATGGTGGACGAAGCGATCGTCCAGGCCGCACGCGAGGCGGGTGCAGCCGACGTGACGGAGAAGGGCAAGGACACGAACGAGACCTTGGAGCTGCGGATCCTTGCAGCAGCGTACCGCCAGGCCTATGGCCGTCTGGCCAGCGCAGATCCCTTGGCCCCGGCCACGCGGGCGTTGGTGGCCGACATGGGGCTGCACCTGCGTTTGGCGGAGAACCTGGTGCGTGGGCTGCGTGCGCGGCTGGCTGCTGGCGAGGAACTGCCGGCGGATTTCTTGGACCGCTCTCTTGCCTTGTTGCAGGAGGCGCTGGCACCCATGGAGATGCATCCGAGCGAGGACCTATTGCTGCGCCCGCTGGACCTGGGCGCGTTGATCGAGGCGGCGGCCGAGCACCAGGTGGAGGTCGATGTGTTCGGAGGCCCCGTCTGGGCCCTAGGCCAGCGTCCCAGCGTCGAGCGGGCCGTGCAGGCCTTGATGCCGGTCTTCTTCGAGAATCCGTCTACCTTGCAGATCGACCTGTGCCGGGACGGCGATCTGGTGACCGCGCACCTGGCGGCGCCTCATGCACCGGCGACCCGGCGTCGCCACCCGTTGGTGTGGGCTATGGCGACCGATCTGTTGGCCTTGAGCATGGCCACGCTGACGGCCGACGACACAGGGTTCACGCTGCGGTTCGCCGGCGCAGAGGCCCCTGCCGTGCCGCCGCGACTACATTCACCTACCTCTGCGCGCCGTAGAACAGCTTAGTGTACCCTGGTTGGCCTTGTGGTGCACACGGCCGGCTTGATCCAGGCGCTCGAAGAACAACGCTACGCCCCACCCAAATGGTTGGGCGCGACGGAGGTCCAACTGTCCGACGCGGACGGCCTGCGCTTCATGGACTTCGCCGCCGTCGACCTGACGGGAGCGCACCCCGAACTGCACGGTGTCGAGGTCAAGATCAGCCGCAACGACTGGCGCAACGAGCTCAAGAAACCCGAAAAGAGCCGCGCCGCCACCGGGGCCGTCGATCGCTACTACTTGCTCGCCGGCAGCCGCGACGTCTTCCAGGCCCACGAAGTCCCCAGCCATTGGGGCATCCTCGTCATGCGTGACGGCGTCATCGAAGAAGCACGCCCAGCACCACTTCTCATCCCACGCACCGAAGCCGGTGCCTGGGGCAGGCCCGTCATCACGGCGTTCCTGCGCCGGGTGCTGTCCCAGGGCGACCGCCAGAAGGCCACCCTCGCCGAAGTGGACCGCGCCGCAGAGGCCCGGGGATACCGGAAGGGCCTCAACGCCGGCCGCCGACGGGGGGCCACCGCCATGGCACGATCGGGTGAGACGAAACTGAAGCACAACCCGGGGCGCTACAACCTGGACGACGGCATCCCCCTGGACCTGCCATGACGCTGCTACTGGAGACCCCGCAAGACCTGTGCCAGCACATCCTGCAGACGGTGCAACGGCCACGCGCCGACGCGTTCGTGCCCGCCGACGCACGCCCCGACCCGCGCTTTGGCCGCTTCATGCCGGATGGCACGCCCCGCATCAGCCCTAGCCAGGTCAACACGCTGCGCATGTGCCCCGCGCGGTGGAAGCACCAGTACCTGGACGGCATGCCGGACCCAGGCTCCTATCAAGCCGTCGTCGGCAGCATCGGTCACGCCGCCATGGAAGCCGCACTGGAGACCATCGCAGACCCCGTCGGCCCGCGCGCCTTGGCTGAGGCCACCCGCGTCGCGGCCCAGGTCCACCTCAGCACACCGGCCACCCTGGCGGGGACCATGAACGGCCACCAGGCCGACGCCTTCGCCCTCGCAGACCGGGTGGCCGATGCCGTCAAGGGCGCATGGGAATGGCTGCTGCACCACGACGTCGAAGTCCTTGGCGTCGAGGAGAAGGTCGTCGGCCAGTACCACAACGACATCGATGTGGCAAGCCTCAGCTTCGTGGACGCTCGTCTGCGCATCGACGGCCGCGAACGGGTCATCGACTGGAAGTTCCCCGGACGCGCCCCCTGGACCGTCAACGGCCA
>JBFIDG010000136.1:0-5771 GCA_041581335.1 Thermoplasmatota archaeon
CGTCATCGGCTCCGGCACCGGCACGCTGCTCGTCGACCTCCCCCAGAGCTTCGCCGTCGACAGCTGGGTCGTACGCCTGGAGAGCCGTGACGGCCTCGTGACATACGCCGAGTCCTGGATCATCGAGTACCAGGCGCTGCACTGGAAACTGGACGGCCGCACCGAACCCTATTTGCGGCTAGAGGCAGGCGCCCTGTTCTCGGGCTACGGCGAGAACACCTTCATCGAGGTCGACGCCCCGATCGCCGAGCAGGCCTTCGGCACCGATGAACTCGCGCTCCGCTGGCCCATCATGGAAGGTCCCGAAGTGGGCCGCTCGGGCACGCAGAGCATCGTCGTCTTCCTCCGCCTTGAGGACAACCTCCTGCGCATCGATGACAGCGTCCGGGCCGTGCAATACGACTTCGAAGGCGACTTCGCGCGCGCCTGGTGCACCTCCCTCATGCTGCGGGACGACGACGTCGACAGCGGCTTCGCCTACAAACAGCCCTACACCACGCGGACCTGTGCTGGCTCGACCCACCCGGATTCCCGCTACACCATCGTCTTCGACAAGAACAACGGAGCCGATGCCTTCCCCTTCGCGTTCACCCATGTCCAGATCGCCATCGAGACCTGAGCCTCGCACGAGGCACGCATTCGCCGTCGCCGCCGAGGCGGTCACGCCCGTCGTTGGCAGCCTCCTCATCCTCGGCATCACCGTCGTCGGCATCGCGGCCGCCCTGCTATGGGGTGGGCCCGAGCTGGACCGGCTCGAGGAACGCGGCGCCCAGCTGGCCATGATCGGCGAGTTCCGAGAAGTCCGACGTGATACCCTCGTGCTGAGCCTCAGTGACAGCGCCCGCGTCCCCCGCATCAGCATGGACCAAGGGGACCTGAACCTGGTCGAGGGGACGCGGATCCAGATCGCTGCGACGTTCGACGACCTGCAACTCGGCGCGCCCGACTGCACAATCCACGTCACGAAGCTGGGGGTGTCGGGCAACAACGACCAGTTCGCCATCAGCACCACGGCCGGATGCGATAACTTCGAGGTGTCTGACAATGATCTGCTGACCTGTGCCGCCAGCACCCAGTGCCTGCGCATCTACAAGGTCACGGGGAGCAATGTCAACGGCGCCCGAGGGACCATCGTGTCGTCAAGCGGCGGCGACCACGTCGTCGCCGTGTCCGACGGATCGCCATCCGTCGCGCAGGACCTCTTGGCATCCAGCTGGTTGTTCGAGCTCGGCCCCGGAGGCACGCCGCCGGCCCGTGGCGCTGCCTGGGTCGATGTCTGGAACTTCAGGACGGTGGCCCTGGAGTGGTCCATGCCCGGCCGGACCGGCGTCTCGGTCTACTACGAAGCGGGCGCCATCTTCGCCACGACCCGTGGCACGGTCAGCCTCGTCGATGCGCCACCCATGGACGAAGAAGCGTACCTGACCCAGGACTTCGTGTGGCGCATGCCGACCATGTCGGGCCAGACGGACGGCGTGTCAGGCCGTACGGTGGCCAGCATGTTCGTCGGGCTGGTCGGCGCCGACCAGCGGACCAGTCGCGACGACACCCAGAGCCTGCGCCTCGACTTCGATGGCCGCTACGCCGAGGCATGGTGCAACACCCTGCGCTTGCGCACCTCCGACCTGCAATACGGGACGTACGCTGAAGACCCATCCTTTTCTTGCAGTGCCGGTGATGCCAATGGTGTACGCAGCATCGGCTACACCACCGTCGACCCCATCACAGCCGTGTCCACGACCTTCCCCTTCGAGCTGTTCCATGCCCGCATCACGACGAACCTCTGAGACGCTACGCCACGACGACCAGGGCGTGAGCGAGGTCGTGGGTCAGATCCTGATGTTCGGTATCCTGAGCATGGTGTTGATCCTGAGCATGCTGAGCTTCAACATCGCCAAGGAGAGTACGGAGGAGCGGGTCATCGCCACGAGTGCCGAGTCCATCGCGCAACGTGTCGCCAGCCTCGTCATCGAGACCGCCCTGTTCGGCGAGAAGTTCGGCGAACAGGATGTCAGTCTGGAGAGCCGCCTCAATCTCCCGCAGCGCATCGAAGGCCGCGAGTACAGCATCGAGCTCGATGGCTCGCAGATCATCGTCGTCGCGGCCGGCGCCACGGTCAACCAGCCCTTGTTCGCCGCTGGGAGTGAGGGCCTCGTCCATGTCTGCAAGCAGGCTCCTCTCGACGGCGGCCCCATCATCATTCGCATCACGGCGGAGCCGCCAGCCGCAGGTTTCCAGAACCTGCCTCCGGCCTGCGTCGTCGCCCCGGCCACCGAGCCACAATTCTACGTCACCCTGGAGAACGCATGAGCCCTGAAGAGAACCCTGAGAAGAAACCCGCAAAAGGCAAGGCGGTCCCCGGCACGAAGCGACCGGCCACGCCACGCCCGGCCGAGGGCGAGCCTCAGGTGGGTCGCCCCGCCTCCACGCCACCCGCTGCAGGTAGAGCGGCCGCTCCAGGTGAGCCGCCCGCAAAGCCGGCTGCCGACGCGCCCCGGCCCCCTGCCACGCCTCCGGCACCTGCCGCTCCTGCGGCCGCTCCGCCAGCACCTCCGGCCTCGCAGCCGGCCCCTTCCGGGCCAGCCGCCGCGGCCGCCCCCCCAGCGGACCCGCCGCCCGCCGGCAAGACCCCGGCACGCCCGCCCCAGCGGCCTGCGACGGCGGCAGAAGGCCACGACGGATCCAGCCGTCAGGTCGACGTCTCCGAAGGCCGCGCCCAAGCGCCCGACCAAGGGGCCCTCAAGCGCATCGCGCCGACCCGCGCCCAGGACATCATCAAGCAGCAGATCGCCAAGCGCACGGCGGACCCCTCCAAGATCAAGCTCCCCCAGTTCCCGGCGCCCGCCTCGGAACGCCCGCAGGCCCTCAAGGACGAAGAGGCCCGCCGTGAGGCCATCGCCGAGAAGGAACGAGAACGCCGCGAGGCCGTCCTCGAGGGCCTCGACGAAGAACAACGCGCCAAGCTCGAACATGATTGGGCCGCCACTGACAAACTGGACTACCGCCCTGACCCCGACGACAGGGAGGTCGAGATCTTCGAACTACGGCCCCCGTACGCCTACGTCCAGATCGTCAAGAACGACCGCACCCACGACATGTGGTACCACGCCATCGAGCCCAAGCTCAGTCGCGATGAGCGGATCCTTCTCGACTTCATCGAAGACACACTCGTCGACGTGCTGGATCTGCAGCCGGAAGAACTGGACAAGACCGAGCTGGAGGACTACATCCGCGGCAAGTTCGAACAAGTGCTCTTCGACTACTCGATCAGCCTCGGTGACGAGGAGGCCAGCTCGAACGAAGCCAAGGAGCGCCTGCTGTACTACGTGATGCGGGACTTCATCGGCGAGGGCCCGCTGGACATCCTCATGCACGATCCCATGATCGAGGACATCTCCTGCGACGGACCGCACGTGCCGATCTTCGTGTACCACCGCAAGTACGAGGCGATGACGACGACGATCCGTTACAAGGGCCATGAGCACCTGGACAGCTTCGTCATCCGGATGGCGCAGCGCTCCGGCAAGCACGTCAGCATCGCCGAGCCTATCCTGGACGCCACGATGAAAGACGGCAGTCGTCTCCAGGCGACGCTGGCCAGGGAGGTGTCCAGTTTCGGCTCGACCTTCACCATCCGTAAGTTCCGTGAAGTGCCCTTCAGCCCGATCGACATGGTCCGGTTCGGCACCATGAGCAGTGCCATGCTCGCCTACCTCTGGATGGTCATCGAAGGCCACATGAGCGGTATCTATGCAGGTGGCACTGCGTCGGGGAAGACGACGGCCATCAATGCGCTGATGATGTTCATTCCACCCCAGAACAAGGTCATCACCATCGAAGACACCCGCGAACTGCGTGTCCCTGAGCCGAACTGGATCGCCGGTATCACCCGCGACGGCTTTGGGCCCCGCGACGCCCACGGACGCCAGGCCGGTGAGATCGACATGTTCCAGCTCCTCAAGAACGCCCTGCGTCAACGGCCCGAGTTCATCGTCGTCGGTGAGGTGCGCGGTGCCGAGGCCTACGCCCTGTTCCAGGCCATGGCCACCGGGCACTCCGCGTGGGGGACGATGCACGCCGACAGCGTCGACGCCGTCATCCACCGCTTGGAATCCGATCCCATCAACATCCCCCGTAGCCTCCTGGAAGCACTGGATGTGGTGGCGGTCCAGATCCAGACCCGCGTCGGGGGCAAGCGCGTGCGCCGTACCAAGCAGCTCACGGAGGTCGTGGGCCTTGACCCGAACACCCGTGAGATCCTCACCAACGAAGTGTTCCATTGGGACCCCAGCACGGATGCCTTCGAGTATTCCGGCGTGAGCTACGCCCTGGAGCGCTTGGCGCACGAAGGCGGCAAGTCCACGAGGGAGATCTCTGCGGAGATGGAAGACCGTGTCAGACTCATCAACCACCTCGTCGATCTGGACGAGCGCGACTACGACAAGACGGCGTTGATCATCAAGCAGTACTACAAGGACAAGGTCTCCATCATGGCCAAGGTCGAGGCGGGTGAAGGATGGGACTGACACAGACGCAGCGCCTTGCCTACAAACTGTTCGGCCCCCGTGCCGCGGCCTCGAAGCAACTGGAGAAGGTCGACGAGCAACTACGCAAGGCACAGATGCCGATCCGCGGCGATGCCTACATCGCCCACAGCATGCTCATGGGCCTCGCCACGGCGGCGGTCTCCCTGTTCTTGCTGATCGGCGTCGCCGTCGTCCTCGGCACGACCCTCGACCTGTCGCCCGTCGTCTACGTCCTGCCACTCATCGTCGCTCCGATGTTCGGCTATGTGGGTTACGTGGCGCTCCTGTCGACGCCGGCGAGCAACGCCAAGAAGCGCCGCAAGGACATCGAACTGCGCATGCCGTATGCGACGAACTACATCGCCGCCATGGCCAGCGCCGGCGTCATCCCGGCCGAGATCTTCAGGAGCCTGGCACGGCAGCACATCTACGGCGAGGTCGCCAAGGAAGCATCGATGATCTTCAAGGACCTCCACGTGCACGGCATCGACATCGTCACGGCCCTGCGTCGCAGCATGGACCGCACCCCGTCGGTGAAGTTCCAGGAACTGCTGCAGGGTGCGATCACCACCGTCACGTCCGGCGGTGACCTGACCAATTACTTCAAGCAGAAGGCCAGCCGCTACCAATGGGAGAACCGCGTCGAACAGAAGACGTTCATCGAGACCATGGGTCTGATGGCCGAGACCTACGTCACGGCAGCCGTGGCCGGTCCGTTGTTCCTCATCGTCATGATCGCCATCATGGCGCTCATGTCCGGTGGTGACCCCAGCCAATTGCAGATGATCACCTACCTCATGCTGCCGGTCATCAACGCCGGCTTCATGTTCGGACTCAAGTCCATGATCCCGGAGGTGTGAGATGGCGGACGACGTGCCCCTAGACCGCCCCGATGACGTGGAGGCCGAGATCCCAGCGGTCCCCCTTGACCCGAAGGAGGCCCGCAAAGCCGCCCGTGCCGAGGCGGCCAAGAACAAGGCGATGGCCAAGGCCAAGGCACAGGCCGCCAAGCGGGCCCGGGCCAGCCAAGCCGCCGAGGACCGCCGCAAGGGGCGGGCGCCGATCGTCCACAGCGTACAACTGGATGATCGCCTGCGCCGTGGTGACATCGAGGTCCGCCCGATCGACCTGCGCATGAAGATCCTGCTCGACGCCCTCGTCTACGTGGCGCTGGCGTTGATCGTCTTGATCGTCGTGGGCCGCGTCGGCATCGGTATCCGCCTGGACATCAGTGTCCTGACCTAC
>JBFIDG010000137.1:0-5659 GCA_041581335.1 Thermoplasmatota archaeon
CATGATCGTCCTGGCCTCGAAGTCCCCCCGGCGCGAGCTGTTGCTCCGCTACCTCCTGGACGACTTCGAGGTCCGGCCCGTCAAGGTCACCGAAGAGGCACCACACGCATTGTCCATCGAAGACGGCCTTGAGGTCATCGCCCGCAAGAAGGCCCTCGCAGCGAGCCGGCTGGATCCAGAAGCGTGGATCCTGGGCGCCGACACCGTGGTGTCGTTCCGCGGCGAGATCATCGGAAAATCCCCCGACTCCAAGACCGCCAGACTCCGGCTTGCCATGTTGAGCGGCGCCACGCACCAGGTCAGTACCGGGCTCGCACTGGCCTACGATGAGCAGTCCGTCGATGCCGCGGCCGTGACGAGCCAGGTCCGCATGGACCGCCTGCCAGCAGAGGTCGTCGACCGGTACATCCGCGAGGAGCATTGGATCGGCAAAGCGGGCTACGGCATCCAGGACCCGTTGCTGGCACCGTACATCCACGTCGTCGATGGCCCGTGGAGCAACGTGGTCGGATTGCCATTGGCGGCCACGGCCGCGATGCTGCGCCGCAACGACCTGGCATGCAAGGACCCGCCCACCGAGGCCTGGTTGCAGGACCACAACCCCTTTGAGAAGCCGTAGAGGTCGGACCGCATGCGCTGGGGCGTCATCGCCGTCTTCCTCTTGCTTGCCGCGTCCGGCTGTCTGCGTGCAGGCTCCCAGGACCTGGATCCTGCCGACGTCGAGAAGGCGACGACCCTCGCAGCGACACCGTTTCTGAGCCAAAGCCACGGCGACGACAGCGATCCATCTCTGCACAAGGACGCCAGCCTGCACGCGGGCAGTCACAACATCGAACGCGTGGGCTACAGCAACGGCGTGGACCCGAGCGGCGACCCGAACCGGATCGCAGCCGGCGTCATCTACACCGAGCTCGCCATCCAGGGGCGCTACGCCTACCTCGCCCGGGTCAGCACGACGCCCTCGGCCCAAGGCGGCGTCGCAGACCAGACCGGCGGCTTCGCCATCATCGACATCGAGGACCCCGAGAACCCCCGTGCGGCGGGCGAATACCACGCCCCCAACGGCTACGACATCGAGGTCAGCGCCGACGGTGAACTGGTGTTCTTCGCCACGCAGCGCAACACCATCGAGGAACTGATCGGCAACCGCCAGGCCCACGAGGAGAGCCAGGCCATCCCCCGCGGCGTCCACGTCGTCGACGTCCGTTTCCCCGGCGAACCCACGCTGCTGACCTTCATCCCGGTGCCCTACAACGGACCGCACACCATCGAGTACTACGATGACGGCGACCGCGAGTTCCTGTTCGTCCAGACCTACGATTTCCTGAGCAACACCGTCCCCAGCACGACGCTCGGCGCCGCGGGCGCCCCGCTGGCCACGATCTACGAAGGTGTCCTACCGGTCTCCCAACGGGTCACCATCTACGAGATCGCCCGTGACCGCTCCTCGGGCGAACTCCGTGTTTCCGCTTCCCCGGTGGCACAGTTCCAACTCAATGATCCCCCCCAGACGGGCAAGATGTTCTTCCCCCACGACGTGTACATCCAGACGCACCCGTTGCGCGGCGCGACGTACATGTACGTGGCCTACTGGGACAAGGGGGTCCGCATCGTCGACATCAGCGACCTGCCCCGCGCCGACCCGAACCTGGGCCCGGAAGACGTTCCGATGCTCAACGAGATCGGCGCGTTCAACGAGTTCAGCCCGAGCAGCCGCAACAACATCCACCTGGCGGCGCCTTTCGAGTCCCTGATCGACGGACGCCACATCACGGTCGCGGAGCCGGAGATCGTCCGCGCCGAAGAGAGCGGCTACATCACCTTCATCGACACCAGCGACCCGAACCGCCCGGCCAAGGCGTGCGGGACGAGCTACTGGACATTGCCCGTGCACCTGGAGACCTCCAACTTCGAGTTCAGCCCCCACAACTTCGACACGTTCGATGACAAGGTCGCTTTGGCGCACAACCACGCCGGCCTGTGGATCTTGGACGCTTCTGACCTGTGCCAGCCCCGCGCTGTCGGCTTCACCATGGAGGTCGTGCAGCGCAACAGCCCGCCGACCATGCAACCGTGGTTCTGGGGGGTCGTGGAAGAACGCGGCCTGATGTACGCCGTGGACGAGGCTTCCGGCCTCTACATCCTGCGCTACACCGGCTCGTAGGGCTGCCCGCGCGGGAGCGTGCCGCCTAAGAACCCCAGCGGGGCTCGTCCAGCGTGGCCCAGGTCCAATCCATGCCCCCGACGCCCATCCGCTGGCTCACTGCATCCAATGTGCTGTGGCTCCTTGCTGGCGTCGTCGCATACATGACGAGCATCTCGCTCGTGGTAGGGACCGCCATCGCCCTCGTCCCGGCCCTGCCCGGACTGATGGAAGCAAAGCGGGCCACCCGGGACCCGCAGCGCCTTGCTTGGCTCGACCGTGCGTTCTCGTTCGCCATCGCCGGTTGGGCCATCATGGCGGTCATGATCATCATCCCTTACATCGCCAGCGAGGACGGCATCAGTCTGTGGACCAGCCGCAGCTTCGCTGGGCTCGGCATCGCCGCGGCCAGCATCTCCATGCTGTTGTGGAACGGGGCAGCCTTCCAGGCGCTGGCCGAGGGCGACGAGATCCGCTCGGTGCGCCTGTACGCGGCGTTCCACGCGGTCCTGCTCGTTGTCGCCTTGGTGTTCTTCACGCAGTCGGACATGGGCACCGCGACCTTCATCCTGCGTGGCCAAGAGATCACCATGCCCGACCCGAAGATGACGGCGGGCATCGCCGCTGCGCCGGGCCTGTTGTGGGCCCTTGTGATGTGGCGCGGCCGCATCGAGCCTAGCGCTTGAAGGAGCCGTCCAAGTAGCCCGGGAAGATCTCGGGCAGCTCGTCGTGGGGCAACGGCACCTGCGTGGGCGCCAGCGGTAGGTGCAGCGTCGCAGCGGGGCCGACGCGGACCGTGCTGCGGGCGAAGGTGTTGTCCTGTTGCACCTCGGCGTCGTTGTGCATCAGGGTGAGCCGCACGGTGCTGCCGGCCGGGATGACGTCGTACTGCGGGTAGAAGTCGATGCGCAGCTGGTATTCGCTGCCGTCCAGGTCGCGGGGCTTGTCGAAACCGTTGCGGTGGCGGGTGTCTTGGTAGCCGTGGTTGTCGCAGACGCTCTGGCCGCTGCAGTCCTTGCCGTCGACCGTGATGTGGGCGACCCAGTGGGTGCTCTTCTCGTCCGTGGTGGCATTGAAGACCAAGTACGGACGGCCGACGAGGCGCAGCTCTTCGGCCGTGACGAAGGACCATTCGAGGCGGTCTGGGGCAAGGCCGCGGCCACCGATGACGGCCTGTTCGTCCGGAACGAAGAAACGGCCGTCGACGAGGACCTCTTCGGGGTAGTCGACGATCTCCAAGGAACCGGGCTTGGCCGTAGCGGGCGCCACGAGTTTGCCGTCCGCCCCGAGGCTGAGTGTGACCCAGTCTTGGTTCAGGGGCGGGAAGCTGTCGATGCCCCACCATTGCTCGGTGTCGTCCTCGACGAGCACCGGGGGCAGGATGTCCATGATGCCGTTCTGTTTGCCCTTGAGCCAGTGGTCGTACCAGGTGGTCTGGATGTCGAAGGTGCCCGCGAGGAACTCTTCTTCGCTGGGCTGCCAGTCGCCGCGGTCGGGGAAGGCGTGGCCCCACTGCCCGAAGATGGCGCGCTTGGGGGCGACGATGTCGTTGAAGATCGGGTCGATGTGGATGGGGCGGACGTTCCAGTCGCGTAGGCCGTGGATGTGCAGCACGCTGGCGTTGATCTGCGAGGCAAAGGGCCTGTAGTCCCGTTCCGTCCAGAAGCTGGTGTGGTCCCCACTGAAATCGGTGCCGACGACGAACTGCTCTGGTTGGCAGGTCAGCTTCTCGGGGTAGTTCTGGGCATTGCTGGGGTCGCTGCTGGGTTGCACGCTGCCCGTGGCGTAGCTGAACATGCCGATGAACGGCTGCAGTTCGTAGGGGATGCCTTGGTAGAACGACCATTCGTATTGGTTGCTGACGGAGGCGACGGGCACGATGGTCTTCAGGGCAGGAGGATTGAGGAACGCGGTGGTGAACTGGGTCTCGCCGACGTAGCTGGCGCCCCACATGCCCACGTTGCCGTCGCTCCACCCTTGTTCGGCGATCCATTGCACGTAGTCGTAGCCGTCCTGCCATTGGTCGGGGCCGGATTGGTCGATGCAGCCGCCGGCCTCGTGGTTGCCGCGCACGTCGGCGAAGGCGACCACGTAGCCACGGGGGACGAAGTAGTCGACGAGGCGCTGCGAGTAGGCGTCGCCTGCCCCTTCGCCAAAGACGCCGGTGCCGGTGGGGTCTGCGCCTTCTTGCCCGGGGATCTCGACGGGGTCCATGCCTTGGTAGGGCGTGAAACCGAGGATGACCGGGAAGGGGCCGTCCGTGTCGGGTTCGATCCAGTCCAGGTAGAGTTGCACGCCGAGGCTGCCGACGAAGTGGGCTTCCTTGTGGGGCCCGATGCCGTGGTCTGGTGTGGAGAGCAGTTCGCGCATCGCCGGCGGGAGGATGCCCTTGTCCAGGAGACCCGGGTCTGGGTCTGCTTCTGCGGCGGGTTTGCCGGCGCAGCCGGCGAGGACGACCGTGAGCATCAGGGCGGCGATGCTGAGTGTCTTCAGCATGCGAAGCACCTCATGTCGACGGGTTGCTCCGCCATCGGCGCGCTGCCCGGGGCCACCACGTGGGCGCGGGTCTCCTCGAAGCCGCTGAGGCTGATGCCCGCGAGTTGGGCAGGGGTGACGACGGCGTTGCGGGAATCACCCTGGAAGACCGCGACCAAGGAGTGGCCGGCGGGCAAGACGTGGTCGAAGGGGTATGTCCGGATGGCGACGGTCTCGCTGCTGCCAGCGCCGACCCATGGTTGTGGGTTATCGAGGCCGTTGCGGTAGAGCAGGCGGACCATGCCTTCGGTGACCCAGGTGCGGACGCCGTCGGGGGACTGGTCGTAGACCGTCACCGTCGCGACGCCGTCCGGGTTGGCGCCCGTCAGCGTGGGCCGGAACGTGATGTCTCCGCTCAGGTGGGTGGTCTGGTTGAACAGGCCGGCGGTGAGGGCCATGGGGTCGCCGTCGAGGAACTGGAAGTCCATGCCGTTGAAGCCGAGGCCGTCCGTGGCCGGAGGCCAAGAGTCGTGCTGGTACCAGTCGCCGTTGTCGCTGCGGACATCCCAGCGCGGCTCGGCCCAGAATCCGGTGTCGATGCCCTTGAGTTCGTGGTCCAGCCAGCGCAGCATCGTCTGGTTCCAGTCCGTGCGCTCCGGGTAGACGTGGCCGGCTTGGTGGAGCCAGCCCTTGACGCGGATCTGTTCAGGGATGCGTTCGATCCAGGGCAGGATGTGGTCCGGCTTGACGTTCCAGTCCTGCAGGCCGTGCACGAAGAAGATCGAGCCGTTCCATTTGGAGTCGCCAATGGTGCGGGTCCAGTCGCGCTCGACCCAGTAGTCGCTCTTCAGGCCGGTGACGCCGCTGCCGACGCCGTGCGCCTGCACGAAGGGCAGGTCCGGGCAAGCGACGTCGTCGATGAGACGCGCCAGGGATTCGGGGTCCTCGTTCTGGGCCGTGCCTGCGCCGACGAGGCTGACACCGTATTCATCGGTGCCTTGCAGGTAGTAGTAGGTGTTGAACACGGGACCCGTGGCGTAC
>JBFIDG010000138.1:0-5651 GCA_041581335.1 Thermoplasmatota archaeon
CCAACCGCCGGACCCTCGGGTCTGGCGTTCCGGCCAATCGGCCATTGAACGGTGGGGTGGGCCGTCTGTACAACCTCCGTGATCCACATGTCCTTCATCGTCTTCCTGCTCGGCACCTTGCTCCTCTCGAGCCTCGCCCTCCTGGTCCTGCTCGTGGCGCCCCGTCCGTTTGACGACGTCCGTGCCGACCGCATGCCCTACGTGGGTGCCGCCGTCGCCGTGCTATTGCTCGTGCTCGGTTTCATCGGGGGGGTCTCCCTTGCAGGCTAAGACCGTCTTCGCCTGCCTGTTGGGTCGCATGAACCCCCTGCGCGGCTTGCACATCGAGTTGGGCCCAGAAGACCTGATAGACTGAAAACAGTCAAGAGCAAGGCCTGTCTGGTCCTATCGAGTACCATGGGTTTTATCGCTTGGCTCAAAGGCCTGTTCAGTCGCAACAAGAAGGACGTCGTCGCTACCCCGACGCCGACCAAGACGGAGACCGTCGCCGTCGTGGCCTCCAGCAATGGTGCCGCCGCCGCTGACGCGACCGCCGACCTGCAGCCCCAGTGCGCGGCTCTGACCGCCGCCGGCGGCCAGTGCAAGCGCAGCGCTCGCCACACCAGCAAATACTGCGGCAGCCACAAGGGCTACCGCCCCCCGACCGCCGCTGTCGCTGCGGCCGCCAAGGACACCAAGCCTGCTGTCAAGGGCGCCAAGGACACCGCTCCTACCGCCCGCAAGGCCAGCACCAGCACGCCCGCGGCCCGCCCCCAGTGCGGTGCCCTGACCGCCGCCGGCGGTCAGTGCAAGTCCAGCGCTCGCCAGGCCAGCAAATACTGCGGTCGCCACAAGGGCTACCGCCCCCCGACCGCTGCCGTCGCTGCCAAGGCCAAGGACACCAAGCCCGCCGCCAAGAAGGCCCGCGACACGGCCCCGGCCGCCCGCCGCACCGTCTACAAGGAAGGCGACTACGCTCTCTACAAGAAGGGTAACCGCTACAACTTCTCCAAGAAGACGCAGAAGGAGATGAAGGACCAGGGCTTCACGCCGGTCTTCGAGATCCCTTCCGGCAAGACGGTCGGTAGCATGCCCAACGGCGTGCCCGTCCTCAAGAACGCCTGAACCGTTTCTCAGGAAGCGCCTTTTCCCCTTTTTCGACCCTTTGGCTCACGCGATGATGTGGGCGCCCTGCATGCGGGACAAGACGCCGCGAGCAATCTCTATCTGGTCCACGCGCACGAAGATGGTCCCGAGCTCGCCATGGGTCACGCCGAAGGTGTTGATGATCTCGACGCCTTCTTCCGCGAGTGCCTGGGCGAGCGCCGCCAAGGAACCTGGGCGGTTCTCGAGTTGGATGACGAAGACGGTCAGGGGTTTTGCCAAGAACCCGGCCTTCTGGACCACGGCCTGCGCCAGCACGAAATCGCGGGTCAGGAAGCGGACCATGCCGCGTTCCACGGAGAAGCCTTCGATGTTGACGCCTCCTGTGGCGAGCGCCTTGGCGATGTCTCCCAGCGCTCCTGGCTTGTTTGCTATGTTCACCGAAAGGATCGTTGTCGTCTCCAAGGTCATCGCCATTTCTCGTATCGGCCTTGGGCGTTCTTGGCCTTTGTCCCAGGGTTCCGTATTGGCTAACCGCTCAATGCACACAACTGGGCCCAACGGCTCCATCGGCACCCAAGGTCCGTGCTTATGGGGGGCTTGTGCTTGGACCTCCCGTGAGCTTCCGCGTGGCGGCGCCGTTCGAACCTGCCGGTGACCAGGGCAAGGCCATCGAGGCGCTTTCGCACGGCATCCGCGCCGGCCACAAATGGCAGACGCTGAAGGGGGTGACGGGCGTCGGCAAGACCTACATAATGGCCAAGACCATCGAGGCGGTCCAGAAGCCCACGCTCATCGTCTGCCACAACAAGACGCTCGCCGCCCAGGTCTATGAGGAGATGAAGGCGTTCTTGCCGGAAGCGGCCGTGGAATACTTCGTCAGCTACTACGATTACTACCAGCCGGAAGCGTACGTCCCGCAATCGGACACGTACATCGCCAAGGAATCCGACGTCAACAAGGAGATCGAGAAACTCCGGCACAGCGCCACGCAATCATTGGTCAGCCGCGACGACGTGGTCGTCGTGGCGTCTGTGAGCTGCATCTACGGCTTGGGGTCGCCCGAAGATTACCGCGAGCAGCACCTGCTGCTCAACAAGGGTGGCGAGATCCCTCGCAAGACGCTGACGGGGCGCCTCGTGGACATCTACTACGAGCGCAACGACGCCGACCTGAAGCCTGGCACGTTCCGGGTGCGGGGTGACACGGTGGACATCCTGCCCCCCGGCGACGAGGATCCGATCCGCATCGAACTCTGGGGCGACGAGATCGAGGCGATCCGGCGCATCCACCGTGTGACCGCGGAGACCATCCACGACTTCGACCAGATCAACATCTTCCCTGCCAAGCACTGGGTCTTGGCTCCCGAGCAGATGGCCGCTGCCATCGCCCGCATCGAAGCCCAGCTCAAGGAGCGGCTGCGCGAGTTGAACAAGGCCGGGAAGATCCTGGAAGCGGCGCGGCTCGAACAGCGCACGCGGTTCGACGTCGAGATGCTCAACGAACTCGGCTACTGCTCCGGGATCGAGAACTACTCGCAGCCCCTGACGGGGCGGCCTGCTGGAGATCCGGGTGCCTGCCTGATGGATTACTTCCCCGAGGATTACCTCACCATCCTCGACGAGTCCCACGTCACGGCGAGTCAGATCCGCGGCATGTACAATGGTGACAGAGCCCGCAAGGAGACCCTTATCGAGTTCGGCTTCCGGCTGCCGTCTGCGCTGGACAACCGGCCCCTCAAGTTCCATGAGTTCGAACGCAAGGTCAAGCAGGTCGTCTTCACGAGCGCGACGCCAGGGCCGTACGAGGCCGAGGTCAGCACCAACACCGTCGAGGCCGTCGTCCGCCCGACGGGGCTGATCGACCCGGAGATCACGGTCCGCCCTGTGGATGGCCAGGTCGACCATCTGTACGGCGAGATCAAGCAATGCGTGGAGCGTGGCGAACGGGTCCTCATCACGACGCTCACCAAGAAGATGGCGGAGGAGCTGACGAAGTACTACCAGGGCCTCGGCGTCAAGGCCACGTACTTGCACTCGGACATCGAGACCTTGGAACGGGTCATCATCCTGGAGCAGCTGCGCAAGGGCGAGTACGACGTCCTCATCGGCATCAACCTGCTGCGTGAAGGCCTTGATCTGCCCGAGGTCAGTCTGGTCGCCATCTTCGACGCTGACAAGATCGGGTTCTTGCGGAGCGCCACGAGTCTCATCCAGACCATCGGTCGCGCCTCGCGTCACGAGAAGGGGCGGGTCATCATGTATGCCGATCGCATGAGCGACGCGATGAAGATCGCCATCGATGAGACCGATCGCCGGCGCGAGACGCAGATCGCGTACAACAAGGCGCACGGCATCACACCCCGGTCGGCCAAGCGCACCATCAAGGGCATCGAGATCGAAGGCCAACGGGTGGGGGAGAAGAAATCGCTCATCACCGCGGACACGACCAAGCTCGACAAGTCGGAGTTCGACAAGCTGCTCAAGGCCATGGAGAAGGACATGCAGGCCGCAGCGAAGGAATGGGACTTCGAGCGCGCAGCGTTGCTGCGCGACCAGATCCTCGAGCTCAAGCTGAAGGGGGCGCCAAAGGACTCGCCGAGTCCGCGTCAGCAGGCTGCGGCGGCGAAGGTCGAGGAGAAGATGGGTCCCCGCAACAAGCCCGGCAAGAAGTGATCGCGGCCCGTGCGTCCATTCATTTTCACGATCGGACCAAAAACAGAACGGCCGCCTCCGGCCGGCGGGCTGCAACGACCTTCGTGCCCCAACGCGCACCGGTGCTCATATGTGTACAATGAAGCGTCTTATCTCCTGTTCACACCAACGATTCGGCCAATGTGCTTTTATTCCCGGAAGGTCGGTGAGCACTGAGTCGGTGGGGGCGATGCCCCTATCCTCAGGTGAGCAAAATGATCCAACTGGGAAAAAGGGCAATCATCACGGCCGTCAGCACCCTCGTGCTGTTCGGAGCTGTCATCGCCGGCGTCGCTATCGCCAGTGCTGAAGACTTCGACCCCGTGCATGCGCCCGACTGGAAAGCCGGTTACAGCTTCAGCTACGACGTCACTGCGGACATCCAGTCCGTCACCGACGGCAGCGTCGCAGACGACTTCGGGATCCCCGGGGCGACGAACATGTCGTTCGGGCCGTTCCCTGTCAAGAAGGAGGTCCTCAGCACCCAATACGAAGATGCTGATGGCTACCCCGTCTACGTCAGCGCCGCCACGTTCCCCTTCAGCAACATCCAGAGCGGCCTGCCCGTCTTCGATGCCTTCGCAGGCCAACAGGCCTACGTCACCGCGGAGCGCCAGCATGACCTGGCCCCGGTCCCGGTCCTGCCCGACCTTAGCTGCCGCAGCGACGACTGCCCCGGTGGCGGACTCACGTTCCCCGCGGGCAACGACATGAGCTACCTCAACTTCCCCCTGACCGCCGACAAGCGCTGGGAGAACACCATCGACCTGCCCATGTCCTTCGCCCTCGAAGAACTGCAGGGAATCGACCGCATGCACGTGGTCGGCGAAGTCTCCGGCATGCGCACCGTCGACCTGGGCGAGTTCGGCAAGACCGAAGCCGTCCGCGTCGACTTCTCGTACACCCCCGTCGGTCTGCAAGAATTCGTCTCCAACTACGCTCAGGCCCTCGAAGACGCCGGCCTGACCCTGGAGCGCTTCAACTTCCAGCTCGGCATGCACGAGATCGTCTACTACTCCGATGACCTGCAGGCCATCGTGTCGCAGGAATACATCGTCTACACCTTCGTGGACATCGCCGCCCACGGCGAGGTCTACGGCCAAGAGATCGACGAAGACATCTACGCCGAAGTGACCGCCCGTGTCAAGCTCACGCTCACCGGAGCCAACACGGACGTCGCCGGCCCGGAACGCAGTCCCCTCGAGATCCTGGAGATCGTCGGCGACCCCTCGCTCATCGCTGATGCGCGCGGCCAAGGCGTCGGCGCGACCCCGTACTCCATCAGCCTGACCAGCAGCCACGACCGCGTCAACGCGGCTGAGAGCCCCATGGTGAGCTTCCTGCTCGGCGTCCACGGCGTCGACGAGCTGCCCGAAGGCACGACCACCAGCTTCGAGGTCACTCGCGCCGGTGAGACCTACTCCGGTGCCAAGGGTGGCAAGGGCGGCGATGGCTTCGTCATGAACATCGATGAGCCCGGCGTCTATGACATCGTGGCCAAGGTCGCTGGACCGGATGGCGGCGTCAAGATCGCCAAGGCCCGTGTCGTCGCAGACTACGCCGAGGAGATCAAGGCCCAATGTGGCCTGAACCTCCTGGGTACCAGCTGCATGCCCGAGTCCTTCCCGGTGCACGAGGGCATCGACAGCCTCACCGTGGGCATCCACGTGAGCAGCAGCTCGCCGCTTCTCTTGCGCGAGTTCTTGCTCGTCGAACACCACGATGGCAGCGTCGATCACTGGGACAACACCAAATTCGTCACCTACGCCGCCGACGAGATTGACGGCGACTTCGGCGCCTGGTCTGTGGCCTACGAGAATGAAGGCGGCTACATGGCGCAGGTGACCTACGTCATCGAGTCGACCTACAAGGCCG
>JBFIDG010000139.1:0-5640 GCA_041581335.1 Thermoplasmatota archaeon
GGCATCGATGCCTTCGTCGCCAAGAGCTACGGTTTCGGTAAGAGCAATGGCAAGAACGTCGGCGTCGATGAGTTCGGCCGCCGCCGCCTCAACGCTTGGGGCCAACGCAGCCGCCGTGAATCGGCAGGGGTGTTCCAATGAGATACGCGTTCGATCTCGAAGGCCGCCGTTACTACGTGCAGGTCGAAGAGCATGCAGACGGCCCCAAGTTCATCGTCGATGGCACGGCCTTCGAACCCAGCGTCGAGACGGTCGGGAAGGGCCACTACAAGGTCAACCTGGACGGCAACGCGTTCGACTTCCGACTGGCCGCCGGCCACATCCATGAGGGCCCGCATACCCTGGACCTGGCGGTCCAACGGGCCAAGCCTGAACTGGTCCGCGCCGGGGGCAAGGGTCGCCGCGGCGATGGCCGCATCAAGCCGCCGATGCCTGGCAAGATCGTGGAGGTGCAGGTCAAGATCGGTGACAATGTCACCGAGGGCTCGCCGCTCCTGGTCCTCGAGGCCATGAAGATGCAGAACGACCTGAAGAGCCCGATCGCGGGCGTCGTGACGCAGATCCACGTCAAGCCTGGTCAGAACGTCGAGGCCGCCACCGTGATGGTGGAGATTGAGCCGGTAGCGGATGAGGCGGCGTAGCCGCCGAAGAAGCACCGGCTTAGCGAGGCGTTAGCCTGGCGGACCTGAGGCTCGTGCTTGCACGGGACTAAGGGGACAGCGGCGAAGCCGCTGACAGTCGGCCGTCGGACACGCAGCCCAGCTGCCTATCCCAGCCCTAGCTCACTGCTTGCCACGGAGGCGTTGCCAGAAGCTCGCGCCAGGGGCCTCAGGCTGGGCCGCTTCGGGGGCGTCGCGGCGGGCCGCTTCGGGGGCATCACGCCGGGCCGGGCCCTGGGCCGTGAAGGGGCTGATGTCGGTGACGCCCAGCTGTGCGAACATCTGCATGTCGCTACCGAGGGAGTACTCGCGCGTGATGCGGCCTTTGTGGACGTGGTCCAGGGCGATGCCCTCCATGCGGACCAGGTTGCCTGTGGGCTTGATGCCCATCCACGAACCTTGGTGGTGGCCTTGCATCATCCAGTGGGCGGCGACCTTGCCGTCGGCGGCGATGACCTCCTCGACGTCGGCGTAGAGGTCCGGGAACGCCGTGTGCATGTCGCGGACCATGCGGGCGTAGCCGGCGCGGTCGTCGTCGTATCCCGGTGGCGCGTTCCAATGGAAGTGGTCATCGAGGTAGTCCGTGATGCGATCGTCGTTGCCGCGGGCCCAGACGTCGTCGAAGAAGTCGCGACAGAGCATCTCGTCTCTGTTCGGGGCTTCGGTGCGGAGTTCTTCTGGGTGTTCGATGATCGCGTTTGCAGGGTTCTCGACGAGGATTGCCATGGTGCTCACTAGCACGAAGGTGGTCGGCGGCGGGCATCACCGTTGCGTGGGGTCCGCCTTGGCCCTGCGCTCCTGTGGGCGCGTTGCACGGCATGGGCCATCCTAGTTGTCAAATGCAAGTTTCTTGGTAGCAAAAGCCAACCAAGGCGTATGGGGTGCAGGGGAGCCAAGCAAGCAGCAAGCCCCCTCCGGGGCGTCATGCACATACGTTGTGCACATGGGCGACGCCGTGCACATCGCCACGACGCCATCGCGAGCAGGACCACCACCTGCGCCCCCCTCAGGTGACCGCGCCCTTCATCCATCGAGGCCCAGGTGCAGCCTTGTGTCGGTGCCGTGGCGCGAGGCGTTCGCCGTGTGGTTCAAGGTCGCCATCCATTCGTTCGGTGGACCCGCGGGCCAGATCTCCGTCATGCACAAGATCCTCGTCGAGGAGCGCCGCTGGATCAGCGAGAAACGCTTCCTGCACGCCCTGAACTATTGCATGCTCCTGCCCGGCCCGGAAGCCATGCAACTGGCCACCTATGTCGGGTGGTTGATGCACGGCGTGCGCGGCGGCCTGCTGGCCGGAGGGCTGTTCGTCTTGCCCGGCTTCATCGCCATCCTGGGCCTCAGCATCGCCTACGCACTCTACCAGTCCACAGGCATCGTGCCCGCACTGTTCTTGGGCCTCAAGGCCGCAGTCCTCATCGTCGTCGTCGAAGCCGTCATCAAGATCGGTCGTCGCGCGCTGAAGCGCCGTGCCTTATGGACGGTCGCCGCCGCCGCCTTCGTGGCGATCTTCTTCCTCGGCGTCCCCTTCCCGCTCATCATCGTCGCCGCAGCGGCCACGGGCTATGCCCTTGGTCGACGCTGGCCGTTGCCCGCCCCCAAGGAAGTCGCCGACGCCGGGCCCGCGCCGCTGATCCCCGACACGGCGCTGCCCCGCGAACAACCCCGCGCCCGCGCCACGGCACGCACCGTAGCCATCTGGCTCGCCATCTGGTGGCTGCCCGTCATCGCGCTCGCGCTGGCGGTCGGCCTGTCCCACACCCTCGTCGACGAAGCCTGGTTCTTCAGCAAGACCGCGGTCGTCACCTTCGGCGGCGCCTACGCGGTGCTCGCCTACATCGCGCAGCGCGCCGTCGAGGACTTCGCATGGCTACAACCCGGCGAGATGCTGGATGGGCTCGGCATGGCAGAGACCACGCCGGGCCCGCTCATCCAGGTCGTGCAGTTCGTCGGCTTCATGGGCGCCTACCGCCACCCCATGGGCATGGACCCCATGACGGCGGCCATCATCGCCAGCATCGTCGTCACCTGGGTGACCTTCGTGCCGTGCTTCCTGTGGATCTTCGCCGGTGCGCCGTACGTGGAGGCGCTCCGGCGCAACGCCGGCTGGAACCACGCCCTCACAGGCATCACCGCCGCCGTCGTCGGCGTCATCGTCAACCTCGGCCTATGGTTCACCATCCATGTCCTATTCCCTGGTAGCCGCGACCTCGCCGTTATCGGCTTGTCCTTCACGTGGCCCGAATGGCACCTCCTCGATTGGCGCCCCCTGTTGATCGCCGCGGTTTCCGGCATCGCCTTGCTGCGCCTCAAATGGCCTATGCTGCCGGTGCTCGCCGGCGCCAGCCTGGCCGGCCTGTTGCTGCGCGGCTGAGCCCCGCCACACGTGCATAAGAGGGGAGCCGGCCGGCGCGGAGCCCCCTGCGCTTTTGTGCCCCCCGCCTGTCCCACCATTGTGTCCGAAGAACCCGTCGTCGTCAGCGCCATCCATGCGGGCATCGCCACGATCACGATCAACCGCCCCAAGGCGCTCAATGCGTTGAACTCGAGCGTGCTCGATGGCATCCGTGCCACCGTCGAGGGACTCGTCGGAAAAGCCGACGCCATCCTCCTGACCGGTGCCGGTGACAAGGCGTTCGTCGCGGGCGCAGACATCGCCGAGATGGTCAACTACGGCAGCGAAGAGGCCGAGAGGTTCAGCCGCCGCGGCCAAGAAGCGTTCCAGACCCTCGCCGACTTCCCCGGACCGACCGTCGCCGCCATCAACGGCTTCGCCTTGGGCGGTGGCCTCGAACTGGCCCTGGCCTGCGATATCCTCATCGCCGCCGACACCGCCAAACTCGGCCTGCCCGAGACGACACTGGCCGTCGTCCCCGGCTTCGGTGGCACGCAACGCCTGCCCCGCCGCGTTGGTGCCGGGAAGGCCAAGCAACTCCTCTTCACCGGCCGCATCATCGACGCCGCCGAGGCCCTGCGCATCGGACTCGTCGACGAAGTGTCCGAACCCGACGCGCTCATCGCGACGTGCACAAAGCTCCTCACGAAGGCCCTGCAGAACGGCCCTATCGCTGTCCAAGCCGCCAAGCGCCTCGTCGATGAAGGCATGGAGATGGATCTCAGCGACGCCATCAGCATGGAAGCCGCCGCCTTCGGCCACGTCTTTGGCACCGCCGACCAGACCGAAGGCATGACCGCGTTCCTCGAAAAGCGCAGACCCACGTTCCGAGGCGCCTGATGGAATTCGTCGCCCGCCTCCCCCATGGCATCGATCAAGCGATGACGCTCTTCCAGATGCGCCGCATCGGCGTCAGCGGGGAGTTCATCAACGCCGCCAACGCCAGCGACGTGCAACTACGCGGCACAGTCCCCGATGACCGCATCGACGCCTTGGCAGAAGCGCTCAAAGGACACAAGGGCGCGCTGCACGTCGCGGACCGCCACATCGCCCTGCTAGGCGGCAGCAGCGCGGAGCATGCCAGCATCGAGGCCGCAGAGAAGCACCTCGGCGGACCCTTCACCATGCCCGGCACCAGCCGCGCGACGTGGGCCTTCGGGGGCGACGCCGCAGACCACATCGTGCAGGTGCTGTACATCCACGACGGTCGGCTCGGCATCAAAGCGATCCAAGAGGCCACGGGACGCCCCATCGAGCACGTCATGAAGGCCGTCAAAGCCCTCATCGAACAAGGCACGTTGCGGCGCTACCGCAAACCTGGCGACACGTCTCCCAGTGGCGAAGAATACGCCTTGGCCGGCACGGTGCAAGGCTCCATCGCCAGCACCATCCAGCGCGCTCAACTGGCCTAGGCAGAGCGTATCGGCGCTTGGCGCCACGGCCCCAGCCGGATCAGACGGCATCGAGCGGCGACACGACACCCAACCGGTTCCTCGACGCGACATGCGTGTAGATCATTGTCGTCTGCACATCCTTGTGCCCAAGCAATTCTTGGATCGTCCGGATGTCCGTGCCGGCCTCCAGCAAATGCGTGGCGAAGCTATGGCGCAGCGTATGGATGGTCGCGGGTTTGCCGATACCCGCCTCGGCCGCAGCTTGCTTGAAGTGCTTCTGGAAAGCGCTTGGATGGCGATGGTGCCGCCGCACAATCTGACTGCGCGGATCCACGGACAGATTGTCGCCAGGGAACACCCAGAACCAAGGCCACTCTTGGCCCGCGTTGGGATACTTACGGGCCAGAGCATTTGGCAACGCGACCCCAGGCACGCCGTCCCGACGGTCGGCATCATGGAGCAAGCGCATCTCTTGCAAGTGGGTGGCCAATGGCCCACGCAGCGACTCAGGCAAGACCGTGCGCCGATCCTTGTCGCCCTTGCCGGACCGGACCAACAGGACGCCATCATGCAAGAGCACGTCCTTGACACGCAACTCCAAGCATTCCTGCAAGCGCAGCCCCGCACCGTAGATGAGCCGGGCCATCAAGTCAAACGGCGGACCCAAGCCCGCCAAGACATGCCCCACTTCACCACGCGACAACACCACAGGCAAACGTGGCCGTGGCTTGGCGCGAACAGTGGCCGCCACGTCCAAGTCACGATCAAGCACATGACGGAACAAGAACAACAACGCACTGAACGCTTGGTTCTGAGTCGAGGGAGCGACGTTCTCCTCCACGGCCAAATGGCTCAGGAACCGGACCACATCGCCCGCGCGCAGCTCCACCCCCGGACGCTCACCCGTGAACGCACGGAACCGCCGCAGCCAACCAAGGTACGACCGCTCGGTGCGGAGACTGGTGTGCCGCAGCCGGAGAAGACGTTGCATCTCCTGTTCGAGGTGAAGCCAATCTGCCATATCCCCGAATATGCCGCAGCGGCATAATCATGGGCAACGGGAGAGCGAAACTACCAGTTCGCTGGAAAACCGCTCAATAACAAGTTCTGCTGCGCTGCGCTTTCGCGAAACCGTGAAACACGGACGCCCACATTCTTGTGGCATGGCTGCCATCGACAAGAAATTCCAGGCCAC
>JBFIDG010000140.1:0-5559 GCA_041581335.1 Thermoplasmatota archaeon
GAAGAGCCCCATCCCCCGTGACGAGAAGCAGAACCTCCTCTTCATGCTCAGCATCCACGGCAACGAGAAGGGCGGCCGCGAAGGCGGCTTCCGCGTCGTCGAGGACCTGCTGCGCGACATCGGCTTCGCCACCGAGACCGTCCAGAACGGCGCCGGCATGAGCCCCGCCATCCCCAAGCCCACCGGCGGCGGCGATGTCACCACCTACCACGACTACCTGGACTTCATGAACATCTTCCTGTTGTTCCCCAACACGGACGGCTGGACCTGTGATGAAGCGCAGTTCGTCGGCACCGGCACCTGCGCTGGTCAATTCCGCCGCACCAACGGCAACAACATCGACATGAACCGCCAGACGCCCACCATCGGCTGGAACCGCCAAGGCAGCGCCAGCCACGAGGCCGTCAAGGAACCCGAACCCGTCGGTTACCTGAACTGGATGGTCGACCAGCGCACCCAGAGCAACGGCACGTTCCAGTGGGACTACGCCATCGACATCCACGGCATGCTCAACCACAAGAACTTCGGCGCCATCATGCTCCCGGCCGGCTCCTTCAGCCCCCAGGAGATGTACCGCAGCCTGGGCCTCGCGGCCACCTTGAAGGACCGCTGGAACCAGGACGCCGAGGACCCCAGCGGCCACTTCTACGAATGGGCCAGCGTCTTCGCCGCCGCCGAGACCGCCTGGGAAGCCTCCGCACCCGGCCGCGACGCCACCAAGGACGGCTTCTACGATGGTTGCAACGCCGCCGACCCCCTCGGCTTTGGCCACTGCGCCCTGGCTGGCAGCGCCCTGTACGGTGACAACCCGGCCCACGCCGCCAGCAGCAGCCAGTTCGCCGAATACTACACCGTCATCGACGCCATCGGCTACACTGACTCCGGCTTCAGCGGCGACTTCTTCGCCCAGACCACGGGCCTCAACGCCCCCGGCTACGACATCGAGCTCGCCTACAACCACTTGGTCGCAGGCGCCCAGTACGAAGTCGGCGCGTTGTGGAACGACTACCACGTCCACATGGTCCGCCACATCGTCAAGAGCTTCATGGACGCCGCCGCACTCGACGGCCAGATCAGCTACGAGACGGGCGGCCTGAAGACCGCCTACGTCAACCCCCAATACGTGGCCACCAACCTCGACGACATCGACGCTGACGGCAACCCCAAGCTCACGCCCGGCGGCTGGGCCGACGAGAACCCCGGCGACGACGCCTGGGACTACGGCGCTGACCAGCCCTTCGAGGCCCGCCCCGCCAAGTACTGGGAAGACATGGCCGCCTTCGTCTGCGAGAACTGTGGCACCGCTGACGCCATCCCCGGCGTCCTTGCCCGCCTCAACGCCGCAGGTGTCGGCAACGAGAAATTCGCCAAGAACCTCGCCAACTTCGACAACATCGTCATCCCCGGCACCGCCATCAACCAGTTCGTCGACGGCACCTGGGGCGCCAATGAGGTCGCCACCGGCACGGTCGACAGCGCCAAGGTGGACGCCGTGATGGCCTGGGTCGAGAACGGTGGCAACCTGGTCCTGACCGATGCCGGCCTGAAGTTCCTCGACCTATCCGGCGTCACCAAGGACGCCGTCAATGTCGAATTCGCCTACATGGGTGGCATCCGCATGGACCTCGACCACGAGCTTCTGAACAAGATCCGTGGCGGCGTCAAGCAGACCTACGAACCGACGCCCCTCGGCTTCGGTGTCACGGGCACCGCCCCCAACTGGGGCGTCAACGAGGCCGCCTTCACCGGCGCAGGCGGCAGCATCGCCGGCCGCGTCTGCGGTGGCAGCCAACTGACCCAGAACTGCGACAACAAGGACGTCGCCCTCGGGTACATCCCCGTCGGTACCGGCCGCATCACCATCATCGGTGCCCTGCTGCCTGACCCGACCGAGGAATTCTACCACCCGTACGGCCTCGACCACTACGCGACCACCTTCAGCGGCAACCAGGTCCTGCGCAACGCGCTGGGCTGGGATGAGAAGTTCGCCGCCCCCCCGATCACCCTCGGGGCCGACGGCAAGATCATCCAGACCGCCAACGAGCGCGCCCCGACCACCCTCCAGACCACGGAAGACGTCGACGGCCCTGACAGCTCCAAGAAGAACACGCCCGGTCTAGGCCTGGTCGCACTCGTCGCGACCCTCGCCCTGCTGGGCGCCGTGCGCCGCAGGTGAACCACATGCGCGCCGTCCTCGTCGTACTACTGATCACGCTCGCTGGGTGCAGCGGCGCTGGGGAAGAGAATGGGGAGTCGCCCGCAAGCGGAGGCGCCAATGGCAGCCTTCCGCCGCTGGCGGGCTTCATCTTCGACCCCGCCGTGACGCCCATCGCGGGTGCGACGGTCAGCATCCCGGCCCTCGGCCTGGAAGCACCCACCGACAAGGACGGCGTGTATGCCTTTTCCCAACTTCCCGTCAACGAGGTCTTGGTCGTCGTGGTCCAAGCTCAAGGCTACAAACCTGACAGCCGCAGCCTATCGCTGGAACCAAACGTCTCGGTGCTGCTCAACTTCACGCTCGAGCGCGTGCCGGTCAAGACCCCGACCCACAACACTGTGACGTTCAAAGGCATCATCGGCTGCGGCATCATCGCCAAGGCCAATGGCCAAGCCCACCGGCAGAGCTGCCCAGGGGGCATCGCCGTCGACACCCGCGTTTGGGAGTTCAATGTCGATCCCGAACTCGCCGGCGCCGTCGTCGAGGTCGTCTGGGACGCCCAGACCCCCGCAGCGGAACACCTCAACGTCACCATTGAGACCGTGGGCTTCGGAGAGCTGGATGAGGTGCTGTTCTCGCAGGAGTACGGCAGCATCCTGCGCGGCCAGATCACCAACGCCCAGGCCGCCCGATTCTACACCGGGGGCGGCTTGGTGCGCGTCAGCGTCGATATCGGACGCAACACCGCCGACGACGAAGTCGACGTCGGTGTGGCCGTGGCCGCCCAGCAGGACTTCGATATCTACGCCACGCTGTTCTACATCGAACCACCGCCGGCGGATTTCACGATCGCCGATGCGTAGCGCGCTCGTGGTCGTCCTGGTCCTGCTGCTGGCCGGCTGCACGGCTCCGGAACCGATCGAGACTCCAGACCCCGTGGGCCGCCTCGACGGTCTGGTCGTCGATGCATTGCTGCGCCCCGTCCCGGGAGCCACCGTCAGCGTCGACGGCCTGACCACCGTCGTCAAGGACGATGGCACGTACGTATTGGAGGCCAACTGGACCCTCGGGGAACACGTCGTCGTGTTCGCAGCGCCAGGGTATGAATCCGTCTCGCGCAGCATCGCGCCCACCACCGCGGCCCAGGTCTTCACGTTGAACGTCACGCTGGCACCGACCCCCGTCGGCCGGCTCGACACCCAGTCGTTCCACGGCCTCATCGCCTGCAGCCTCATCGTGCAGGTCGGACACTCTCATGGCTCGGGGGACCCAGACGATGATGACCGCGTGGACTGCGCGGCCGGTGGCCGAGGCCAGCAGACCTTCCCGCTCATCCCGGACGCCGACGTCCAGGACCTCTTGCTCGAGCTGTTCTGGGATGCAAACTCCGCACTCGCAGAGCGCCTGACCCTCGTCCTACGCGACGAGGCCGGCGCGGTCGTCGGTTTCGACGAAGGCATCTCGCCCCTGCGCGTGTACTTTGGTCGGGGCCAGATCCAGAACCTCTTCGCAGATGGGCAGACCGCCCTCATCCAGGTGCTGGGTGGCATCCCCGACGACGCGGTCGGAGAGGTCTACATCGGTGCCCACATCGAGCAGCCGTTCCAGCTCTACGCCACGACCGGGCATGGCATGGACGTGCCCGCCGAGTTCACCATCGACGCTTGAAGGCCGCTCGCGGCTGCGCTCGCTGAGCACACTGGGCCGACGCCGGGAACCGCTCGGCGGCCCGGCACCTGTGCCGCCCGGACCCCGCTGACCGGCGGTTTAGTACATGGTCTGCCGCGGCGCGCGGCGGGGCGCCCACCATGGCATGTTGGCGCAGCTGAGCCCCGGGTGCTGGCGCCCTGCTGGGCCCACCGGGGCGAAGCGGCGGCGCGGGGCGCGGTCCTGCGCTAAGGACACCAAGGGGAGGGGAAAGGCTCCGAGCGAAGCGGTCCTACTCCGGTGACAAGAAGGGGAGGGGAAAGGCTCCGAGCGAAGCGGTCCTACTCCGGTGACAAGAAGGGGAGGGGAAAGGAAGAGGGGTTGGGGTCGAAACCCCGAGTCGCGGCGCGTCTCTACTCAGCTCTTACGAGCGGAGCATGATCTCGATGTTGACACCATCGGGCACTTGGATGCGCATCAGTTGGCGCAGTGCTCGATCGTCAGCGTCGAGGTCGATGAGGCGCTTGTGCACGCGCATCTGCCAGCGATCCCACGTTTCGCTACCTTCGCCGTCAGGGGCCTTGCGGACCGGGACGGTGAGGCGCTTCGTAGGAAGCGGGATGGGTCCAGCCATGTTGACGCCGGTGCGCTCCGAGATCCCTTTGATCTGGTTGCACACGGAATCCACTTTGACCGGGTCCGTTCCCGTGAGGGAGATGCGGGCCTTCGCGTTTGCCATAGGCTACACCTCCGGAACAGTGTCCGGAGAGATGCGCTTAGCGAGCCTCGACGTCAACAGCGACGCCGACAGCCACGGTCTGACCCATGTCGCGGATAGCGAAGCGGCCCAGGGGCGGGAACTCGGAGGCCTTCTCGACGACCATCGGCTTCGTGGGGCGGATCTTGACGACGCCCTGGTCACCGGTCTTCATGAAGGTGTTCTCGACTTCCTTGCCGCCGCGGATGACCTTGACGATCTCCTCGAACTGGCACGCGGTCTGGGCCGTGTAGGCGTGGAAGACCGGCGTGTAGCCGACGGTGATGACGCTGGGGTGGTTCAGAACGATGACCTGAGCGGTGAAGGTGCGGGCGACCTTCGCCTTGTTGTCAGGGGTCGCGCCGACGTCGCCGCGGCGGATGTCGTTCTTGCCGAGGCCACGGCAGTTGAAGCCGCAGTTGTCGCCGGGGCCGGCCTGCGGGAGCTGCTCGTGGTGCATCTCGATCGACTTGACTTCAGCGGACTTGTCGCTGGGGTTGAAGTGGATCTGCTGGCCGGGCTTCAGGATACCAGTCTCGACCTTGCCGACGGGGACAGTGCCGATACCGGTGATCGAGTAGACGTCCTGGATAGGAACGCGCAGAGGCTTGTCGGTGGGCTTGTTGGGCATCTCGAACTGGTCGATGGCTTCCAGGAGGGTGGGGCCGCTGTACCAGGCCATCTCGGGGGCCTTGTTCTTGATGTTGACACCGGCGAAGGCGGAGACGGGCACGAAGCGGACCTTCTCTTCCTTGAAGCCGATGAGCTTCGTGAGCTTCTTGACACCCTCGCAGGCAGCGTTGAACTTCTCTTCGGAGAAGTCGACGGCGTCCATCTTGTTGACGGCGACGACGAGCTGGTCGATACCGAGGGTCTTGGACAGGAACACGTGCTCCTTGGTCTGGGCCTGCGGGCCTTCGATGGCGCTGCAGGTCAGGATCGCGGCGTCAGCCTGGCTGGCGCCGGTGATCATGTTCTTGACGAAGTCACGGTGACC
>JBFIDG010000141.1:0-5417 GCA_041581335.1 Thermoplasmatota archaeon
GCGCTTTCTTTGCGGCCGCCTTCTTGGCAGCAGGCTTGCGCTTGGCCGGGGCCTTCTTGGCTGCGGCCTTCTTCGCGGGCGCCTTCTTTGCGGCGGGCTTGCGCTTGGCTGCGGCCTTCTTGGCCGGGGCTTTCTTTGCCGCTACTTTCTTGGCTGCGGCCTTCTTTGCCGGGGCCTTCTTGGCTGCGGCCTTCTTTGCCGGGGCCTTCTTGGCTGCGGCCTTCTTTGCCGGGGCCTTCTTCGCAGCAGGTTTCTTGGCAGCAGACGCAGCCGATGGGCGGTAGCCCTTGTGGCTGCTGCAGTACTTGGATCGTCCGGCGGCGTAGCGCGAGCACGGCTTGCCGGCCGCGGTCTTGGCGCCACACTTGGCTGCGGGTGCCTTCTTGGCTGCCGCCTTCTTCGCGGGTGCTTTCTTGGCGGCAGGCTTGCGGGCCGGGGCCTTCTTCGCGGCGGCCTTCTTTGCAGGCGCCTTCCGCGCCACGCTCTTGGCCGGGGCCTTCTTGGCTGCCGGTTTTCGCGCCGGGGCCTTCTTGGCGGGCGCCTTCTTGGTCGATGCGGCAGCGGCCGCGGTGGCAGGCTTCTTGGTAGGAGTCTTAGTGGCGGACATAGCCGGACCTGCTCCAGCATCGACGTAACTGGAATAAAAACCGCCGGGTTTGCACCCGATGCTTCTTTGGGCGTCGTGCGCTCAGCACATTGTGCCCGGAAAGTGGTTCGAAGAATTCCACGTCGGCGACGTCATCGACCACGATGCCGACCTGCTCATCACGCTCGAGGACAACGTGCGTTTCTGCGAACTGACACACAACACGCAGCCACTGCACCTTGACCAGAATGCCGCAAAAGCCCAGGGTTTTCGTGATGTTCTCGTCAACGGACTGTACACGTTCGCGGCCAGCGTAGGACTGAGTGTCCCCGATCTGACCGAAGGCACATTGATCGCCAACCTGGGATACGAAGACGTTCGCCACCCGGCGCCGGTGTTCCCCGGCGATCGCCTACGCGTGCGAAGCGAAGTGCTCGAAAAACGCCCAAGCAGCAAACCGGGCCGCGGCGTCGTGCGCATCAGCCACGAAGTGCGCAACCAAGACGGCACGCTTGTCTGCGCATACAGCCGTGCGGCCCTTGTGCGATGCAAGGAGACCGCATGAGTCTGTGGCGCAGCGTCCTGTTCACCCCCGGCACCCGTGCCGAACGCGTCGCCAAGGCGTGGAGCACCGGCGCAGCCGATGTCGTCGTGGCTGATCTGGAGGATGCCGTCGGCTTGGCCGACAAAGAGACCGCCCGCGCAGCAGTGGCAGAAGTGTTGGCCAACACGACGCCGACGTGCCGTCGCGCGGTGCGCATCAATGCGTGGCCTGGCGAACTCGCCGACGCGGACCTGGAAGCGATCCTGCCCCTCGGCCCTGAACTGATCGTCGTGCCGAAAGCGGAAGACGCCGAGTCCTTGCGGCGCCTCGCCGCCAAGCTACCCGAAGGCACGGAGCTCTTGTTGATCGTCGAGACCGCGCTCGGCGTACTGCGCGCACAGACGTTGGCGTCCCTTGACCGCGTGGCGGCCATCGCGTTCGGCGCCGAAGATCTTGCCGCAGACGCCGGCATGCGGCGCAGCGCTGAGAACACGGAGGTGGCGGTGCCTCGCAGCCTCGTGGCGCTGGCAGCGGCCTCGGGCCGTGTGGCCGCCATCGACATGATCACTGCCGACTACAAGGACGGCGCCCGCTTCGCCCGCGAAGCGACCGAAGCCGTCGGGCTCGGCTACGCAGGCAAGATGTGCCTGCATCCAGATCAAGTGGCGCTGGCGCATGCGGCCTGGGCGCCGAGCGATGCGGACGTGGCCTGGGCCGAACGCGTCGTCGCAGCCGCTGAAGAGGCGGGCGCCGGCACCGGCGGAGTCATCTCGTTGGACGGCAAGATGGTGGATGTCCCGCTCATCCGACAAGCGAAAGCCATCCTACAACGGGCCTCGGGCTAGAAAGGGACATTTCAAAGCCTGAAGGCTGGTCGCAGACCTGCCCATGGCGGAATCTCTCGCTTCGCAGGATATCCTGGAGGTCGTCCGCACCTTGCCGGACGTGCTGTTCCGCTGCTACAAAGGCGACGACGGCAAGATCTACTGGAGCCTCAACGAAGGCGGCCTTGCCGAGCAGTTCGGCCTGACGACAAAGGACATCGAAGGCAAGAGTCTGCATGACCTGTTCCCCGGCGGCGCGTCGCCGGAGTTGGAGGAACACTTCGAACTCGCGTTCCAAGGGATCTCCACGATCTTCACGAACCAGATCGGCGACCGCCACTTCCGCCACTACCCCAAGCCCATCATGGACGAGGACGGCAACGTGAAGGAGGTCGTCGGCTACATCGCCGAGGTCACAGACCTGGTGCAGACGCAGCGTGAACTCGAATTGGCCAACCGCGAACTGGATGCCTTCGTCCACACGGCCAGCCACGACCTGAAGAATCCGCTGACGGTCCTCAACACGCTCATCCAGGTCTTCGGCGAACATTACCGGACCAAACTCGACGCCGCGGGCCGACAATATCTGGACAAGATGCGCAACACCGTCGCGACGATGCAGTCGATGACGGGGGCCCTGCTGCAGCTCAGCACGGCGCGCAACGCACCGCTGGAGAAGCGCACCGTCAACCTGTCGTCGCTTGCCCACGAAGTGGCGCAGAACCTGCAGATGTCCGACAAGGAACGCAACGTCATCTTCGACATCCGGTCCGACCTCACCGTCAAGGCAGACAAGGCCCTCATGGGCATCGTCTTGCAGAACCTCATCACCAACGCCTGGAAATACACCGCTCCCAACGCCGCGAAGATCACGTTCGAGCGCGTCACGACCTCCCGCGGTGACGGCTTCGTCGTGCGCGACGATGGCCCTGGCTTCGATGCCGACGCTGCGGCGCGCATCTTCGAACCTTTCCGCCGTTCCCACGGCACCGAGTTCGAAGGCTCCGGCGTGGGCCTCAGCACCGTCGACCGCATCGTCCATCGCCACGGCGGGGACGTGTGGGCCGAGTCATCCCCAGGCAAGGGCGCTTCCTTCTTCTTCACCTTGCCATGAAGATCCTCGTCGTCGATGACAACCAGGACATCCTAGACACCACGGCATTGGTGCTGGAACTGGATGGCCACGAGGTCGTCACCGTCAAGGACGCGTCCTTGATCATGCAGAGCTGCCACGCCGAGCGCCCGGACCTCGTCCTGCAGGATGCTGGTATGCCTCGCTTCGACCTCGCCACGCACCTGGATGCGATGGCCGCCGATGTCACGGTCGCGTCGATCCCCGTGCTCATCTTCTCTGCCCTGCCACCCGCCCCGGAGCTGTTGCAGCACCCCAGCGTCGTGGGCTACCTTGCCAAGCCTTTCGACTTGGCCGAGTTGCGCCGCTGGACGACGGAGCCGCCCAAGCGCTCGTAGCTCCAGATCAGTCCGGGTTGGCGCCGGGGCGCTCGATGACGGCCGCGAAGGCATCAGCCTTGCCGTGGCGTGTGTCGACCCAGACCGGGTAGGCGGCGCCGTGACCAGAGTCAAGGTCGATGTAGTCGCCCAAGAACACCATGCCGTTCTGGTGGTGGCTGTACTGTTCGTCGCTGCTCACCTCGCTGACGCGCAGGTTCTGCGACCACGTGGCGCCCCCATCGAGGCTGAACGCATAGTACAGGTCGAACCGGTGGTTGTCCGGGTCGTCGCGACGGTCGTACCAGATCGCGTCCACCGTCCCATCGGGTCCGACGTTGATGGCGGGCATGAACTGGTCGAAGCCGGCGGCCGGGTCATCGTCGTGGATGCGGATCGGGGCTGACCAGTCGGTGCCATTGAACCGGGTCAGCACGATGTCTGCGTCGCTGCCGCTGTGGTCCATCCAGGTCACGTACATGTGGCCGTCGTAGGGGCCGCCGCTGCGGTCGATGGCCAAGGCGGGCAGGGCGAACGTGCGGAACGCACTACCCTGCAAGGCCGGCCAGCCGTAGGCGCCGCTGGGGGGTGGATTGGTGTAGCTACCCACGATGGCGGGGTCGTGCCATGTGAGTCCGTCGGGGCTGTGGCTGACGATGATGTTGCCTGCGGCGTCCAGGGCGGCCATCCATGCGTTGTTGCGGGCGTCCCAGTCGACCCATGGCAGGAAGCCGTCCCAGGTACCGCCTCGGCCGAGCTGGTCTGCGGGTGGGTTGACGTCGGTGGGCTCGGTCCAGGAGCGTCCCTTGTCATCGCTGGTGGCGCATTGCATGTACCCGGGGCGTTGCAGTTGCTCCGCGGGGTTGTCCGTGGGGACGAGGGCGAAGAGCTGGTAGCTCGGGTCGCGGTCCCAGCACAGCAAGACGGTGCCGTCCGGGGCGACGCTGAGCCATTGCTTGTCGTGTTCGAGGCGGGGGCCGAATGCGACCTCGCGGATGACCGGGAATGTGCGGCCGCCGTCGTCCGAGACCAGGACGTACATGCTGCTGCAGCTCCAGAACCAGTCGTTGAAGCCGCCGCTCGGGAGCACACCTTCGCCGGTCTTGCTGCCGGTGAGCGGGTCGCATTGGTACGGCATGACGGTCCAGTACAGGGTCCCATCAGGGGCGAACTGCACGACGGGGTCGGTGACGCACCAGAACTTGCTCAGCTCCGCGTCGGGCTGCAATGTGGTCGGGTCCTCTGCGGCGCGCCAGGGGCTGCCGGGGACGTTGCTGTTGATCCAGGAGCGGCCGCCGTCAAAGGAGACGTAGATGCCGTCGCGGACGCATTCACCAGCTTCGGCCGGGGTGTAGTCTTTGCCGCTGGCCACGATGTTGAGTGGGTCCAAGGGATTGACGGTGATGCTCAGCTCGTTGGCCTGCCGCGTCGCGGGGGCCGTCGTGGTCCACAGGTTGCAGACGGGGCCTTCGCCGGCGGGGGGCATGGCGACCTCGTCCCGGGGCAGACAGCGCAGCACACCCGCCGCGGGCCTTGGAGGGGTCTCGTCGACGTCGGGGGGGCCGTCGTCACCGAAGCACCCGGCAAGGGCGACCAAGAGGAGCGGCAGGGCCCACAGAACACGCATACGTGTCCACTGGGCGACCTGGACTTAGCCGTTGCCGGCATCGCAGCATGGGTCCGCGGCCCCTCTGAGCTGCCTGCCGGGGTCTTCGCCGAGCTAGATGACCGTGCCGTGGCCACGGCGGGGCAACGGCAGGTGCTTGGTCTCGTAGGTGTTGAGGCGGGCGATCAGTTCCTTGCGCAGTTCTGCCGGCGGCACGATGTGGTCCACGATGAGATCGTTGGCCGTCATGTGGATGTCGATGTCCTTGCGGTATTCTGCGCGCAGTTCTTCGATGCGCTTCTGCTTCTCTGTCTCGTCGGTGATGGCGGCGAGTTGGCGGGCGTAGACGGCGTTGATGGCCGCCTCCGCGCCCATGACGGCGATCTCTGCGCCGGGCAGCGCGATGAC
>JBFIDG010000142.1:0-5410 GCA_041581335.1 Thermoplasmatota archaeon
CATGCTGCAGCAGCGGACCCCCGACCGTGTCAGCCACCGCCGCGCCGACCTGGTGCGCGAGCGCCGCATCCACCACATGATCGTCGAACGCTACGACGATGCCCGCCACTTCTCGGTGCGGGTCCTGGCCGACTCGGGCGCGTACATCAAGGAGATGGTGCACGGGGACGAAGGCCGCACCACGCCGTGCCTGTCCGATGTCCTGGGCGTGCCGACCCGTGTGGAGTACCTGGACGTCACGGCGATCCTGGACTGAGGCGCATCAACGGCGGCGCCGGCGCGATCCGATCAGCGCAATACGTGCCGCCGAACGCCAACCAGAACCATTAGTTAATCTTTTTGGATTCCAGTGATATATTCTGGAAAGCCGAGCCAGTGTTGTCCCTACAAACCGGCGCACAACTCCCCCCGCCTCCCGTTCGTGTCCCATACGATCTGGCTGGGGGGAGTGTGTGTTTGGCCACTTGGCGCCAATAGTTTCCACCGGTATCGGGTCGATTTCCTTGCATCACGTGAGCACTTTCCAACGGCCACGCCGAGGCGCAAATACCTGGAACAACACAGGTCATTTCCCGGTGTAAGTATGGGACACGACCACCAGACCAAGAAAGCCAGCCGCCGAACATCCGCATTCCTCGGAGTGCTGATGACGGCCATGATCGCCCTCGCCGTGCCTGTCTCGGCCTCTTCGTACGACGCATCCGCATCAGGATACGGTTACGCAGAAGCCAACGCAAGCGCGCAAGTCAACGTCGATGCATCCGTAGAAGCGGACGCATCCGGCGCCTTCCAGACCGTCGAATACGCACGCGGTGAAGTCGAAGGCCACGTCAATGGCCTGATCCAGACCGCCTTCGAACTCGAAGCCCAGGCCCGCGCCGAAGCGGAAGCCCAAGTGAACTCGTCCTACGAGATGGCCATCGAGGCCCAGGCTGAGGCCCGCGCCGAAGCCCGCGCCCAAGCCAGCGCCGCCGCCAACGCCAGCGCGAAGGCCAAGGCGGAAGCCCAGGCCCAGGCCGAAGCCAGCATCGCCGCCGCCCTCCAGGCGGTGGCCGAGGTCAAAGGACAAGCCACGAGCACCCTGACCGGCACCGTCGGCAGCACCCTCGACCTGTTGATCCAGGCCGAAGGCGAAGCGCAGACGGACACCCGCGCCAAGGCCGGCGTCCACCAGAGCATCGACCTGAGCATGTACCACCAAGCCTGCGCGGCGGCTGAGGCCCAAGGCGGCCTCGACCTGCTGATGAGCGTCGCCGGCGGCCCCCTGGCCGCCAGCGGTGTCGGCAGCGCCACCGCCAGCGCCCTGGCCAGTGCCTGCGCTGAACTCGGCTACGAACTCCACGAGAGCATCGACGCCGATGTCGAGGCCCAGGTCAAGACCAGCACGAAGTTCATGAGCAAGATCAAGGGCGCTTGGAAGGGCTTCGTCGGCCTGTTCTGAGCCCGACCCCGAACTGATCCTCCGCACGCCTGCGGACCCTCCACCACCTTCCCCTCCCTCTCCCACCTCTTTCCCTTCGAATCGCACATGGGGGCCCTCCAGGCCCGGTCTCCGGGAGGCGGCGATGGGTTGCCCCTCCTGGAGATCGCCATTTTTTCCAGACAGCTCGACCGCCACCACGCTTATGAACCGGAACAGGTCACCCGGCATTACCGCCCTGCAGCGGCCACCTTAGTGTGGCGCAGGAAGTGACCACCATGCCCATCCGATCCAAAGGTCTCCGCTCCAAGACGCGCGGCGTCTTCTCCAAGCGCCCCCGCGACCGCGGGATGCCAGCCCCTAACCAAGTCCTGCGCCAGTTCGCCGTCGGTGCCCGTGTAGCCATCGTCAACGAACCGTCTGTCCACAAGGGCATGACGCACAAGCGTTTCCAGGGCCAGACCGGCGTCGTGTCCGGCAAGCAGGGCGACAGCTTCATCGTGGACGTCGTCCACGGTAACAAGCCCAAGACCCTCGTGGTCCGCGCTGAACACCTGAAGCAGATGGAGTGATCGCGTGAGCGACGACGTCATCCTCGATGACCTCATGGAGGAAGGCCGCCTGGTCTCCCTCGCTGAGGTCAAGACCATGCTCACCGAGGCGCAAGAGACCCGCGAAGAGCTGACCTACGAGCAGAAGATCGCTCTAGAGCACGCCCGCCGCTTCTCCCGCGTCGAGCAGAAAGTCGCCGTCGCCCTGATCAAAGAGGTGCTGGCCGCTTACCCGGCCATGGACGAGAAGTACGCGTTCCGCATCGCGGACCTGCTTCCCCAGCACCCCGAAGACGTCATGGGTATCCTCCAGAAGGCCCGCATGGACCTCTCCGAGGACGACTGCGAGAAGATCCTCGACATCGTCGACAAGCACTACGTCGCGTAGGCGGTTTCCATGGAAGACTACGTCCACATCCTCGATTTCCTTCCCAAGGGTCGCCCCGACGCGCCTCCGAGCCGCCGCGAGCCGACGCTCCTGGGCGTGGGCGAGACGCAGTTCACGCTGTTCGAACTTGCACCCAAGACCGGCGCCAGCTTCACCATCGGTGACCGCGCCTACGTGGGCAAGGACGTCGAGCAGCGCACCCTTGTGCAGAAGATCCGCGGCCGCGTCAAGTATGACGAGTTGACGCCCTCGGCGCACGGCGAACTGCCGTTCGTCATCGAGGACATCATCAAGGCCGACCCTGCGCGGTTTGTCAAGTTCTTCAACGACGCCCCGGCGATCTCGGTGCGCTACCACGCGCTCGAGCTGCTGCCCGGCGTCGGCAAGAAGTCGGTCCAGCACATCCTTGAAGAACGCCGCAAGGCGCCCTTTGCTAGCTTCGAGGACCTCACCGAGCGCGCGCACATCGCGCACCCGGAGAAGGTCATCATCCAGCGCATCGTCAAGGAACTGTCCGACGAGACGGAGAAGTACCACATCTTCGTGCGCGCCCCCGCCAAGGACGACCGCGGCTACGGCCACGGCCCCCACGGCGGCCACGGTCGCTACTGAGTATGGGCCGCCCGTTTGGGCAGCACTTCCTCCGCGCACCGCATATCCTCGAGGCCATCCTCGACGCCTCCGGCATCCAGCGTGAGCACCGCGTCCTGGAGATCGGCCCTGGCCAAGGTGTCCTGACGGATCCATTGGCGAAGAAGGCGGCCAAGGTCGTCGCCGTCGAAGCCGATCCTCGTATGGCCAAGCCATTGCATGGACGCTGGCCGAACGTGGAGGTCTTCCTGAGCGATGTCTTGCAGTTCGACCTGGCCCAGCATGGGCCGTTCGACCGCATCGTCGCCAACCTGCCGTACCAGATCAGTGGCCCCGTCACGGCGCAACTCCTTGACCTGCTGAAGGCGCAGGGCTGGGGCCGTGCGGTGCTGATGTACCAGAAAGAGTTCGGCGATCGCCTGCTGGCGGGCCCGGGCTCGAAGGCGTACGGCAAGCTCTCCGTGCAATGCGCCCGCCTCTGCGATGTGACCAAGGTGCGCGACGTCCCTCCGGGCTGCTTTGATCCGCCGCCCAAGGTGGACAGCATCGTGCTCCGCTTCGAACCCCGTGAGACACCATTGTTCGAGGTCGCAGACGAAGTGCGGTTCCAGTACATCCTCGATCGTGCCTTCGGGCAGCGGCGCAAGCAGTTGCACAACAGCCTCAAGGGCGTCGTCGCGCCGGAGAAGCTCGAGGCGCTCGGCGCAGCCACGCTTCGTCCCGAACAAGTGCCCCCCGAGATGTTCGGAGCCATGGTCTAGTGGAGTTCGACGGCCTGTTCGTCGGCACCCACTCCGAGGTCTACGAACCCCACGATGACACGTTCCTGTTGGCCCGCGCCGTGAAGGAGCGCGTCGGCCCAGGCACGCGCTTTCTTGAGGTCGGCTGCGGCGCTGGCGTCATCGCCATGACCGCCGCCCGCGAAGGCGCCGAGGTGACGGCGACGGATGCCAATCCGTTCGCGGTCGAACTGTGCCGCCACAACGCCAAACAGAACAAGCTCCGCATCGACGTCGTCGAGACCGACCTGCTGGAAGGACTGGTGGGCCCTTTCGATGTCGTGGCGTTCAACCCGCCCTATCTGCCGACGGACGAGGAAGACAAAGTGGCGGGGCCCCTGAACCTCGCGTTCGATGGTGGTCTCGACGGCAACGTGGTCGTCCTGCGCTTCATCGAGCAGATCGCGGCACTGCCGCAGCGGCCCGGCGAGGTCATGGTCATCCACAGCAGCCTCAGCGACCCGACGCCGCTGCAAGAACGGATGGCGGCGCTCGGTTACCAGGAGACCATCGTCGCGGAAGAGAAGCACTTCTACGAGACGCTCTGGGTCCGTTCATTTCGACAAAAAGACTAGGTTGCTTAAGTTAGCCCGGAAGCGCGTACCCCTTCATGCGCACAGTATGGATCATCGCTTCCCTGGTCATCGTCAGCCTCGCCGGCTGCGCTTCTGTCCCTGAGGACGCGCCGGGCACCAGCCCCGACCCGGTCTACGGCACCGGCCCAGATGGCAACACCACGATCGGCTTCCTGCACATCACCCTCACCGCGACGCCGAGCACGACCATCGTGCCCTCCGATGTGGCCATCCGACTCGGCATCGAGACCGCCAACGCCGTCGGCCAGCCCCTGCATGGCAATGTCTCGTGGCAGATCCACGTGACCGGCCCCCAGAACAAGAGCCTCGCAGGTGATGGGCAGCAAGCAGACAAGACCATGCGGCTGACGGAGCGCGGCACGTACACGTTCACAGCGACCGCCACGGCGCCGCGCTTCCACGACGCATCGGCGACCACGACCCTCGTGCTTGACCCGTTGCCCCTCGCGGCTGCGTTCGATCTGGCCAACGGCACGCGGGGGGAGTGGTTCGCCTTGAACGGCACCGCCAGCCGGGGCTACGCGGACCTTGGCCACCGCTGCACATGGTCAGGCAGCCAAGCGGTGCAGATCGTCAACGCCTCCGCATGCGACACCCCCGCCCGCTGGCTCGCCGACGGAAACCAGTCGATCATGCTCCGCGTCGATGACGGACACGCCAATACCACCCTCGAACGCACGGTCGCCGTCGCCCCACTACCCACCGTCGCAGCCCCCTCTGCGGCACCAGCATGGGCGCAGATCGTCGACGACGCCAGCGAGAATCAAGCGCCTCCGACGAACATCACCCACGCCTGGTTCGGGAGCGACCTGGACAAGCTCTACATCGGCATGAAAGTGCATGGGATCCCACACAGTCAATCGACCCGAGACGCCGTGCACCGCGTGACCTTCACACCATCATGGAACGCCACGCTGCCATCGGGCCAGGTCGAACAGTTCCGCGTCAGCGCCACGCATCCGCTCAACGGCCCGGACGGCACGCCGGTCGCGACCGGGCCGCGCTACTTGCGCCTCGAGGCAAAAGTGGCGGGTGCCTGGGAAAGCCTCGGCGACATCGCGGGCGCCCAGGTCTCAACGACCAAC
>JBFIDG010000143.1:0-5404 GCA_041581335.1 Thermoplasmatota archaeon
AGTTGGTGGGGGGAGAAGGAAGGGAAGAGGGACCCGCTAGGGGTCTAAGCGTTCTTGCGGACGTAGACGACGCCGGCGACCATGAGGGCGCCGAGGCTCAGCAGGACGATGGTGGCGACGCTAGGGGTAGGGTAGCCGGGGCTTGCGGAGGGAGTCTCGAGGAAGCTGGCCGCGTTAGTGTCGATGTTGTTGGCGCTGCCACCCGGAATGACAAGGGTCTCGTCGGCGTTCTCGACCGTCACAAGGACGCAGAGGCCTTGGCTGCTCTGCCCGGTGAGGACGATGTCTGTGCCGGGGCTAACTGCGCCGGTCCAGGTCATGCCATCTGCGCTGGTAAGGGTAGCAGGACTGCTGCTGCCGGTGCAGGTGGTCAGGTCGTGGTTGCCGAGCTCGACGGTCACAGATCCACCCTCGCCCAGGGCGTTACGGGCGTTGGCGTCCAACACAATGGTGGCGGTGAATGCATCTGCCGTGGTGAACGTCACGTCGACGAGGGCCTCGGGGCCGAGGAACGCAACATTCGCGCCGATGGCAACAGAGCCGCCGTTCCCGTCGGCGGGGTCCGAGAACGTATTGTCACTGTTCAAGTAGAAGTGCACACCGCCGCCGGTCGCACTGACCGTAGGGGCAGCGACTGCGGCGAAGATCAGTGCAGTGCACAGGGCAAGCGTCATGGTGGTAGCCTTGTTGGACATACGAACCTAAGGCGACAGAAACACGGGGGTTACTTAGGTGGACCCGTGGCGTGGATATGGCCCCCCATAACAGGGAAACCCCTTGTTTTCAGGGGGTGGGTGCATATTTGCACCTGGCCAAAATGGGTGCTTCTGCCGTGGTCCGATTGCAACGAACGCTCATCGATGCTTCATGCGACGTGGTGGAACTTGAGGCAACGCCGCCTCGGTGAACACAACGAGGCCTGCGATGCAAATAGACTCTGGGCGGACGGAGGATGCAGCGGTTCTTGGCTTGTATGAAGGCGTCTAGGGGCTAATGGGAAGTGGATCAAGCCTTGCGGCGGACCTGGACGATGGCCAACAGGGCGAGACCCGAACTCAGGAGAGCCAAGGTGCCGAAGTTGGGGGTGGGGAACCCGTGGCCGGCGGCGGCGGACAAGAGTTGGCCGCCTGTGGGGCTGGTGATGGTTTGGCCTTCGCTCGTGGTGATCTTCACCAGAAGGATGTTGCCCGCGGGCATCGTGATCCGCGAGAATGCGTGGCTGGCAGGTGTGAAGACGCATTGTCCGCCCGTCTGCTCCGCAGCTACGACGGAGGCCGGGGTGGAAAGCATTGTCCAGCCGTCGCCGTCGCTGTTGCGGGCGAAACCCACTTGCCACGTGGCGCCCGTCGTCTGGCAATCTAGAGCCGGTACGACGTTCCATGCCCCGATGCCGTAGATGTGGGGTCCTACGCTGGGTTCCTGGTGACTGGTCAATGCGACGAATTGGCTAGATGACTCTTGTAGACCGAACCCCGCGAGGGTCTTTGGCAGCACCTGCACCGTGTTGAGGTGTGTCGGGTCAAGTGGATTGACACCATCCAGCTCCTTCGGGGTTGGATTGGGGGTGGTGTACTGCGCCGATACGCTCGATGCTGCGGCAAACAGCAGCAACGCGCTGAGCACTGCGAGGGTGAGGAGCTTGGAGGCCATGGTTCTCGCGCATCCAAACTCGGGAGGGTAGATGAAGCGATCCGTGGCGCGGATTTGACATACGTATCCCTGTTGCACTAGGAGAAAAAGGAGCTGAAGGTGCATATTTGCACCTGCAAGTAGTGGTCCGTTTTCCGGGTGCTTCGGGTCCTGGCGGGGCCCGCATCACGCGGACCATGGCTTGGGCATCGTTGCCCCTTCGGTCGCCACGCACCAGCCCGAATGACGCTGGCGGGCGAATCCCGGTCCCGGGCGGAGCCGGACGCGCCGCCGGGGATCCGGCCGGCGGCGGCGTACGCGCGACAGGCGAGGCTGTCTCGACCGGAGATGCCTCTCGTCTGCCTTTCATGACCCGCGCCGTTGTTTGCATCGGGGGTCGCTGCCTCCTGTGGGGGGACAAGTCTCAGACACAAGAGGCCATATATGCACCTGGGGTCTTGGGGCAATCGTGGGTGTGCCGGAGATCCAACGTCCAGTCCCAGGACTCGACAAATTGCTGGAAATCGAGACCATCGTCTCGACCGCAGCAGCCGCGGGCGAGACGCCGCTCTCCTTGGCGGAGATCAAGCGCCGCATGGACTCCAAGAGCCCCCGCCACCAGAGCGTCAAGGACTGCCTCAAGGTCTTGGCCTATTACGGCCGCGTCCACCAATCGGAGGCCGGCGTCGAATACACCCCTGCCAGACTCGTCGAAGCGGAATGGGTGCGTCTGGCGTGATCATCGCAGCACCCGGCGAGGCCGAAGCCCTCCAGGCGACGGGTCGCAAGGAATCCATCCTTCGCAAGCTCGCGGATCCCTACGCCTGCCCAGGTGTGCCGGCCAGCGTCTACGCAGAAGGCTTTCCGGACCGTTCCAATCACCGCGTCCTCAACTACGAGGGCATCAAGGTCGCTTACAGCATCGTGCCCGAAGGCATCGTCATCGACCACGTCGGCGACACCGGCTCCTACGCGTGCCGCCTCACCGACCCTTCCGCGCCGAGCAAGGCCGTCCAGCCCCGCCAGAAGCGCTGGTGGGACAACATCAAGCCCACGCACTGGATGATCGCCGTGGCGTCGCTTGCCGCGGCCCCGCGTCTGTTGCCCTTCTGGTGGGGAGACGAATTCTACAGCGTCGGCCTCCTCGTCGCGCCGTGGGCCTTCTGGGCGATTCTGCGCCAGAAGGACCGCACGCCGGCCCCTGAGCGCTGGCGTTACGGCGCCATGGCGGTCATGATCTTCTTCGTGGTCGCCGGCTGGGTGTTCCGTGACGTCATGCTCTCCTTATGGGGCGTCGCCGCGGCGCTTGCCCTGCATACCCTCGAAGCAGGCACCTATCGCAAGGCATGGGTGCCGACGGCGCTCCTGGCCATCACGGTCCCGCCCCCCGGCATGGACACCATCCTGCTGTGGAGCCAGAAGTCGGTGGCGGTCCTCAGCGAAGGCGCCCTCAACATGCTCGGCCTGCCCGTGGTCCGTGACAGCTTCCTCCTCACGGGGCCAAGCTACAGTTACGCCGTCGAGCCGCTGTGCACGGGCCTGTCCGGCATCCTGGCCAGTGTGCTGCTGGTGGGCATGGCCGCGAGCCACCTCAACACACCGCGAAAATACGCCATGATGGCCATGGCCATCGCCGTCGGTGGCACGATGCTGTTCAACATCGAACGCATCGTCCTGCTGGTCGCCATCACGGAGGTCCGCGGGCCGAGCCTCATCCAGAGCGCCTTCCACGAAGGCGTCGGCCTGGCGCTGAGTCTGGCGGCGTTCGCCGCGGCCATCCCGCCGCTCTTGCAGACCGTTCCCAAGGGCAAGGGCAAGAAAGCGACGAAGAAGCGCAGCTGAACGACCCCCAGGCCGCTCCGCGCACGGGCCATCATGGGTCGGGTCCGTCTCTGCGAGGGCGCCCGCGTGAAGCCTCCGTCCCCCACTGGGAGGCCATCGTAAGCGGCAACTCTTTTTGCCTAAGCTCAGGTCGAACCTATCGTGGACGAGGACTACAAGGAAATCACGCTGGCCGACATCGTCGGCACCCTGGGCCGCAGAAAGCTCGTCCTCGGCAGCGTGTTCATCCTCGTCCTCCTCGCCGGCGTCGCCTTCACGGCGTTCACCACGCCTGAATACGAGTCCAAGACCACCATCGTGCCCCTCGAGCACGGCGACATCATCCAGAACTGGCTCGACAGCCGTCACGCCGCCGAACTGGTGGCCCTTGACATGGGGGACCCCCTCGTCTCGAAGCTGTTTCCGGAGCGCTGGAACGCCAATGCCCAGAACTGGATCGGCGAACCCCCCACGCGGGAAGCGGCCGGTAAAGCCTTGGCAGAGGCCACAGAGGTCTCGCAGTTCACCCGAGACGACAAGCAGGCGCGCCTCCTTTCCGTGACGGTCCGCATGACGGATCCGCTCCTGGCCAAGAGCGTGGCTGATGGGTTCATCCGCACCCTCGACGTGCTGCGCCCCGACCTGGAGGCCATCGTCCAACAGGAGGCCTTCGACCAATACTACGATGGCTCCAACGAGCAAGAGGCCCAGGGCCGCGCCGAGGTCAAGGCCAAGCAGATGAACTACTGGCTCGTCCTCGACACGGCCAACACGCCCGAGGGCCCCGTGAGCCCCAACGTCGTGCTGAACATCGCGCTGAGCGTCGTGCTCGGTCTCATGTTGGCGGTCTTCGCGGTGTTCTTCTGGGAATGGATGGCCAACTACCGCCTCGAGCGCAAGACCCTCGAAGTGCCGGGTGAGGCCGCAGCCGAAGCCCCGAAGAAGCGCGAACGGCGCTTCTCCTAGGCTCGCAGTCTAGGCGGTCCCGCTGCGGCCGAGCGCTACGGCCACGATGCCCGTCCGCCTCCAGCTGCGCTCCACGCCACCGGGTCTTGCTAAGGTCCGCTGGCGGGCCGCGAATGTGATTCCCGCCTGCTCGCCTAGGGCCCGCCGCGCTTCATGTGGGACCGGACCTCCGACGCTGGCCGCCCTCGGCGCAGGCTTCGGGGTCCTAGGAATGAGGGTGCCGCCGCGCGGGCCTGCGCCGGCTGCCACGGTCCAAGCGCCGGGCCGAACACGTTGCGGCCGGCGATCTTCCGACTGGTCGCCGCCAGGGCCATGCCTCGGGCCACGAGGTATGTCGCCTTCGTCGGCTCAAGCCCGGCTCAGCGCACGTCTCGGGCGACGGTGTGCACCAGCAACGCGATGGCGCCGATCACGAGGACCTGGGCCCGGGGGGCGATGTCGCTGATCTGGATGGACAATGCCCATGGGCCACTGACGGCGATGACCGCGACGGCGAGCACAATGGGCAATGTCCAGAGCCGCGTCGGCACCCGGCCGCCCAGTTCGACCATGAACGGCACCCAGGCCAGCAGCGACGCCACGAGGATGATGGGGGTCCGCAGGTCCCAGAGGCCCGGGATGTCGGCGGTGGCGAACAGCAGCACCGGTGCCAGGATGACGAGCAGGATGCGCAGTCCCCGGGGCCCGAAGGAAAGGATCGTGGGAGTGTAGAGCAGGATGCCCGCCAGGCCGGCCAAGGCGTGGCTGCCGCCAAGCCAAGCGACGACGCAGGCCAAGGGTCCAAGCAGCGTCAGACCGCGAATCGGGACACCTCCCGGATGACGGCGTCTTCGCCGTTGGGCTGCAGCGTCAGCATGGGCACCTTCTGCGTGGCCAACTTGAAGCGCAGGCTTTCCCGGCGCGCCATGGCTTCGCGCAGGTCGTCGATGGGGGCGTCTTGCTTGGTGCAGTGGTGGGGGCCCGTGGCGGGGGCGACGACGAGGACGTG
>JBFIDG010000144.1:0-5404 GCA_041581335.1 Thermoplasmatota archaeon
CGCGTGGCGCTCGACAAGACAGGCTTGCAGGCAGCGTACGACGCACGGCCACCCTACCAACGCAACGACTACCTGATGTGGATCAATCAGGCCAAACGCCCAGAGACCAAGCAGAAGCGCCTGGACCAGATGCTGGACGAGCTACGCGCTGGGGACGTGTACATGAAGATGGCGTGGAACCGATGAGGTTCAGCGCATCAGGTTGCGGGCGATGACCAAGCGCTGAATCTCGCTGGTGCCTTCGTAGATCTCAGTGATCTTGGCGTCGCGGAAGTTGCGCTCGACTGGGTAGTCCTTGGTGTAGCCGTTGCCGCCGTGGATCTGGATGGCTTCCGTGGCGGCCCACATGGCGGTCTCACTGGCGTAGACCTTGGCCATGCTCGCCTGCATGGAGTAGTCCACCTTGGCGTCCTTCATGGTCGCCGCGCGGTGGATCAAGAGGCGGCTGGCGTCGATCTTGACGGCCATGTCCGCGAGCTTCCATTGGATCGCCTGGTTCGCGCCGATGGGCTTGCCGAACTGCTTGCGTTCAAGGGCGTAGGCCTTGCTGGCATCGAAAGCGGCCTGGGCGATGCCGAGGGCCTGGCTGGCGATGCCGAGGCGGCCACCGTCCAGTGTCTGCATGGCGATCTTGAAGCCCATCCCTTCGGCGCCGAGCCGGTTCTCTTCAGGGACGTGGACGTTCTCGAAGAACAGCGGGCAGCACGGGGCGCCGCGGATGCCGAGCTTGTCTTCGGTCTTGCCGATCTCGAAGCCATCCATGCCCTTCTCGACGATGAACGCCGACTGGCCCTTGTGCTTGGCTTCCTTGTCGGTCTGCGCGAAGACGATGTACGTCTCGGCCGGGCCGGCGTTGGTGATGAATAGTTTCTGGCCGTTGAGGACGTAGTCGCTGCCGTCCTTCGTGGCCGTGGTGGCCATGCTGACGACGTCGCTGCCGGCGTTGGGCTCGGTGAGGCCGTAGGCGCCGATGCGCTTGCCTTGCAGCATGTCGGTCAGGTAGCGTTCGTGCTGGTCGTCGTTGCCGAACGTATAGAGCGGCCAGCCGCTGAGGCTGTTGTTGACGCTGGCGATGACCCCCGTGGAGGCGCAGGCGCGACTGAGTTCCTCGATGGCGATGCAGTAGGACACCATGTCGGTGCCGGCGCCGCCCTTGTCTTCGGGGAAGTTCATGCCCATCAAGCCGAGGCCACCCATCTCCGAGATGATCTCGGAGGGGAAGTAGTGCTCGCGGTCGATCTTCTCCGCCATGGGCGCGACGCGAGAGTCGGCGAACTCGCGCACCATGTTCCGGATCATCTCGTGCTCTGGGCTCGGGCTCAGGTCCACGAAGCGTGCCACCCCAGGGGGCTTGATAAGTCCCGCGAGAGGCCGGGGGACGCGCGGCTGGCCGCGTGGCCGGCGCCGCCGGAGGCCCACACGCTCGGGTCGCGTGCCGGGCGTTTGAAGAGGCATGCCGCCATCGCGACGCGTGGAGCCCCTGGCGGTCGTCGCCGTAGCACTGGCCATCGCCTCGATCATCCTGCTCTTGACGACCTGGGCGGCGCTCAGGCGCCTGCGCACGGCGACGCGGGCCCTGCGCGAGCTGGACACCGCCAAGCGCAGCCAATCGACGCGTTACGGCCAGATCACGGAGCAGTTCGCGCCGTTCATGGCGTCCTGGCCGTGGGACCCGAAGCGCTTCAAGTTCCTCGGCGACCCCATCGACGGCATCCAGTTCACGGACGAAGGCATCATCCTCGTCGAGATCAAGTCAGCCAGCAGCCGCCTCAGTGCGGTCCAACGCCAGGTCCGCGACCACGTGCAAGCGGGTCGCGTCGGCTGGCAGGAGGTCCGCATCGAATGAGCCTCGCCCAAGAAGCGTTCCTGGCCGGCGTCGCCGCCGTGGACCCCACCCGCCTCGTCAAAGCCGCGATCCGGACCGGCCGGTTGGACGACTGGTTCGGCGACCGCGACCACCCCAAGCCATTGCACGTCATCGCCCTTGGCAAGGCAGCTCCACGCATGGTCTGGGGTCTGGTGGAGGCGAGCGTGCCGTTTCTGGGCATCGGTGCAGCCCCCCGCGGCATGCCATTCCCGCAATGGGACGGCTTCCAATGGTACCCCGGGGGCCACCCGGTCCCAGACGAAGGCTCCGTGCGAGCCGCCGAAGCGGTGCTGGCCTGGATCCAGCGCCTGCCCGCGGATGCGCACGTACTGGTGCTGCTCTCAGGGGGTGCCAGCGCCTGCATCGAATCGCCGTTGCCTGACCTGAAGGCATGGCAGGCCGAGCTGGCATCGGGACGACCCATCGAAGAGATCAACCAGATGCGCGCAGCGCGCAGCCAGATCAAGGGCGGCCACCTGGCCACCGCCATCAAGGCACGCACGCCCCACGTGCGGGTCTGGGTATTGCAGGATGCCCCCGACCCACTGACCGTCGGGAGCGGACCCTGCGCCGACGGTGCCACGGAGCACTTCTCGGTGGCCGACGTGGAGACCGCCATCGGAGCAGCCGGCGCATTCCTGCCCGGTGCATACCGGATGCCGGGCCGTTTGAGCCGCGACGTCGCCGTCGAGGTGGACGCCTTCATCGAGATGCTGGACGCGCTACCAGACGACGCGCGCGCATTGCTCGCTGGTGGCGAGCCGACCGTGACCCTGCCGACCGACGCCCCACCAGGCGGACGTTGCCACCATGCTGCGTTGCTCGCTGCCAAGCATCTGCGCACCCGCCCAGGGTGGCGCTTCTTGGCGGCCGGCACGGATGGCGTCGATGGCAGCACCAAGGAGGCCGGAGCCGAGGTCAGCGGCGCCGATTGGAGCGGCCGCGCCGAGACCGCCCTGGCCGCCTTCGATGCCTACGGATACCTTTCTGGCCTACGGCGGACGTTCAAGACCGGCGTCACCGGCACCAACGTCAACGACCTGTGGGTCGCGGTGAGGGAAGCTTAAGTCCTGCGCAAGTCCCGCGCGCCGGCAGTCCTGGATGCGAGGCCGTTTTCATGCACGTGTAAGATACACCGTGATGTGATCGCGAATGAGGCGCCAACAGACCCTAGAGGTCCTTTGGCTCGAAGATGAACGCACCTTCGTCGATGCCACGAGGGACCTGTTCCGGCACGAAGGCACCGCAGCCCACGACGCGCTGCCCTGGCACGCCCGGATCCACCATGTGACGACGCTACAGGAGGCGGAGGCCGCCTTGGCCGGCGCAGTCCCAGACATCATCATCACGAGCCTGCACGTACCCGATGGTCACGGGCACGAGGTCTTGGGGGCGCTCCGAAGGGCCATGCCCGAAGGGGCCATCGTGGTGCTGAGCGCCGCCCAGGAGGTCGAAGTGGGGTTCACTGCGGCGATCTACGACGCTGAATTCCTCCACAAGGAACACCTGACCCGCGAATCCCTGTGGCGGACCATGGCGTTGGCGCTTGGCCGGCAGGCCGCGCGGTCCGCAGCCCCGGTGCCGCGGGCCACCAGCCGGGCGCGATCAGCTTAGTTCCCGGGCGGTCGGAGGATCAGCAATCCCGGGGTCATGCCGGGTGGCGCCAGGCCCGTGGCCAGTGGGACCTTCGTGGTGAGTTAGTCAGGGGCTAGCGCTCGTTGCCCTGTGCGCGTCGCCCGTGGGCCCGGAATCAAGCCCGTCGCCAGAGGCGCATGCCCTCGGGCCCGAGCCCTCTCGGGCGTCCACCCCGAGCAGACACGTCTTGTCATGTCGCCTCAAAGGGGACCGCATGAGTGGAGAGTGGGCGCCGCACGCTCGGCTGGATGTCCTCTGGCTGGAGGACGACCCAGCATTCGTCCAAGCGGCCCGCAGCTACTTCCACCACGAGGGAACGGATTCTCATGCGGTCCTGCCCTGGCGTGTCGACCTGCGCCACGCCACGACCTTGGCCGAGGCAAAACAGGCCATCGCGGCCGCCCCCCCGGCCATCATGGTGGCCGACCTGAATCTCCCCGACAGCAGGGGCCCCGACACGGTGCAGGCACTGCGCCGGGCGATGCCGCAGGGCCCACTGGTCATCCTCAGCGGTGAAGGCGATGCAGCCATCGGTCTGACCGCCGGCATCTACGATGCGGAGTTCCTGGCCAAGGACGGATTGACGCTTGACTCCCTGTGGCGCACCATGTTCATGGCGCTCTCCCGAGATCACGCCGACGCCAGGCGACCAGCCCGACACATTGAACCGCAGACACGATAGATACCGGAGCATGGGCACGGGACGCAGCACATCTCCAATGGCGACCCCTCTGCGCGTGCTGCTGGTCGAGGATGACTTGGACTTCCAAGCCATCACGACGGCCAATCTCCGTCGCGGGTTCGAAGTGCACGGGCCACGCACGGGATTCCACGACCTTGATGTCAAGACGGCTCGCACCTTGGCCCTGGCGCTGGAGTCGCTCAGGGAGCACACATTCGATGTCATCCTCTTGGACCTCGAATTGCCCGACAGCGTCAGCATCACGGGGACGATGGAACAGATGCGGGACGCCGCGCCCCTGGTGCCTGTTGTCGCCGTGACAGGCCATGACACCGTGGACGACGCGGTCTCCTCGACGCTGGCCGGTGCAGACCGTTTTCTGCCCAAGGCAGAGCTGTCGCCTGACCGGATCGCCCGCGCCGTCTTGTCAGCCGTGGTGGCCAAACGGCTCAATTAGCATCACCTGGCGCGATGGAGCTGGACCCACGAGCCGTGGATCCATTTGCAGTGCCGGATCAGCTCATCAAAATCGAGGGGCTTGACGAAGAAATGATCGGCGCCTGCGGCGCGGGCCCTCTCGGCGTCGGCCTTCAACGTGGAACCCGTGTAGATGGCGACCGGGATGTCCCGCAAGCCCCGGCGGGCCCGCACGTTGTGCAAGGCGTCAAGGCCGGACATGCCGGGCAGCCGCGTATCAAACAAGGCGAACGCGGGGCGATGGCCTTCGGCGACCGCCGCTTCAAGACGACCGAGCCCTTGTTCGGCCGTCCGGGCGACCTCGATCACCAGGTCCGCATCCACGATCTCGAAGGCCCGCGAGACCATCGTGGCGTCCGCCGCATCATCCTCGACCACCAGCCCCCACACCATAATACGCCAGCTATCATACCACTGGGTTATAATCATGCGAGGAGGTTGTTCCGCCGATGGCGGCAAAGAAAGCGCTCCCCCGCACGGGTAAGGCCGATGCGGCGGCCAAGGGCGCTGCTTCGAACAACGGCCCTGGGGGCGACGCCGCTGTGAAAAAGACGGGCAAGGCGACCAGCAAGGCAGCCGCCACGAAGCCCGCCAAGGCCAAGACCGCCTCAGGCAGCAAGAAGGCCGCAGCGCCGGCACCGGATGGGTCCGACCGGACCCCTGCCAAGAAGAAGCCCATGCAGTCGTCGAAGGACTCCGGCAATGGCCCCGTCGTCGTCGGCGTGGGCGCATCCGCCGGCGGC
>JBFIDG010000145.1:0-5388 GCA_041581335.1 Thermoplasmatota archaeon
GGGAACAGTGCGCTCAGGCCTGCAAGCAGCCCGACGACGGCCGTGCCGATCAGCAACGGCGCCACGGCGCGCAACCATCGGCCCTCGGCGTCATCATCGAACGCCGATTCGTCGTATTGGGCCCCGCCACCGGGGTTGCTGAAGCCAAAGGCGCTAGAGCCCTTGTACTCGAGGCCCCAGGCACCGTAGCTGATCTCTGTGACGATCAGCGGCGTGAACAATGCGATGATCGCCGCCGCGGCCAGGCCGAGAGAAGCAACAGCCATGGCGATCCGCCAGCCCTTTTCCATGCGGGGCGACGACCTGGACGGCGCTTAACGGTTGGGGCCGCCGGCCCAACGACTCAATCGTTGAGCTTGGGGTCTTCCATCGTGCGGCTGGTCTCGCCGGTCTGCTGGCGCTCGATGCTCTCGAACAGGGCGCGGAAGTTGCCTTCGCCAAAGCCCTGGGCACCCTTGCGCTGGATGACCTCGTAGAAGAACGGACCAGCGGCGGCCTCGTCGTAGAGGAGGCTCGCTTCCTGCATGAAGATCTGCAGGAGGTAGCGGTTGTCCATGCCGTCGACGAGGATCTTGCGGTCCTGCAGGTCCTTGAGGTCTTCCTTCAGGTTCTCGACGGCGCGTTCGGCCATGCGCTCAGGGAGCATCTCGTAGTAAGCGGCGGGGGTGTCCAGGAACTTGAGGCCGGCCTGCGTCATCTGCGGCACGGTGTCCATGATCTGGCTGGTGCTCAAGGCGATGTGTTGGACGCCAGGGCCGCCGTTGTCGTCGACGAACTTCTGGATCTGGCTGCCATAGAAGTTGGGGCTCAGCGGTTCGTTGGTGGCGAACTTGACGTTGCTCTTGGGGTCGCGGACCACGATGCTGTTGAGGCCGCTACCGACCGCTTCGGGGTTGCTGTCCCGGGTGTGGAAGCGGATGTCCCAGAAGTGCTCGAAGCCAAGGACGTCCTTGTACCAGTTGATCAGCGAGTGGAGGTCGCGGGTGTTGCTGGTGATGTGATCCATGTGGGTGAATGCGAGCTTGTTGCTCTCTTCGCCCACGTGGGCCGTCAGCCGGCTGTCGACCGCTTCTTCATCCTTCTTCTCGACGAAACCGTATTCGACGTCGCCCAGGGGGCTGGCGATGGTGAAGCTCTTGCGCGTCGCATCACCAACGGGTTCGTCGATGATGTTGGCGTTGCGGCTGTCGAGGGTCTTGAAGGCGTGGTCGACCGACTCGACCAGGAAATTGACGTGGCGCACACCATCAGGGTGATTGCGCAGGAAACGAGCGGCGTGACTGCTCTTCTCGACAGGGGCCGTCACTTGGACGCGCGCGCGGCCGGCCTGGAACAGGATCGTCTCTTCGCCGGTGGCGGCCGTGTAGTCGTCGCTGCTGGTGGCGACGACGCGGTAATCCATCTTCTCTTCGTAGAACGACCGGCTGCGCGCCAGGTCGTGGACGACGAAGTCCACGCTTTCGATGCGCTTGATGCCGAGGTTCTCGATGTCCATGGGCCGTCCTAAGGCGCTTTGTACTTCAGGATTGCCTCCGGAGCGGTCCGGGTGGTTGATATGTTCCTATCGATGTGTTCAGGTCGTGCATGTCCTCTCTTTGACGGACAAATGGACCGCCCAGGACATCGACAAGGTCCCGGAGGTCCTTGACCAGATCAAGACCGACCGCCTGACGTGGGTCCGGGCGGCGGGGACGCCGGTCCACGACCTGGAAGAGCTGGGCGAAGCGTTCGGCCTCCACCCCTTGGCCATCGAAGACGTCACCCATGTCCGGCAGCGCCCCAAGGTCGAAGACTATCCGGACCTGACGTTCATCATCCTCCGGGTGCCGCGGCGTGGCGCCGAGATGGAATGGCAACAGGTCGGCCTGTTCTTGGGCAGCGACTTCTTGGTCACGGCCAGCACCGAGCGCGTCCCCGAACTGGACGAGTTCGAGCGCCGGCTCATGACCCGCGGGCTCCCCGAAGGAAAGTCCACGTCATGCAACCTGCTCTACCACGTGCTGGACGTCCTGGTCGACGGCTGGTTCCCCTTCATGGACGGTCTCGAGGACGACATCGAAGACCTCGAGGAAGCCGCCAGCTCGTTGCCAAGCCAACAGATCCTCGCCGCCGTCCGCGACATCAAACGGGTCGTGAGCCGCACACGGAAAGTGAGCCTTCCTATGCGAGAGGCCATGCTCAGCCTCGAGCGCGCCGAACACCCCCACATCCTTCCCGAGACGCGGATCTACATCCGGGACGTCAGCGACCACATGGTCCGCCTGTCCGAGCGCCTCGACCACGTCAAGGAGATGGCCCTCATCGCGCAGGAGACATGGAACGCCACGCTGGCCAACCAGCAGAACCAGGTCATGAAGCGCCTGACGGTCATCGCCGCCCTGCTGTTGTTCCCCGGCCTCGTCGCCGGGCTCGGGGGCATGAACTTCGAGCAGGGCTTCCCGCAATGGGGCTATTGGCCCGTCGTCGGCGGCATCATCGCGTTCATCGCGATCGGGTTCTCACTCGCCGCCTGGCGCAAGTGGCTCTAGTCGGGGTAGCGCTGCAGGCCGAACTGGCGCCGGGCCCAGGCAGGCGGCGCGAACGCCAAGCGCGCCACCAAGCCAGACATCAAGACGAGGACCAGATTGACAGCGAGGATCGGGTCGTCCGGGGGGAAGTTCGGGTTGACCAAGACCCCCAGGCCTGCCATGAAAAGGATGATCGCGAGCGAGACCGCCAGGACCCGGAACCGCTGCGCGCCCCCACTGGCCCGTGGCCAGAACACGAGGTAACCGACGACCAGTTCGGCAAGGGGCAGGAAGAAGATCGCCACCGCCCCGGCGGCCCCGCCAGGGAGGTGGATCTCGGGCGTGTAGGTCGGTTGGACCCCCCAACGGCCGACGGTGAGTGCGGTGATGTCGTAGGTGTTCACGAACATCATCCACCAGAACGCATGAGCGACGGCCACGGCGACGGCGATCGCCGAGACCCTGAGGCTGCCGGTCCAGACGTACAGGATGTACGCGCCGAAGCCGCCGATCGCCACGGCGGACGCCAAGGCCCGCAGCCACAAGATCGTACGATAGACGGGGATCGAAGGTTCGGGCAGCAGGCCCAAGGCGGCTTGAACGGAGGCCGTGATGACCATGAAGCCGAGCGCGAACCACGCCCAGGCGAAACCCTGGAGCGCCATCGACGGCGCCCGCCGACCACGCAGGATGGCCACGCCATTGGCGCCGATCAGCGCGCCCGCCAGCAACGTCACGGCGATCACGATAAGGAGCCCCGGAGAAGCCACGCCGGATAGTGAGGTTCCTGCTCTATGGACCCTTTGTCATGAGGGAGCGGGCCCCAACGCCCACCGGCGCCTACTTGTGACCGGCCCTTATGGGGACACCGTTGCCACGAGAATCGTTGAAGTCCCGCAAGGCGCGGGCCGAAGAGATCATGGTCGCGCTGCGTGCCGCGTACCCGCACAGCACCTGCGCCCTTGACCACGAGTCACCGTTCCAGCTGCTCATCGCGACTATGCTGTCTGCCCAGACCACGGACATCAAGGTCAACGAAGTGACGGCGGAACTGTTCGCGCGCTACCCGGATGCCCCCTCCCTGGCGTCGTCGGACGTCGACGAGGTCGGCCGCATCATCAGCAGCATCGGACTATGGCGGAACAAGGCGCGCAACATCGTCGCCCTCAGCGGCGTCCTGGTCGGCCAATACGGCGGCCAGATCCCGACGACCGTCGAGGAGCTTGTCCAGCTTCCAGGCGTGGGGCGCAAGACCGCCACCGCGGTCCTCGGCACAGCGTTCTCGTTCCCCGTCGGCGTGACCGTCGACACCCACATGCTCCGCATCAACGCCTTGCTTCGCCTGAGCAAGCAGCACGACCCGGACAAGATGGCCAAGGAACTGGAGCGCCTGCTGCCGCCGGAGGAGTGGTCGATCTACACCCACCGCATCATCGACCACGGGCGGCTCGTCTGCGTCGCCCGCCGCCCCCGCTGCGGCGTCTGCCCACTGCAGACCCTCTGCCCGTCGGCGTTCGATGTGAAGGCCGGCTACAAGCCAGCCCATGACGAGAAGGAACCTGCGAGCGCGAAGGGATTGAGTTGGATGAGACGGCTGCACTAGCCTAACGGATCTGGTAGCCGAGGACCCAGACATGCACCGTGCAGCTGTTCGGGCTGACGATGCGGACCGCGCCGAAGTCGTACTCGTTGTAGACCTGCATGCACGTCGGCTCCGGCAAAGGCCTGGCCTCAGCAGCCGGGGCGAAGGTCAGTCCGACGAGGACGACGAGTGTCAGGGCGATGAGGGTACGGTTCATCGCCCATGGATCGACGCAGGGGGCTCAAATCTTGCGGGGCGGTTCCCGGTCAACTAGACCAGCGGCGCCGGACGCCCTGATCTAGCGCCGAGACCGTCGAGACCCGAACCTGTCCACCATCGTTGGAAACGTTCAAGTCGCGCACCCAGTGGCATCGGCCATGACCTTCAACCTCGAAGGAAAGCGTGCCCTCATCTTCGGCGTCGCCGCAGACAGCAGCATCGCCTGGGGCATCGCCCAGGAACTCGCCAAGTACGGCGTCAAGTGCACCATGGGCTACCAGAAGCGCTTCCTGAGCCGCGTCATGCAGCTCTTCAAGGAGACCCCTTGGATCGAAGGCTGGTTCGAATGCGACGTCACCAACGAGGACTCCGTCAAGAAGTTCTTCGAGGAAGCCAAAGGCGAGTACGACATGCTCGTCCACTGCATCGCCTTCGCCCCCGCTGAAGCCCTCAGCAAACCCATCGACCAGACCACCAGCGCCGACTTCGCCACCGCCCTCGACATCAGCGCCTACAGCCTGCTGCGCCTCGCCCACCACGGCATGCCCCGCATGACCAAGGGCGGCAGCATCGTCAGCCTCACCTACCTCGGCGCCGACCGCACCGTCCCCGGCTACCGCGTCATGGGCACCGCCAAAGCCGCACTCCAGCAACTCACCCGCGAACTCGCGGTCGTGGGTGGCGAGAAAGGCCTGCGCGTCAACACGATCAGCGCCGGCCCCATCCGCACCCTTGCCGCCAGCGGCGTCCCCGGCTTCGACACCATCCTCGACTGGATGAAGCACAGCGCACCCCTGAAGCGCAACGTCAGCCAAGACGACGTCGCCAAAGCCGCACTCTTCCTGCTCTCGGACCTCGGCAGCGGCGTCACCGGCCAGACCCTCTACGTCGACGCCGGCTACACCAGCGTCGGCGTCCCCCCCGGCCTCGACCAGATCCGCCTACCCGGCCAAGGCGCCAAACCCATCGTCTTCGGCAAACAATAGTCGACTGGCCGGTGCCCCGGCGGTCGCCGTCGGGGCTGGCCTGCGCCGTGCTTGAACAGGTCCAACGCCGTGCGGGGTGCGCAAGCATTTCCAC
>JBFIDG010000146.1:0-5136 GCA_041581335.1 Thermoplasmatota archaeon
CGTGTTGCGCATCCGGTCACCGAGGCCGACGGAACGCAGGATCGCTTCGGCGCGGGGGCGACGCTCAGCGCGGGGGATGCCGGCGAGCGCCATGGGCAGGATGACGTTGCGGATGGCGCTGGCGCGGGGGATGAGGTGGAATGCCTGGAAGACGAAACCGAGGGATTCTCGGCGCGCCAAGGTGCGCTCTCGGGGCGTGAATTTGCTGGCATCTTGGCCGTTGACGCGGACGCCGCCGGCCGTGGGGGCATCCAGCAGCCCGATGAGGTGCAGGAGCGTGGATTTTCCGCTGCCGCTGGGGCCCATGATGCTGACGAAGTCGCCGCGGTGGATGTCCAGGTCGATGCCTCGTAGCGCTTCGACGCGGGCATCGCCTTCGCCGTAGACTTTGCGCAGGCCGCGGGTCTGGAGCGCAAACTCGGTCACGGGTTGACCTCGACGTGTTCGTGACTGACGGCGACGCTGCGCATCGCGTGCACGGGCACACCGTGGCGTGCGGTGAGTTCTGCGCGGCGCTTGCCCTTGTCCACGAACGCGAACACGCCGAGGACTTCTTGGTCCATCTCCTTGAGCGCAGCGAGAAGGCCGTCCAGGGTGCCGCCGGTGCTGATGACGTCGTCGATCAACGCGATGCGGTCGCCTTCTTCGAGGCCGTTGATGTGCAGACAGGACTGGCTGTAGCCGGTCTCGCAGTACGCGATGGTCTCGCCGGGCAGCTCGTACTTGCGCTTGCGGATGACCAGGTACGGGATGCCGGTCTTCAGGGAGATCGCCGCGGCGAGCGGGACCCCCATGGCCTCGGGGGCGAGCAGGACGGTGGCGTCCTTGACGCCGGGCTGCTCTGCGGCCCAGTCTGCGAACGCCGACAGGAGGCCCGGGTCGACGCGCGGCACGCCGTCCATCAATGGGTGGATGATGTAGGGGTAGCCGCCGCGGTCGACCACGAGGGCCTCGCGCAGGGAGCTGTCGATGTCCATGGGCCCCGGCTATTCGGGCATGGCCTTGAGGCCTTCGAACGCCGCAAGGAAGCCATCGATGGCGGCCCTGGTGACGTGGGGGTTGACGACGATGCGCATCGCATCCAAGCGCGGCACGACGTTGACGCGGTGCCCCGCGGCTGCCAGGGCCTTGGCGGTGGCGTGGGCCTCGCCGGCGCGGAACGTGACGACGTTGAGTTCTGGCTCGACGACCAGTTCGCCGCCCCGGGACCTGATACCGGCCGCCAGGTGGCGTGTCAGCTCCATGCAATGGGCCACGGTGGCGCGGTAGCCCTCTTCGCCCATGGCGCGGTGGGTGGCCCACGCGGCGGCCGCGGCGGCGCCGGGGCGGGTGCCCATGAGCGTCGATTGGGTGTCGGTGCTGACGTAGCCGGTCTCGACCGCGATCTGCGCCCATGCTGCGGCGTCGCTCAGGACGAGGGCCCCTGCTGGGATGGCCGCCATGCCCATCTTGTGGGGGTCGAGGCCGATGCTGGTGACGCCGGGCACCGAGAGGTCGAAGCCGGGGGCGTCATCGAGGAACGGCAGCACGTAGCCACCGAACGCCGCATCCACGTGCATGGGGACGTCGGCGCGCACGGCATGGCGGGCCAGGTCCTCGATGGGGTCGACCAGCCCGAGTTCGGTGGTGCCTGCGATGCCGACCATCAGCGCCACGTCCCCGGCATCGATGGCTTCGTCGGTCGCCTTGACATCGGCGCGGTGGTCGATGGTCGGGACGCGGACCAGTTCCATTTTGAGGATGCGGGCGGCCTTCTCGAAGCTGAAGTGGGCGGTGTCGGGGGCGAGGATGCGGCGGGCGCCGGTCTGCTCGCGGGCGATGTAGCACGCCAACAGGTTAGCTTCCGTGCCGCCGGTCAGGAAGCGTGCCGCCTCGGGGCCCGGGCCGTTGACCAGTGTCGAGAGGTCTGCCAGCAGTTCCTGCTCGAGGGCGGCGGTGCCCGGGAAGTGGGCTGGGTCTCCGAGGTTTGTCTCGAAGAACAGGTGGTATGCCTCCTGAGCGGCCTGGTGGGGTGCCGTGCACATGGAGCCGAGGATGCTGCCACTGCCGAACGTGGCGTCTTGCTGGCGCGCGGCCGTCAAAGCGGATCGGACCCGGTCCATGGGCCAGCCTGCCTTTTCCACGGGCCGGCCACCCCTTCTGGCGCTTAAAGCCGAAGCCCAGTAGTTTCACCAATCTGTGTACGCCCGGCCTAATACCGCCCTGGCCTTTTTCTCAGCCATGGCCCAGAACCTGCTCGCCGCCCTCGCCCTTGCCGGCATCCTGCAACGCGCCCCTGGTGCCCGCGGCCTCCGCGTCACCCACCGCTTCATGGCCCACGCCGAAGGCACCGCCGGCCGCTACCGCACCCTCGGGCTCACCGGAGACGAATGCGACGTCCTTGCTGCCGCCCTCACCACGTGGGACGATTACCGCCAGGATCCCCGCGCCGGGGCCTCCCTCCTGCGGGACATGCTCGCCGACCGCGACCAACTCGGCGCCCTGCGCCCAGTGTTCCCCGCCATCGAGAGCTTCATGGCCGCGGCTTGACAGGACTCACGCTCCGAGGAACGCAAGAAAGGCGCCGCAGACCCGACTCGAACGGGCGACCATCGGATTAACAGTCCGAAGCTCCACCAACTAAGCTACTGCGGCGTATGGCGACTCCGGAAGGCCCGGAGTCCATCTCCCAGGTGGGGGACAGGCCGGCCGACTTGGGTCCCCCACTAAACCGTTTCGACCGCGAACGCAGGACAAACGCTTTTTCCACACCACGAAGGTGGCCGGTCAATGGCGGGTCGTGGTGCCTTCAACAGCCGTATCGGTTTTCTCATGGCGGCCATCGGCTCCGCAGTGGGCCTGGGCAACCTTTGGCGCTTCCCATACCTGGTGAGCCAGAACGGCGGCGCCATCTTCGTCGGCCTCTACATCATCTTCCTCTTCCTCATCGGCATCCCCGCCCTGCTGGCAGAACTCAGCATCGGCCGCGCCCGCCAACGCAACGCCGTCCAAGCCTTCGAGATCGACCGCAAAGGCCGCAGCTACTCCTGGATCGGCGTGCTGTTCCTGACCACCGCCGTCATTCTCATCTCCTACTACTCCGTCATCGCCGGTTGGGCCGTCGCCTACGCCTTCACCGGCATCTGGCAACCCCTCTTCCAGACCCTCCCCGGCTTCCTCACCGGAGACGCCGGCGCCGCCGGCAACTGGTTCATGGACCTCGCCGTCAGCCCATGGGCCATCTTCTGGCACCTCCTGTTCATGGCGATCACCACCACCATCGTCATCCGAGGCGTCAGCAAAGGCATCGAGAAATCCAACCTCATCATGATGCCCGTCCTCTTCGTCTTCATCATCGGCCTCGCCATCTACGGCTCCTTCCAGAACGGCGCCTGGGCCGGCTACGAATTCTACTTCAAGCCCGACTGGACCAATTACCAGAGCTTCTCCTCCATCCGCCCCGTCCTCAACGAAGCGGCCGGCCAGACGTTCTTCAGCATCGGCCTCGGCCTCGGCACCATGCTCACCTACTCGAGCTACCTCAGCCGCGACAACAACCTGCAACAGACCGGCCTCATCATCGGCTTCAGCGACACCCTCGTCGCCATCATCGCCGGCCTGATGGTGTTCCCCCTCATGTTCAGCCTCGGCCTCGAATCCCAGATCAACACCGACAGCAGCGTCGGCGGCCTCTTCATCATCCTCCCCACGACGTTCGGCACCATCGGCGGCCTCCTAGGCCTCGTCCTCGCCATCGGCTTCTTCGTCATGCTCAGCTTCGCCGCCCTCAGCAGCGCCATCAGCCTCCTCGAAGTCCCCGTCAGCTACGTCGTCGACCGCAAACCCGAATGGGGTCGCACCCGCGCCGCACTCCTCGTCGGCCTCGCCGTCTACCTACTCGGACTACCCGCCGCCATGAGCCTCGACTGGCTCGGCTTCGCCGACGCCCTCGTCGGCAACATCCTCCTGCTCCTCGGCGGCCTCCTGCTGACCCTCTACGTCGGCTGGATCCGCCCCGACCTACTGGATGAGATGAAGGTCGGCCTCGGCAAAGGCCGCGACTTCAGCCACATCTTCAAAGGCATCATCCGCTACCCGCTACCCGTCCTCATCTTCATCCTGCTCGGCTTCGGCGTCGTCTCCTTCTTCGAGACCTACCTCTTACCATAGGTCGGATCCCAGGGTCCGGCCACCCAACGCAGGAGTAGCCAAGCGGCCAACGGCGCCCGACTTAAGATCGGGTCCTTAGTGGTTCACCGGTTCGAATCCGGTCTCCTGCACTCCCTGCGGTCGTGCAGTCGACCGGATTCTGGCGCTGGCAGACTCCGTCTGCCCGCTTCCCGGCAAAGCTGCTCGCTTTGCTCGCATCCTTTGCCGGCGCATCCGGTCTCCTGCACTGACCAACCTCACCCAACCCACCGCATGCGCTAAGAGGGAGCGGGGGAGTGGATGCTCATGCGTGTCTGGCCTGTGGCCTTGCTGATCCTGTCTGCCCTCGCGGGTTGTGCCGACGTGGCTCCCACCACTGGTGGCCCCACCGAGCCCGAAGCCCCGTCGTGGGGTCCTCAAGCCGTCGTGGCGCTCGTCGATACCGGCATCAATCCGTACCACGTGGATTTCCGTGACAACAGCAGCCTTGCCTTCGTGCACCCGTCGATGTATCTGCCTGGTTTCCCGGCTGATACCCCGGCGCTCAACATCACGTTGAACGCCACCAGCCTTGACGCGGCGCTTGAAGCCGACGCCGAGATCTGGGCCAGCGTCGCGCCGGAGACCATGTACTGGATCCCTGGCACGAAGATCGTGGGTGGCATCACGTTCAACGGCGACGACATCTTCGACACAGGCCACGGCACCATGACCGCCAGCCGCGCTGCGGGCAATGGCTACTCGCTGTGCCCTGAGTGCCGCATCGCGGTGGTGCAGGGTTTCAACGGCCCCGCTGTGACGTGGGCCAGCCAGCAGTCCTGGATCGATGCCCAGAGCAACAGCTGGTCGCCCCTCGTCGTCGTACAACAAGCGGACATCGCCCAGGAAAGCGGCCTCGCGGATGCCTTCGAAGACGCCGCCCGCCGTCACTTGGTCTTCGGCAGCGCCGGCAACGGCGTCGCAGGCAAAGGCGGCGGCATCGGCCACCCCAGCTTCACCCGCAGCACC
>JBFIDG010000147.1:0-5098 GCA_041581335.1 Thermoplasmatota archaeon
GCCGTGATCTTCGCAGAGGACGTCATCGTCTGGCAACAACAGGCCGCCGGCGACGCGCCGGACACCGGCACGCGCAGCGGCGACGGCAACGCCGAAGTGGCACCCAGTGTCGACGTCCCCGGACTGCCGCTGCTGCTGGTGCTCGGTGCCATCGCCATCGCCCTGCGTCGCCAACGCTGAAAACCCAGGCCACGTGCAGCGCCTGTGTACGGCATCCTCCTGCAAGGCGACCACGCCACGTTGCCGGATGCCGAACTGCAGGCGCTGCTCGCGGTCCATGGCGGCGCGGTCGTCGCTTCGCCGACGGAGCGCGTCCGCCTTGTCGATGAGCCCGCGGGCCTTGAGCACCACGTGCAAGCCTGGGGCTGGGGTGAGCACTGGGGCGATGCGCCTTGCACGGAGGACGGCATCCAAGAGCTCGCGGCGCTGGTGGCCCGCCGGGCCGACGGCCGCGGGTCCGCCGCCGTCGTCAGCCAGCGCTACGGCCAAGGCAAGACCGCGCTGAGCGTGGCCACCGAACGCCGGCTTGGGGCGGCGCTCGCCGACGCAGGCCATAGCATCGACCTCGCCGCGCCCGACGTCACGATCTACGCCTGGCTCGGAGACGGCCGCATCCACGCAGGTCGCCTCATGGGCGCCCGCAGGGAAGGCCACCAAGACCGCGTCACCGAACGGCGCGCACATTTCAGTCCTGTGGGCCTGCATCCGCGCCGGGCCGGCAGCCTCGTCCACCTGGCCCGGGTCCCGCCCGGGGGCCGCATCATCGACCCGTTCTGCGGCACCGGCGGCATCGTGCTGGAAGCTGCCCTCATGGGCTACGATGTCCTGGCCAGCGACCTGGACCCCTTGATGGTCCAAGGGACGCTCACCACGCTCACAGACGCTGCGCCGGAGCCCTTGGACGCCGACGTCTTCCAGGCGGACATCGGCGCCGTTCCGGGCCTCGTGGAGGGCATCCAAGGCATCGTCACCGACCTACCCTACGGCGGCGCCAGCAGCACCCACGACGAAGGCATCGCCGAGCTCTACGTCCGTGCTCTCGAGGCGTTCAAGACCATGCTGCCCCCCGGTGGCTACGCGGTGGTCGGCCACGCCCAGCCGGAACTGCTCGACCCGGAGCCGCGGGGGCTCCGATTGGTGGAGCGCCACAGTGAGTTCGTGCACCGCAGCCTGACCCGCCATTACGCGGTCTACCAGCGCCTTCGCGCCGGTTAAAAGGCGCCAAGGGGTCGAGCGCTCCTGATGGGTGCGAACATGAGCATCACGTTCCTGGGCACCGGCGCCTCTTGGCCGACGGCACAGCGCGGGCTCAGCTGCATCGCCCTCAAGCGCGGCGGCGAGATCATCCTCTTCGACTGCGGCGAGGGCACCCAACGCCAACTTCAGCACAGTGAACTGAGCTACCAACAGGTCAGTCAGATCTGGCTCACCCACTACCACGGCGACCACTGCTTCGGCGTCCCCGGCCTCGTCAAGACCATGGCGTTGAACGAGCGCGACCGCCCCCTCACCATCTATGGCCCCAAAGGCTTGAAGCGGATGGTCGACGCTTGGAGACAAATGGGCGGCTGGACCCGTGGCTTCCCGATCACGGTGCAGGAGATCGCTCCCGGCGACGTCATCGAGCAGGATGGCTACGCCATGCACGTCTACCAGGGGGACCATTCCGTCTCCAATGTCTGCCTGGCGCTCCAGGAGCCAGACCGGCCAGGGCGCTTTGATAAACCCAAGGCGCTGGCCATGGGCATTCCCGAAGGTCCTATGTTCGGGCGCTTACAGAAGGGTATGAGCGTGACACTCGCAGACGGGAGAGAGATCTCTCCAGACGAGGTGCTCGGCCCCTCCCGTAAGGGCCGCCGCGTCGCCTACAGCGGCGACACCCAGCCGTGCCTGGGCGTCATGGAGGCAGCCAAGGACGCGGACGTCTTCATCTGTGAGGCCAGTTTCACCGCAGACCTGCGCGACCGCGCCCGAGAGGTCAAACACATGTGCGCCGACGAAGCGGCAGGCATCGCGGTCAAAGCGGGCTCCAAGAACCTCGTGCTCACCCACATCAGCCCCCGCTACAAGGACCCGGAGGAGGTCCGGGTGGAGGCGGCGGCCATCGTGCCTGACGTCATCGTGGCCAAGGACCTCATGACCATCGAGGTGCCGCTGGCATGAAGTGGATGCCTGGGGCCCGCACCCAGGCATTCCCAGCCATGCGGCTTCTGTCCCTGTTCGGACTCGCGGCTGTCGACGACGTCGACAAACAACTCGAAGAAGCGCAGCGCAAGCTGCGCGAGGCCATCAAGAGCGCCCACCCGGAGCCGGCCAAGAAGACCTCCAAGGTCGGCCAGACGGTGGACAAGTACTTCGGCGACAAGCTGCCCCCCGTCTGCGAGCGGCTTGGTTGTTACTTGACAGACGACGGCAAGCGCTTCTACTGCGTCAATGCCAGTTGCCAGAAGCACCGAAAGCGCGCCACCAAGCACACGAAGGTGCGCAAGAAGAGCGCCGCGCATCCCATCTATTTCCGCTGCCCCAAGTGCGACAGCAGCCACGTGGACCTGTTGATGTTCACCGACCAGTATGTGTGCCGCCGCTGCGACCACAAATGGGCGCGCTAAGTCGGCCCAACGATCTCGCCATCGGCGGTCTCGGGACACAACCACCAAGCCAAGGCCTCCGCGTCGGCGAACTTGTCTCCGTCGTCCAGGGTGACCGTCCAGGCCAGATCGCCCAAAGGATGAGGGGCAGCTGGCAAGGAGACCTTGCCCGCGAAGGCGGCCTGCTTGCTCGTGATGAAGCGCAGCCGGCGGCCTTCGCAGCCCCCAAGCAGCGCGCCCCGGAACGTGTCGATGATGCGCAGTTCCCAGATACGCTGTCGCAGCATCTCCAGGCTGTCACCCACCGCCGTGACACGTCCATCGGCCTCCGTGGCCTCGGCGCCTTCTAAAAAGCGCGTGACCGCCTTGGTGACCTTTTCGAGGTCCTCCGTGGGCAGCAATGGGGTCCGCACTTCGACGCGCACAAGACGGCCACCACGACCCCTGATAATACGGCACCGTAGGGCAACCCTCATGCACACGGGTCGTCTGGCACAGGTATGGACGACCGCCCCACCGTCGACCAATACTTCGTGGACATGACCCACCTCGTCAAGAGCCGCGGCACTTGTCCGCGTCGTCAGGTCGGGGCCGTCGTCGTCAAGGACAAGCGGGTCCTGACGACGGGCTACAATGGGGCGCCCCGTGGCTTCCCGCATCCCTGTGACACGGGTTGCATCCGGGACGAACTGAAGATACCCAGCGGCATGATGGCAGACGTCTGCCCGTGCCTGCACGCGGAACAGAACGCCATCCTGCAAGCGGCCACCACCGGCGTCAGCATCGAAGGCAGCGACATCTACTGCACCACGCAGCCCTGCACCCAATGCAGCCGCATGATCGCCAACTGCGGCATCAAGCGCGTCATCTTCGAGCAAGAGTATGCAGACCCCATGAGCATCGGTCTCCTGGTCACCGCCGGCGTGGAGCTATGGAAATGGGACGCCGAGGCGCGCGTCGCCCACCGCTACGGCCAATCCAACACCTTCGAACAGGCCCAGGACGCGCTACGCAAGAAGTGGGCCTCCGGCGCGTTCGGCCCGATCGAGACCAAGCAGCACGTCGTCGAAGAGCTGCAGGATGCCCTCCACATCAAGGGCATCAGCGGTGTCAAGACCATCAAGGCCACGAACGGCGCGGCCAAGAAGAACGGCCAGGCCGCCCCGGCCAAGGCCACGCCGCCGAACCCGCCGACCGCCCACGACGACGCCGAGGAGAGCCACAAGGGCGCCATCCGCGACCTTGCCAACGACCCGGATAGGGAACGCAAGATCCGTGAGCTCATGGCGACCCGCAAGGAGCGCCTCCAGAAAGCCCTGGAAGAGACCGGCGGCAAGGCCTAGGCGACGGCTTCCACTTTGAAGCGCAATTCCCCGCGGAAGATCGACGGCGGCACCAGGCCGTCGCCTGTGTCCGTGTCAAGGCAGGCCCACAAGGAGACGCCGTCCCCCCACGAGGTCGCCGGGTCCTCGTAATCCGCAGGCCAGACCCGGATCAGCATCTCCTCGCCGGCCCCAAAGGGCGCGGTCTCCGTGAACCTGTCCGCGCTCGGGGCGCGGTGCGCCACGCGCAAGGCGTCCCGTAGGTAACTGGTCGCATCCCAATCCAGCTGGATGGCCAGATGCTTCGTCCCGTTCGGGACCCGTGCCATGCCCAGGGGCTGGTTGGTGAAGTACACCTCGTTGCCGCCGTCCCACACACAGGGGTGGGCGACGGCCTGCGCGACCTGCGCGTATGCGTCCAGTGGCGATCCCGTGTCGTGCCATTGGACGGCGCCCTCGAGGATGGTCTGGCGGGTCCAGTCCACGGCTTCGTCGGCATCCAGGATGGGCTCCATTTCGGGTGCTACTGCGGGGGATGGCTGGGAACAACCTGCAAGGAGCACCAGCAGGACGGGGATGAGGCGCATAGGGCCGGAGCCGCGTCCGGGGACTTATGCCTTCGCGCCCAGCAGTTCGTCGAGCATGGCGCCGACGCGGCCCCGGAACACGTCCAGGGTCTCGTCGTTGACGATCATTTCGTCCGCCAAGGCGATGGTGCGGGCGATGCCCCACGCCATCTCGCGCTCGTCACGGGCCTTGTGGCCGGTGTCTGCGTCGGATCCGGTGGGGTCGTCGTCGCGGGCGCGGCGGGTCAGGCGGTCGAAGCGATGGCGGGCGTCGGTGTGGATGGCCACCAGGACGAATTCGTCGCCCAGTTCGCGGCGGAACACCTCGACCTCGTGGTTGCTGCGGACGCCGTCGATCAGGACGATGTCGTTGGCGTCCAGGGTGCGGACCCGTTCGATGGTGCGCAGGGCCCACACATCGGGGCCTTCAGACTCGCGCATGGCGTTGGCGACCTTGCCGACGTTGGCCGAATCGCGGGGGAGGCCTTGGCGGTCCACTTCTTCCCAGATCATGTCGCCCATGCGGACGACGGGGTAGCCGCGCGCCGTGGCGACCTGCATCGCTTCAGACTTGCCACTGCCGGGCATGCCCGTGACACCGATGACCTTCACAGGCGGGCCA
>JBFIDG010000148.1:0-4936 GCA_041581335.1 Thermoplasmatota archaeon
CATCGCCTAGGCCCCATCGCTCTGGGTCCGCAAGCCATCGCGGCCGACGACCTCGACTTGTCCTTCGTGCCTTGGTTCCTGGGCTATGTGGGCAGCGGCGCAGACCTTCCCACCGACGCCGAAATGGCCTCCGTGGGGCGCGTATACTTGCTGGGTTTCTTCGCCATCTTCATCACAAGCATCTACGGTCTCGTCGCCAGCATGCACGCATGGCTCAGCTGCCCCGAAGGCGCAGCTCGCCAGCGCAACCGGCTCGTCGCCACCGCCTTCGCCTGCCGCGACCTAGGCATCCTCCTCGGTTTCGGCGGCGCCCTGGTCTACGTCGCGCTCTTCAATCTCCACAGCGAATTCGATGAACGGGTCTATCGCTGGCTGGTGAACACACCCATGATCGCCGCCATTCTGTTCGTCGCCCTCATCGTCTACGCCATCCTGAGATCCCAGGTCTTCGACATCGAGATCAGACTCAAACGCGGCATCCCCAAGGGCGTGTTCGCCGCGTTCATGGTCGTCGGCTTCGTCGTCGTGAGCGAGGTCATCGAAGCCGCCCTCACGGCCCAAGCCGGCCTCATCGCCGGCATCGCCTCGGCGGTCGTCATCGCGCTGGCGTTCCGCCCCATCGAACGCCTCGGCGCGCGGCTTGCTCAACGCGCCTTGCCGCACGTCGAAGACACGGAGGCATACCGCGCGGCGCGCAGAGCCGAGGTGTATCGGGATGCCTTCGAAGCGGTCCTCGGCGACGGCCGCGTCATGCCCTACGAGGAGCAGGCGCTCGCGGCGCTGGCCCAGCGACTCGGCCTGGATGAGGCGCGGCGGACCAGCATCGAGGATGCGGTCCGGCCGGCGATCCGTGCACCGCCGGGGGCGTGAGGTCTGGTGGGTTCGGGCCGGGTCCGCCGCGCGTGCCGGCTCGGCAGTTAGGAGACCGACGTCGCTGGCGCTCCTTGCTCAGCTTTTGAAACAAGCTCGCCAGGGCCGCGGGCGGCCCAGGCTCGGCATTGGAGAAACCGTCGTCGGTCGCTCCGCGCCCTCATCTCCAATGTACTCGCATGGAATGCGAGCATTCCATGCTCGGCATTGAAGGAGCCGTCGTCGCGGTGCTCCTCCTCCCCTTCAATGCAGGATACGGGATTCGAACCCGTGTAGGCGGCTTGGAAGGCCGACGTCATACCACTAGACCAATCCTGCGAGGCGGTCGCTCGCGACCGGCTCGAAGGACGAGCACGTGTTGCTTGCAACACCTGCGGGCCACCTTGGGCCGCCCAGGCAATCTGCGCCGACCAGGGGCCTGGTCTTAACCCATACCCTTCTCGTACGCCGCCACCTTGAACGCGTGGCCCATGCCCGTGGGCAACAGCAACTGCCGCAGGCGCAGGTAGAGGCTGGCGCCTTCCTGGGTCGAGCGGTCTGCGGCATTGATGGCGTCCAGGACGCCGTGGCGCAGCAGGAACGCCTCTTGGGTCTCGTAGAACGACTCCGTCATGCCGTTGGCCGCGGCCCATTGGCGGCACTGGGTGAAGTCGATGCTCGCGGTGATGTCCTTCTCCCCCGCGTCTTCGAGGGGGCTGCCACCGTCCTTGTGCTGGCTGAAGGTGCGGACGGTACCCCACTCGGCGTCGCGGCCCCACAACCGGTGGCCTTCGTCGCCGTAATCGACGACGAGGATTCGGCCTTCACGCAGGCGCTTAGCGACGTCCTTGAACCACGCCTTCGCGGCCGCGTTGGCGACGACCCGGTGGCCGTCGGGTGCATCGACGGCGGGGGCGGCGTCGTTGCCGGCCTTGCTGGGCATGCCGGTCATGAGTCTGCCGTCAGTGCCGACGATCATCTCGGCCCAGTGGCCCATGCGACGTTCAATGAGGTGCACGGGCAAGGCGTCCAGGAACTCGTGGGCGATGACCATGCCCGTGAAGCGCTTCGGGGCCTCCTTGGCCGTGACGATACCGGCGTTCGGATCCACTTGGGCCGCTTGGTGGTCCGGGCTGATCTCCACGTGCTGCCACGTCGGCGTCCAACCATGGGTCGCCTGGAGGTGGGCGCAGGCGTCCCGGGCGAGGTCTCCCAAGCCGCCGCCGTACTCGACGACGATGAACGCCTCGGGCTCACCCAGGGCCTGGTATGCTGCATGGATCTCCTCGGCGACGCACTCGGCGAAGAACGGGTGGAGGGTCGGGCTCGTGGCGAAGTCCGCATCGTCGCCGGGGCCCGTGCGAGGGGCTTGGCGGCGCCTTGTGTAGTAGCCGTCCGCCTCGTCGTAGAGGCACGCTTCCATCCAATCACGGAAAGCCATCGGGGTGCGTTCCATGAGCCGTTCTTGCAGGGTCAACAGGAGGCCGAGCCCTCCTTTGGACAAGATGCCATCGCCCCTGCTCCATGGGAATACTCATAAGGGGGCCAGGATTGGGCGAATTTGACCTGGGGTTTATATATGGTGTCCGTGGCGTTAGAATATCTTCCCCTGGCCATCCTCGGGGTGGTCGCTTTCCTCCTGGTCTTCGTTACTCTACTGGGTAACAAGTTCATGGGGCCGAAGCGTGCAAGCGTCACAAAACTGACGCCTTACGAGTGCGGTGAGAAGCAAGCTCCCGGCGCCCGTGGCCCCATCGATGTCCAGTATTACATGTACATCCTGACGTTCCTCATCTTCGATGTGGAAGTGATGTTCCTGATCCCGTTCGCGCTCCGTTTCAAGGAGCTCTCCGCGGGTCCGATCATCGCCGTCACCGTCTTCGTCGGCCTCATCCTGGTCGGCTATGCGTATGAACTGCGCAAGAAACTCCTGACCTGGAGGACCATCGCTTGAGCGAAGAACAAGCGGCACCCGCCGCCCCCGCAGAAGTCGAGGCCTACGACGCCGCCACGGACGATCCGGCCTCCCTGAAGATCCCCATCGTCGTGGAAGAGCAGAAGGACGGCCTCGTCCTGACCGTGCTCTCCAAGGCCATCAACTGGGGCCGCAGCAATTCGCTCTGGCCCTTCGGCTTCGGCCTGGCCTGCTGCGCCATCGAGATGATCTCGACCGTCGCCAGCCCCAACCACGACATGAGCCGCTTCGGCAGCGAAGTCATGCGCGCCAGCCCCCGCCAATGCGACCTCATGATTGTGCCCGGCACGGTCACCAAGAAGATGGCGCCCCGCATCAAGAACCTGTACGAGCAGATGGCCGACCCCAAGTACGTCATCGCCATGGGCGCCTGCGCCATCAACGGCGGCCCGTACCAGGAATCCTACTACGTCGTCAAGGGCGTCGACAAGATCATCCCTGTCGACGTCTACGTCCCCGGCTGCCCGCCCCGCCCCGAGGCCCTCCTCGACGGCCTGCAGAAACTGCAACAGAAGATCCGCGACCAGAACCACACCCTGGAGTTGGGCTTCTGAGCGAAACGGCCCCCCTGCAACCCGCCGGCGACCACGCGGTCCTGGCCCAGAAACTCGGCGAAGACGCCCTCGGCGTCGAACTCTTGGCCGACGGCCAACAGATCACCGAGGTCAGCCCCGACGCCATCTTCCAGGCCGCCACCGTGGCCCAGAAACTCGGCTACCGGCTCCTGTCCTGCCTGTCCGCCTACGACAGCAAGACCGAGATGGGTGTCTTCTACAGCTTCGTCAAACTCGCCCAGGTCCCCGCGGACTTCGGCGAGCTGTGCATCCGCGTCCGCTTCGCCCGCCCCGACGGGGCCGGCAAGGAATGGATGCCCGAGGTGCAGAGCCTCTGCGACCTCATGCCCGCCGCCAACTGGCACGAGCGCGAGATGTTCGACCTGTACGGCATCCGCTTCGACGGTCACCCCGACATGCGCCGCATCTTCCTGCCCGAAGACTGGATCGGCTTCCCTGGTCGCAAGGACTACGCCGAGGCGGAACAGTTCGTGGCGATGCGCGACGGCGAAGACGTCACTCTCCAAACCCAGGAGGAAGGCTCGTGGTGAGCAACGCGAACCGCGGGCCCGGAGCGGGTCGCGCTTGCGCGTCCAGCGACAGGAGGCTCGAATAACATGGACCGCGCCGACATCCTTGCCAGCCTGCCGCCCGCTTACGACGGCAGCGCCTCGATCACCCCGATCGGCGGCAGCAAGCACCTGATGAAGCTCAACATGGGCCCCCAGCACCCGTCCACCCACGGTGTGCTGCGCCTCAAACTGACCCTCGATGGCGAGATCGTCCACGACGTCGAACCCGTCATCGGCTACCTCCACCGCGGCTCCGAGAAGCTCGCGGAGAACATGAACTGGGTCAAGTTCATCCCCCTCACCGACCGCATGGACTACCTCGCGGCCATGCTCAACAACCACGGCTACGTCCTGGCCGTCGAGAAGCTGCTCGGTGGCCCCGAAGCGAACCTGGTCTCCGAGCGCGCCGAATACCTGCGCGTCTTCTCCAGTGAGATGAGCCGCCTGGCCAGCCACTTGCTGTGGATGGGCACGTTCATCATGGATCTGGGCGCCATCACGCCCATCTTCTACGCCCTGCGCGAACGCGAGACGGTCCTCAACTTCCTCGAGGAACTCTGCGGTGCCCGCCTGACGTTCAACTACATGCGCTTTGGCGGCGTCAAGTACGACCTGCCCGAAGACCCCACTTACCTGGACCGCGTGGAGGAGTTCATCTCCGCCATGCCTGCCCAGGTCCTGGAGTACGAGCGCCTGCTGAAGAAGAACGACATCCTCGTCGCCCGCCTGAACGGCACCGGTCCCCTGACCCGCCAACAGGCCCTCGACTGGGGCGTCACCGGCCCGATGCTGCGCGCCACCGGCGTCGCGCACGACCTGCGCAAGGTCGCGCCCTACAGCGTCTACGACCGCCTCAACTTCGAAGTGCCCACCACGACGCAGAGCGACTGCTACGGTCGCCTGCAACTGCGCTGGCAAGAAATGATCCAGACGTGCCGCATCCTCGAGCAGGTCATCGCCAAACTACGTGATGGCAACCTCGACGG
>JBFIDG010000149.1:0-4792 GCA_041581335.1 Thermoplasmatota archaeon
GACTCCTCGGTCGCCCTCCAGTCCATCTGCGCGGGCACGGACCAGGTCGTCGGGGCTTCTGACATCTTCATCCTCATCGCGGTCGTCGTGGTGCTCGCCGGCCTCGGCTGGGTCCTGTGGAACGTCAGCAAGAAGCGGTTCCAAGAATAGCCTCGGCCGTTGGTCGGCTCAAAGCAGGTCGACGACGAAGAAGAACAACAAGCATCGTACCGCGATGGCGACGAACGTCACCGCCAGGAAGATGCTCTTGCGCATGTGCATCACGGCGAGCAGGAACAGCGGCGCCGTGTCGCTCATGAACGGGAACGCGAACAGCACGAAGACGGCGGCGTAGCCGTAGCGCTGCGCCAATGCTGTCGCCTTGGTCCAGCCACGCTGGAGTCGCGGGAATCGGCCGATCAACTGCTCGACCCCCGCATGGGCCCGGTCGCCCATCAGCAGGACCAACCATGCGCCCACGACCTTCGAGATGGAGGCCACGAGGACCGTCCAGCCCACGCCCAGCTCAGCGCGGGCCGTCGTGAGCAAGGTCTCGAACGGCAGTGGCAGGAACAGGCTCGTGGCGACGCCGTAGAAGAACAGCTCGTAGATCGCCTTGAAGCTCGGGAACGCCGGGCGGGCGGCGATGGCGACGAAGATGCCTGCCATGGCCCACGCCAGCATGAAGCCCCAGAGTAGGATGCTCACCATGCTCTTGCGGCGCTCGTCCGTCAGCAGGGCGTCGTCGACGAAGGCGCGGAACAGCAACTTCCGTTCCAGGGGGTCGCGTAAGTGGTCGACGTCCTTCTCCCATTGGCGGGGGACGTCGCCGATGGTGCGGGTGACCTTGTTGTTGGCGCGGACCAGGGCCTCTGCCGAGCGTCGGACCGGCCCGCGCTTCTTCTCGTCGCCGACGTAGTCGGCCAAGACCACTGGAACGTGCACGCCGTCGTCACGGTAGTAGTCACGAAGCGGTACCGGCCCCCGGTTCACGCGCTGCCACTGGCGGCCACACCTTCAACCATTGCCCTCGCCGGCTCGGGCCGTTGGTGTCTAAATAGGGAGCCATCGTCGGCGGCTTCCCCAAGGGGTCGTAACTCAGTTGGGAGAGTGCCGCACTGAAGATGCGGATGTCGCCGGTTCGAGCCCGGCCGACCCCATTTAGGGCCTGGAAGTCAGGCAAAATGCGCAGGATCCGTCTGCGCCCATCACCGCCAGCGAGCGGTGATGCTCGCGGGCTTGGCCTCCCGGGCCGGTCCCGCAGGCGCTCGACCCGCGCCGGCCGCGCCACCGCCCCGGACGACGGGTGCGCCGTCCCCATCTCCGGACGAGGGCGAGCCCACGCGCCGGTCGGTGGCGAGTCGCCTTGCCGGCAGGGCCGCCGCGAAGACAACGTCAAAAAGCCGGCCTATGGTGGCCTCGTCCATGTGGCGCATCGCCCTTCTGCTCCTGCTCGTCCCACTGGCTGCTGCGCACGAGGGTGCGGCCCATGATGTGCCCGCCTGGGGCAGCGGCACGCTGGTGGAAGGCGACACCTACGAACGCACGTTCGATGAGGTGCGCACCCACGGCTACATCGATGGCTTCACTGCGATCGCGGGCAGCGTCCGGGTCATCCCGGACGGACCGATGGCCGCCGCGGTCAGTATCACCAACACCGGTTTCTCGCCCCCGGTCGCCGATATCGGCCCCGGCGGTCTTGTCACCTGGACCGTCAGCGCCGACGGAGCGCACACCGTGACGTCGACGGAGATGGTGACGCCCGAGGAAGAGGGACGCGGCGAGGACAGCCCCGTGGGCGTGTTGGCGCCATTGTTGGCCGTGGCGGTCGCAGGGGCCTTGTTGCGCCGCCGCTGAGCGGACCCTCGGTGGTTTTCTCGCGGCCCCTGTGCACCGGGGGAAAGCCATGACCTCGGGTGCGGCAAGGACTCCGAGCTCTACCCGCCTGCGGGGCCGGCCTGGGTGGCCCTGGCAGATCCGCGCTGCGCAGCCGAACTTTTCAAGCGCCGCCGACTCCCGCACCTGATGCCTCGCAGCAAGGCCGACTGGGAGAAGGAGACCTACGAGCCGTTCAAGGCCCGTGTCCCCGAGCGCCAAGAGGAATTCTCCGCCTTCAGTGGCCGCGAGATCGACCCCCTCTACACCGCCGAAGACGTCGGTCCGAGCGACCGCATCGGCTACCCCGGCCAAGCCCCGTTCACGCGGGGCGTCCAGCCCACGATGTATCGTGGCCGGTTCTGGACGATGCGCCAGTACGCGGGCTTCTCCACGCCCGAGGAGTCGAACCTGCGTTACAAGATGCTCCTCGATTCCGGCAGCACGGGGCTCTCCGTCGCCTTCGATCTGCCCACGCAGATCGGCATGGACTCCGACGACGACATGTCCGCCGGCGAAGTGGGCAAGGTGGGCGTCGCCATCGACAGCCTGCAGGACATGGAGATCCTGTTCGACGGCATCCCGTTGGACAAGGTCACCACCAGCATGACAATCAACGCCCCGGCCGCCGTGCTGCTGTGCATGTACATCGCCGTCGCCGAGAAGCAAGGCGTCAGCGCTGCCAAGATCTCGGGCACCATCCAGAATGACATCCTGAAGGAATACGTCGCCCGCGGCACGTACATCTATCCGCCCGAGCCCAGCATGAGGCTCATCACGGACATCTTCGCCTACTGCGCCGAGAACGTTCCCCGCTGGAACACGATCAGCATCTCCGGCTACCACATCCGTGAAGCCGGCAGCACAGCCGCGCAGGAACTCGCCTTCACGCTCGCAGACGGCATCGCCTACGTGCAGGCCGCCGTGGACAAAGGCCTCGACGTTGACACCTTCGCGCCCCGTCTGGCGTTCTTCTTCAACGGCCACAACGACTTCCTCGAAGAGATCGCCAAGTTCCGCGCGGCGCGCCGCATGTGGTACACCATCATGACGGACCGCTTCCACGCCAAGGATGACAAGTCCAAGCAACTGCGCTTCCACACCCAGGTGGCCGGCAGCACCCTCACAGCGCAGCAACCGGAGAACAACATCGTCCGCGTCGCCTTGCAGGCCATGGCAGCTGTCCTCGGCGGCACCCAGTCGTTGCACACCAACGGCATGGATGAAGCGCTTGGGCTGCCCACCGAGAAGGCGGCGCGCATCGCGCTCCGGACGCAGCAGATCATCGCCAACGAGTCCGGCGCCACCAGCACGGTGGATCCCGTGGCGGGCAGCTACGCCATCGAGAAGCTCACGGACGACTTGGAGCAAGAGGCGTTCGATCTCATCCAGAAGATCGACGACATGGGTGGCATGCTGCGTGCCATCGAGAAGGGCTGGGTGCAGCGGCAGATCCACGACGCCGCCTTCCGCTTCCAGCGCGAGGTCGAAGAGCACGAACGCACCGTCGTCGGCGTCAATGACTACGTGCTGGAAGAAGAGGATGACACGGACATCCAGCGTATCGGCGAAGGCCCCGAAGCGGCACAGCTCGCCAAGCTCAAGGCGCTGCGGCAAAGCCGCGACACCGACGTCGTCAAGGCCCACCTGGAATCCCTGCGCGCGGCGGCCAAGGGCGCGGACAACGTGATGCCGTTCATCCTCGATGCCGTCAAGGCGTACGCGACGATCGGCGAGATCTGCGGCGTCATGCGGGACGTCTGGGGCGAATACACGCCCACCGGCGACCTGTGAACGACCGTCCTCCCGGCCAATGGCCCGCCGACGTGCAGGTCATGCCCGGCTTCCGGTATCGGGCGGCCTCGGCGGTGTTCGCCGTCTGGCCCGAACGCATCGAGCTCTATGCTGCCCGTCCTCGTCGCAGCGTGCCCCACGCAGTGCTCGGCATCCTACTGGTCCTCCTCGGTCTCATATTCGCCGGGGGTGTGGTTTCGTCGCTCTCGGCAACGGCGTGGGGCTGGCTGATGGCACCCCTGGGGATCTTCATGGCAGGGATTGGAGGCGGCATGGCTCAACGCGGCATCACCGGCAAGTTCAGCTGGGTCGGCACCGCTCGCATGCCGGCGCCCACGCCAGATCTCCTCGAGGACGAACCGGCCCACACGTGGCCCCGCCGGGTCGAGGTCGAGTGGGGGCGCATCGTCCGCTTCCCCGACGGCGTCGAGGTCAAGGCGGATCTTCCACATCGGCGTGGCCTGCGCGCCATGCTCGAGCGCTGAACCGCCCCCGGATTGTCCGTCTCTGTGCAGCGGGCATCATCCCCTCACCACTCTTGCTAAGTACCCCCTGTGCACGTCCTTAGGATCGTGACTGGCCACGCTGCCTTCATGCACCTGCACGTTCCGTGCTGCATGAAACTGCGTGCCGTCGCCTTTGTGCCCACGATGGGCAACGGCAAGCGCGCATAGACAACTCTGCGGCGGTTGCCGTTCGAGGTGTTTCTTATGCGCTTGATCGGACCCAGTGAAGCCAGTGCTGCCAACGCCCCCTCCCGCCTACTGGGCATGACCTGCATGGCCAGCGTCGACGGGACCATCCCGGTCCTCGCGGCCCAAGGCGCCCTCGGCAACCCCTTCGGCGCGGTCGCCATCGGTCTCACCATCGTCGCCGGCATCGGTGCCTGGATCGCCGCATGGCAGGCGTTCCCTGGTCGCCTCGTGCGCCAAGCCTGGCCCAAGCTCGCCGCCTATGCGGGCATCAGCATGATCGTCACCGTCGCCGCGGCCGCCCTTGGCGCTGCGCTCGGCGAACACCTGGTCGTGTTGCCCAAGGTCGCGGGCCTCGTCGTCTTGCTCATCGCGCTGCAGGTCGGCGGCGTCAAGCTGCCACGCATCCGCGGCATCCCGCTCACCGCCGTCAGCATCCTTGTCGGCATCGC
>JBFIDG010000150.1:0-4782 GCA_041581335.1 Thermoplasmatota archaeon
GCGCCATGGACGCCGAGTGGATCCTTGAGGGTCGCAAGTGGCGCCCCAAGTGGCTATTTCACTCGTAGAGTCGGCGCGGGATCTCGTCGCCGATGCGGTGCGCCACGGCGTCGCTCAACTCACCATTCTGCATGAGACCCAGGACGCGCTTGGGGACGGTGTCGCATGGCATCACCACGTTGGGCCTGGTGGGCTCGTCGATGTAATCGGTCTCCAGCATCCAGCGCCCCGAGGGATCCTTGGCGATGGCTTTGCGGATGTTGCTGCGGCCGGCGATGACGCTGGGGAGCAGCCCATGATGTTCACCCTCGGCGACGAGGGGACCGCAGTAGTGTTTGATGACGCGGTCCCTGGCGAGGCCTGCTTTGTCAGCCATCCCAGCGAACTCGGCCATGGTATCGGGCTCAGTGTGCTCCGTGTGGAGCATGATCGGCACGCCGCAGTCTTTCGCGACGTCGAAGCCGTACGCCAACAACTCGTTGTTCCTGGCCTGCACGTCGGGCTCGACATCGAAATGGGCGCGACCCACCTCACCCAAGCAGTGGGCAAGCCCTTCTTCGAAGAACGGGCGGCACGCATCGAAGCAGGCCCGGCCGAAGTCCATGGCCGCTTCCCACCCTGAGGCTTCTGCGACCTTCATGGGCTCCAACGGGTAGGGGCCGATGGCGGTCCAGACCGTGATGCCGGTCTCGTCCCGGATACGCTTGGAGAAATCGATGTGGTCGCGGCAGGTCTGGGTGAACGCCTCGACCGTCGTCGGGTAGCTGGGCAGACGCACGTGGGCGATGCTGGTGCCGCCGGCCGCCTGGAACTCCTTGACCGCGTCCATGCCTTTCCAGCCGTCCGGGCGGCAGTGGAAGTGGTTGTCATGGATGGGCACGGCCACGTCAGATCCCCCCGGCGCAGAGCGCTTCGCTGAGAGTGTCATGGATCGGCACGGCCACGTCAGATCACCCGGGAGCAGAGCGCTTCGCTGAGAGTAGCGTGAATCAGGACGGCCACGCCGCTGCGAGCCACGCTGAGGCCATAGGATTGCCCCTCTCCAAACCCATTTCAAGCACCCCTTCGTCGCGCAGCCCATGAAGCTCTTGTTGACCGCTCTGCCCATGCTCTTGGTCGCCTTCGCCGGCTGCACGGAGACCCCCGACTTCGTCACGCCCCCGATGGAGGACGGCAAGTACGTCATCACCATGACCCCGGCCCTCACGTTCAGCCCCTCCAAGGCCGAAGTGCCCGCCGGCGCCACCATCATCTTCCGCAACCCCGCCGGTGTCTGGCACGACGTCGCCAGCGACGACGGCTCGTTCGCCCGCAGCCCCCAGGTGAACGCCGGCGAATCCTGGGAACTCACGCTTGACGAACCCGGCGAATACGGCTACTTCTGCACGCCCCACCGTGGCAGCGGCATGGTCGGCACCATCCGCGTCGTCTAAGCCAGAAACCTCATACCCCGCCTGAGGGGTCAAGGTGCATGCGTGTCCTTGTGGTCCTCCTTCTGATCAGCGTGGCCCTCGCTGGCTGCGGTGACAAGGCGACGGACGGTGCGACGTTCGAGACGCCTGAGAAGGTCGACGGCGTCTACGTCATCACGATCAGCACCACCATCGACCCCGCCAAGGCCAAGGTGCCCAAGGACGGCATCGTCGAATGGCGCGTCGAAGGGACCGGTTGCCATATCGAAGCCGAGGACGGCGCCTTCGACTCCAAGCGCTCCCAGGGCGGGGGGACCACCTTCAACAACGGCATCGTCCCGGCCGGCCAGACCTACCGTTGGTTCGCCGATACCGCCGGCGACCACGCCTACAAATGCGCCGGTCGCGCCGTCTCCGGCGTCCTGCGCGTAGGCTGAAGCCTTTTTGCCGCCCCCCTCGTGGCAGCGCCTATGAGTCAGGCCGTGCCGAAGAGGTACGAACCAGACAGGATGGAACTGCAGGTCATCCAGCGATGGCGCCAGGACAACGTCTTCCAGCGGCAACTCGCCGCCGGGCGCACCCGCTACGAAGACAGCGGCCGCTCGGACGACCACAAATTCATCTTCCTTGAAGGCCCCCCGACGGCCAACGGCCTGCCCCACCCCGGGCACGTCCTGACCCGGACCCTGAAGGACTCCGTCAACCGCTTCCATGCCATGCAAGGCAAGTGGGTCCCCCGCAACGCCGGCTGGGACTGCCACGGCCTGCCCGTCGAGATCGAGGTCCAGAAAGAACTCGGCATCGAACACGTCTCGGAGATCGAGACCTACGGCGTCGAGCCGTTCCTGGCCAAGTGCAAGGAATCCGTGTTCCGCTACAAGGGCGTCTGGGAAGAGATGACCGAGCGCGTCGGCATGTGGCTCGACTTCGACCAGGCCTACGTCACCATGGACGACCGCCACATCGAATCGGTCTGGTGGAGCCTGAAGAAGCTCTTCGACGCCGGCCTGCTCGCCAAGGCGCACAAGGTCGTGCCCTACTCGCCGGTCACCGGCACCACTTACTCCAGCCACGAAGTGGCCCAGGGCTACAAGGACGTCGTCGACACCTCCGTGTTCGTCAAGTTCAAGGTCATCGACGACCCCGACCAGGCTCGCATCGTCAGCTGGACCACGACGCCGTGGACCCTGCCAGGCAACGTCGCGCTGGCCGTCGGCCCAGACATCGACTACGTCAAGGTCCGCATCACGGAAGCCTCCGGCAACACCGATGCCAAGGTCGGCGAGGTGCTGATCCTTGCCAAGGCATTGTTCAAGAACACCATGCGCGACCACGGCGACGTCATCGCCGAGATGAAAGGCAGCGATCTGGTCGGCAAGCCGTACGAACCCCTGTTCCCGGGCGCCGTCGACCGGGCCAACGGCCCCCACGGCGAACCCTCCAAGCTCGCATGGGAGATCGTCGCCGCCGACTTCGTCACCACCGAAGACGGCACCGGCGTCGTCCACACCGCCGTCATGTACGGTGAAGACGACTACCAACTCGGCATGGCCATCGGCCTGCCCGCCCAACACACCGTCGGGCTCGACGGCAAATTCATCGACGCCGTGCCAGCCGTCGCCGGCATGTTCGTCAAGGACGACAGCACCGAGGAAGCGATCTTCGCACACCTGCGCAGCATCGACGCCCTGTACCGCATCGAGGCATACGAGCACAGCTACCCGCACTGCTGGCGCACCGACACGCCTCTGCTGTACTACGCGATGGACTCCTGGTTCATCCGCATGAGCACCCTGCGCGAGAAACTTCTCGCCAACAACGACGCCATCAACTGGGTCCCCGAGACCATCAAGGAAGGTCGGATGGGGGACTGGCTCCGCAACGTCAAGGACTGGGCCTTCAGCCGCAGCCGCTACTGGGGCACGCCGCTCCCGGTCTGGGTCTGTGACACTTGTGATCGCCAATGGTGCGCCGGCGGCAAAGACGACCTCGCCTCCAAGGGCATCGATGTGCCCGAACTGCACCGCCCCCACGTCGACACCGGATTTGCTTGCAACACCGACGGCTGCAGCGGCACCATGCAGCGGGAGCCGTACGTCATCGATGTCTGGTACGACTCCGGCGCCGCGCAGTTCGCGCAGTTCCCACAATTCGACGGCGACGCCGACCAGATGCTCGCCGAACGCTGGCCCATCGACTTCATCGCCGAAGGCCTCGACCAGACCCGTGGCTGGTTCTACTCCCTCATCGCCATCGCCACCGCGCTCGGCTCCACCGACGACATCGCCAAGGCAGGCAACTTCCAAGGCCCGCCGTTCAAGAACTGCGTCGTCAACGGCCTCATCCTCGCCGAAGACGGCCAGAAGATGTCCAAGTCGAAGAAGAACTACGTCAGCCCCGACCAGGTCTTCTCTACGCACGGCGCCGACGCCACCCGCTGGTACCTCCTCTCCGCCACCGCGCCCTGGCAGGACAAGCGCTTCTACGACGACGCCGTCCGCGACGCCTACGGCAAGTTCTTCGGCACCCTCTGGAACACGTTCCTGTTCTGGAAACAATACGCCGACCTGGATGGCTGGAAGCCGACGCTGAAGATCCTCACGGAGCTCCACGACAACGCCAGCTCCGACCTGGACAAGTGGCTCCTGAGCCGCCTGGATGCAGCCGTCGCCACGGCCAACGAAGAAGGCAACCGCTTCCACCTCCACAAGGCCACCCGCGCCATCGAAGACTTCGTCGTCAACGACCTGTCCAACTGGTGGGTGCGCCGCAGCCGCGACCGTTTCTGGCAAGAAGCCGACAGCGCCGACAAGCAAAGCGCCCATGCTACCCTGTGGTGGAGCCTGCACACGGTCAGCCGCCTCGTCGCCCCGTTCGCCCCCTTCATGGTCGAACACATCTGGCAACACGTCAAATTGCCCGAAGACGAAGACAGCGTCCACCTGGCATTCTACCCGCAGCCTGGCGCCCGCGACGAAGCACTGGAGGCCCGCATGGCCACCGTGCGCGCTCTTGCCGAGAACGGCCGCGCCCTGCGCTCCAAGATCGGCATCCCCGTCAGGCACCCGCTCGAGAAGGTCTTCGTCACCACCGACGTCGGCAGCCTCAGCGAAGTCCTACGCGACGAACTGAACGTCAAGAGCCTCGCCGCACACGCGGACGCCACGGAGGCCCGCAGCTACGTGCCGCAACCCAACCGCAGCGCCCTAGGGCCAGCCTTCAAGCAACTCGCGCCCAAGATCGCGGAAGCCATCGTCGCCCTCGACGGCGACCACGCCCACGCCACGTTCCAGAACGGCGGCACCATCGGCGTCAACGTCGAAGGCACCGAACACACCCTCAACAAAGACCACGTCCTCTTTGAGCAGAC
>JBFIDG010000151.1:0-4703 GCA_041581335.1 Thermoplasmatota archaeon
CCAATGACCGGGGCCGGTTGTGCCACGGAGTGCTCCGAGCGGCGGCGTCGCAGTCGGGGGGCGTGGTCCGTGGATATCGCCGCGGCCGCATGGCGCTCTTGCTCGCCATCGTCGTCGCGGTCGAGGTCGCGCTGTTCGCCATCATCGGCGCCTTCTGAAAACGAGCCCGGCCAGGGCATGGGCTCTTCCACCCCCACGTTCTCGAGGGCGTTGTTGAGCCGCGCGCTGACCCTCGCCGCTTTCGCCGCGATCTACTTGATCTGGGGCAGCACCTACCTCGCCATCGCGGTCGCCATCGAAGGCATCCCTGCGTTCTTGATGGCGAGCCTGCGCTTCTTGCCTGCGGCCCTCGTCATGGTCTGGTGGGGTGTCGCCCGCGGCTCGGCATGGCCGTCGTGGCGCGACATCCTGGAAGCCTTCGTGGTCGGTACCTTGATGCTCAGCTTCGGAAACGGCGGCGTCTCCTTCGTCGAGGACAAGATGCCCAGCGGCGTCGCCGCCTTGATGGTCGCCACCGTACCAATCTGGGTCGTCGTCTTCGAGGCCATCATCCAGCGGCGCCTCCCGACGCCGGTCGTGATGGGTGGCATCGTCGCCGGCCTGCTGGGCGTGGCGTTGCTGAGCCAAGCGGGGGCCGGCTGGGTCGACGGCAAGGTCGATCCGTGGTACATCGCCATCATCCTAGGCGGCTCGGCCGCGTGGGCCTACGGGTCACTACGCTCCAGGCGCAGCCGCATCGAGAGCCTGCGCATGCGCGCCGGCATGCAGATGCTCGGCGGCAGCGCCGCGTTGGCGCTCATGGCCGTCCTGCATGGTGATCGCGTCGTCTGGGCAGACGTCCCCGCCGCCAGTTGGCTCGCCCTGGCGTACTTGACGATCTTTGGCTCCATCATCGCGTTCACCGCGTACATCTGGCTGCTACGCAACGTCCCGGCCCCCGCGGTGGCCACCTATGCGTTCGTCAACCCGGTCGTCGCATTGGCACTCGGCGCGTTGATCCTCGCCGAGCCCTTGACGGTCCGGACGCTCGTCGCCGCGGGGCTCATCGTCATCGCCGTGGTCTCGATCACCTGGTCCAACATGCGCCAGGTCTCGACGGCGCCGGGCCCGACCCCCATCGAGCAAGCCGCCTGAGCGAGCGCCTCGGGTTCCAGTGGAAGCCACTACGGCGCCCCTTTGAACCCCTGACCCTTTTCCAGCCACAGTGACCGAGACCCTGGTCCCCGACACGTCTGTTCTGGTGGATGGCCGCATCACCGAATTGGTGAAGAGCGAATTCCCGGGGGCCGTCGTCCTGGTCCCCCGCGCCGCATTGGCCGAGCTGGAAGCGCAGGCCAACCGCGGCCTCGAGACCGGCTTCGCCGGCCTTGACGAACTGCAGAAACTGCACACCATGGCAGAACTGGGTGAATGCACCGTACAGTTCTCCGGTGACCGCCCCACCAGCGACGACATCGAGCGGGCCGCCACGGGCGCCATCGATGCCCGCATCCGCGACGTCGCAGACGACCACGGTGGGCTCTTCGTCACCAGCGACCGCGTGCAGGCGTACGCCGCTGCTGCCCAGGGCTTGCGCCACCACTACATCCGCCCCGTCATCGAGGAGAACCGCGACCTCACGCAGCTCGCCATCTGGGACTACTTCGACGACGACGTGATGAGCGTCCACCTCAAAGCCGACTGCAAACCCATGGTCAAGCGTGGCACTCCCGCCGGCGTCACGTACGAAGAACAGGGCTCCAAGGCGACCGGCCACGTCGAACTGCGGGCCATCGCCCGTGAATGCATCGAGTACGCCAAGCGGGACTACGACTCCTTCATCGAACTGGAGCGCCACGGTTGCACGGTCTGCCAGATCGGTCCCATGCGCACCACCATCGCTCAGCCACCCTTCGCCGACGCCTTGGAGATCACGGCCGTCCGTCCGGTGTTCAAGGCCACGATGGCCGACTACGACCTTCCTGACAACATCATCGAGCGCATCGAGGAGAAGTCCCGCGGTGTCTTCATCGCCGGCCCCCCGGGTAGCGGCAAGTCCACCTTCGCCGCGGCGCTCGCGGAGCACCTGCATGAGATGGACCGGGTCGTCAAGACCATGGAACAGCCTCGTGATCTACAAGTGCCGCGGGAGATCACCCAATACGGTGCCCTCGACCGCGACATGCAATGGACCGGCGAGATCATCCTGCTCGTCCGCCCGGACCACGTCGTCTACGACGAAGTGCGGACCACGAATGACTTCACGGTCTTCGCGGACATGCGCCTGGCGGGTATCGGCCTGTTCGGTGTCACCCATGCCAACCGCGCCATCGATGCCGTGCAGCGCCTCATCGGCCGCGTCGATCTGGGCATGATCCCCCAGGTCGTCGACACAGTGGTCTTCATCGACAAAGGCCAGATCGCGACCATCCTCGAACTGACGTTCACGGTCAAGGTCCCGTCGGGCATGAACTCTGACGATCTGGCCCGCCCGGTCGTCATCGTCAAGGACGTCACCACGGGCGCCGAGGTGTACGAGTTGTACTCCTTCGGCGAACAGATCGTCGTCATGCCGCTCGAGGCGATCGCCACGGACAAGCCCACGGGCAGTTCGATCCTTGCCGAGAAGGAGCTGCTGCGCAGCCTGCGCCGCTACGCCGATGGGCCCATGGACGTCCGCGTCAAGGGCAACCACGCCACCGTCTACGTCCACCAGACCGCTATTCCGCAACTCATCGGCAAAGGCGGCCGCACCGTCCAGGGTCTCGAGCACAAGCTCGGCATCAAGCTCGACATCCGCAGCCGCGACGAGATGCCCGCCAGCGAGCGCGGCCAACACGGCATGCACGCCAAGCGTGGCTCGGCTGGCGGCTTCGACGACGAACGCCCCGCTGCGCCAGGCCCGATGAAGCCGTCGGTCATCAAGAAGACCGGCAACAACGTCTTCATCGTGCTCGGTAGCAACGCCGGCGGCCGCGTCTTCCGCATCGAGATCGAGGGAGCCAGCCTTGGCGAGGCCAAAGCGAGCAACCAAGGCAAGATCCGTTTCAAGACGTCCTCGCCCGAAGGCAAGGCGCTCGCCCAGGCCAGTGCGCAGGGACTTGACGTCCACTGCATTCCGCTGGACTTCTAGGCCCCGGGCACGGGGTATGCCCCCACCCCCGCGAGCGTGGACGCCCAAACGTCGCGTGCGCGGGCGCCATGAGGGTCCGCTATCCGTGCGGCCCGGTCGCCTAGGGTCTTAGACCCGGCGCCACTGGGCCTGCATCTGCTGGGCATCGAAGGGGCCACTGGCCCCTGCGCCACTGGCGAAGCGGTACAGGGCCGTCTTGTACACCGCCGAGGCGACGGTGAACATGATGCTCGCGATGACCGCTGCCAGGATGGTCATGCCGACGATGACGAGTGCCGGCAGGACCCCAAGCACCGAGAACACCATGAACGCCGACAGGCCGCCAAAGAGCAGGATCAGGAACGTGATGATGCCGGCGATGAGGCCGATGCCCGAGTCGCCGATGATGGTCTCGCCCCAGGTCTTCTTGAAGTACGACACGGAGCCCTTCATGCCGCCGCCCACGTGCTTGTCTTCGAACAAAAGGATGGGGACGACGAAGTAAGTAGCCAGGTTCCATGCGCCGCCCACGAGGCTGACGACGATCTGGCCGATGACGTTGCCGCGCTGACCAGCGGAGCGGTTCAGGGCCTGCAGGATGACGTTGACGGTCGCCACGATGAGCGACCACAGGAACAGGGAGCCGAAGTGTTTCGAGGCCTTGCCCAGAGCGGATCCCACGGTGGGGTCGCCGCCGCCCAGGCGCTCGTTGGCGCCCGCCACGGTCGCGGCGTGGAAGAAGACCTGGACCAAGGCGAGCAGGATGTAGGCGCCGAAGACGAAGATCGCGGTGACCGTGTCGAGGGTGCCTTCGCTGTCGATGAATGTCTGGAAGACGCCGCTGACCATGCCGAGACCGGCGATGCCGGCGATGGCGATGGCGGATGCGATGAAGGAGAGCACTGGCATCCAGAGCAGTTCTTTGTCCTGCTTGATGACGCCGAAGCTCGTCTTGAACAGGCCCCAGGAGTGGCCAAGTCGACCCATGCTCGTGGACCTGCGGTCTCGATGATGAACCTATGCAAGCCGTCGGCGCAAGAATGCGGCCGCCAGCACGGGAACGACCAACCAGGTGCCGGGTGACTTCTTGCCGGGCTTTTCGGTCTCGTCCGTCGGCTGCACGACCGGCGGGCAGGGGACGACCGAGTAGAAGTGGCTCGCATTGTTGCCTGCCAGATCGGAGATCGTGACATTGACGACGCCGACATCGCAGACGGGCGCGAAGGCGACGACCTCGATGAGGCGGCGCTTGGTGGTGGCCTCGATCATACTCGTGGTCACGTCGGCACCGTCGCCGGTGACGTTGATGGCCCCGACGCCCAGATTATCGCGGATCTCGAAGCGCAGCACCTGGGTGTTGTTCGCCTCGGGGGCCAGCGCCTGGCCAAACGACGAGATGCGGGTGATCGAGGGGGCGATCCGGTCGCCGTGGGCGTCCTTGGGTGTCAGCGGGAACAGCACCAGGGCGGGTGCGGTCGCGCTGCCGGTGAGTTCCACTTGACCCGGCTCCCGGGCGCCGTGGTACGTCAGATCTGTCGACGTGACCTTCAAGCCGATGCTGTGGCCGGCCTCGAAAGTGTGCGTGATCGCAGGCAGCGTGACGAAAGCGCCC
>JBFIDG010000152.1:0-4605 GCA_041581335.1 Thermoplasmatota archaeon
CAGCAGGATCGTCAGCATGTTGAAGTGGACGCCTAGGAGGAACCCGGCGCTGACGGTGATGCCGATGGCGACCAAGAGGACGAAGAGGCTGTTGAAGGTCAAGAGCCACTTGCGACGCAGGACGAAGTAGGCACTGACGACGGCGGTCAGCAGGGCCGTGAGCACCCACCACGGGCCTTCGGTGACCGCGACATTGTCCAGGTCTGCGTAGATGACATCGATGCTGATGGGTTCGTTGGTGGTGTGCGACGCGTACGGGTTGGCCTCGTCCATCAACAGGCCGAGCTCCTTCAGTTCGACCTGCCAATCGCGGTACTGCTGCAACGTGTGGCCTTTCTCCATGACGATGAGCGCGATGCCGGCGCTGTGGTCGCGGCTCAGGACATTGTCGTAGATCAGGGCGTCACCGAACAGATCCAGCGCCTGCGCGAACAGTTCCTCCGTTCGGCGGTCGCCTTCTGGGTCGTCGGGGGGCAGTTCGTAGCTGCCCGTGATGAGGAAATTGAGCGCCTTCACGAGGCCGGGCAAGGACACCGTGGCCTGTACGTAACCGACCTCCTCGAAACGCACCATCATGTGGTCCACCTCACGCAGGGCGGCTACCGTGGTGACGTTGGGGGCTTCGTCGGGCGTGGTGAAGACGAACATCACGTTGTCCGAGCCGAGCTCCTGGTTCAGCAGGACGTTGGCATCGTAATAGTCGCCTTCCGGGAGCAGTTCGTTGAGGCTGATGAACGACGTCAGGCTGAACAGGGCCGGCACCGAAAGCAAGAACAGGACCACGAAGACGCCGACGATCTTGCGCGGATGCTTGGCGACCATGCCGCCGACGCGGTCTGTGAAATCCATGCGTCCGTCGCCGCCGTCGGGTTTCGCGGCATCCTCGTATGACCTCATCCCACGACCTCGCGGCGCTCGCCCTTCCAGACCTGCCACCAGACGTAGTCGGTGTATGTCGGCTCCCAAGCCTCCGACTGGACGGACCAGGCGCCTTCGCCCGTGGCGCTGACCTCGATGCGCCATGTGCCGCCCAGGTGTTCTCGGACCTCATTGTCGCCGCCGTAGGTGCCCTCGACGACGAGGTCCTGGTAGTGGCGGCTGGTGTCGAAGACGCGGTCGATGACGGTGGCGCCGCGGCCGTTGAAGACCTTGATCGCGACGTTGCCCAAGGGGCCGGGATTGCTTCCCGGCTCAGGGGCTTCCTGGCTCAGCAAGACATCGATGACCAGCCGCACACGGGTGGCGCGCTCTGCGACCTCGAAGGTGAACGTCCCACCGGTGCCGTCCAGGGGTGCGGCGATGCCGCTGTAGGCGGCGGCCGCGGGGCCGGCAAGGGTGACGTAGGCATCGCGGGCCTGGCCGCTCGCGGCCGTGACATTCTCATGGACCTGGTCACCGCGGCCGGGGCTTTGTTGGTTCAGGAAGTCGCGGAGGTTCTGGAAGACCACGTTGTTGGGGAGGTCTTCGGCCGTTGAGACGACGATGTCGCCCGTGTCGTTGCCGCGCCGCCCGAGATCTTCGATGGCGCCGGCGAACGCCTGCGCGCCGTCGGGGTTGGCCCCGAAGGTCTCCTTGGCGCGCCATTCGAAGGGCTCGCGCCAGAGGTCGTCGGCGAGACAGCCACTCAGGCCGACTGTAAGGAGAAGCAGGACCACCACAGACCTAGACACGCGAGCCGACCCGCGGCAGCCATCATAGGGCTGCCGCCCTTGGGCCACCTTGGCCCTCGGCCACAAGCCTGAAATACCGCCCCCAGTCCAAGCGAAACCCATGGAAGAGCATCTGGCCCGTGTGGAGATTCGCCATGTGAATGACGATCTCTACACCGCGACGATCTGGAGCGAGACGGAAGGCAGCAAGGAACTGCGTGCGTCGAGCCTAGAGGGCCTCATGCGCGAGCTGACCATGGACCTCGACTTCGTCGTGGGTGGCCAGCGCGAAGGTGGCGGCGTCGAGTTTTCGGCGGAGGAGGAGTTCGAGAACCTCCAGTACGCCCAAGAATGGGAAGGCTGAGCTTCCGCGTTTGAGCATCATGGCCGCCAGCGTCAGCTAGGCCGGAGCCGCAGCGCAGACCAGACGGCATCGATGCTGATCTGCCGGACAGGACGCACCGTAGCGGGCAGCTTCGCCGCCAGGATGTCCCGGTTCAGGTCGGTGCCCAGTTGCTTGGCCTTGGGGTAAGCGATCCACGCGGCATCGTCGCAGCCAGCCGCGTCGAAGACGTCCGTCGCGGCGTCCAGGTCCGCCGCCATGGTGACGAACCGGAGCACGCCCGGCGCCGCATCGGAGACCTCCACGTCGCCAATGTCCACGCCCGCGGGCCGCGCCTTGACCCGGATCGGCCCTTTGAGTTGCAGCTTGGCCCGTAGGCTCAAGCCACACCCGCATCCACCAGGAAGGCGAAGGCGAAGACCAGTTGCATCGTGGCGTCGATGCCGGCGACCAGGTCGGCGCGGTCGCCGCCCACATCGACGATCATGGTCTCGACCGTGTCGGCGTTGTGGTAACCGGGGTAGGTGCCGATGAGGGCCCCACGGACCCAGGCGGCCGGGAGTTCGGCCGAGCGGAACGAACCGTGGTCGCTGCTCCCGGTACCAAGCCCCGTGGAGGTCGTCGTGGCGGCCTCGGGGTAGCCGAGATGCGCGCGGGCGATCTGCCACCACTGGACGAACTGCTCTTCGCGGTCGCCTCCGAAGCCTGCCTTGATCGGCATGTCGTTGACCCCGCCGACCTTGGCGGGCCAGCTGATGCCGGTCATGTCGAAGTTCATGAACAAGGTGAGCTCGGTCACGTTGTCCTCGCGCATGCGCTGGGCGTAGCTGCCACTGCCGACGAGGCCGGCCTCTTCTTGGTCCCAGGCGGTGAAGACCAGTGTGTGCTCCCATTCGTAGTCGGCCATGGCGCGGGCGAGGCCGAGGGCGATGAATGTGCCTAGGCCGTCGTCGTAGGCGCCGCCGTAACCATTGAAGGCGCTGTCATAGTGGCCACCCAGCATGAGAACCTTGGAGGGGTCGCGGCCCGGCAGGGTCGCGATGATGTTCTGGCCTTCGAGGGTCTCCATGCCAGGCACCTGAGCAGGGCCGGTGAAAATGTCGCGCGTGACATTGTAGCCCGCGGCCACGTAGGAGGCCTCTAGGATGTCGCGGGCGATATCGTGTTCGAAGCGGTTGTCGAAGCGACGTGGTGCCTTGGCGACGAAATCCGTCAGGTCCGTCAGGACCGCTTCGGCGTCCGGGAGCGTGGTCCAGTTGACGCCAGCGAGGTACGTCTCGGCATCAAAGACAGGGGCCACGCCGAGACCATCGTCAGGGGCGACATCGCCAGGGACGGCTGCGAGGCAACCAGAGACAAGGAGCAGCAGCAGAACAACGGCCAGACGCATGCTCGCGACTCTGGGGACGCCGTTGAAAGGGTTGTGGTGGCACATCGCCGGGGCGCCACCACATCACGGCCAGGCGCCCCCGTCACCAGAACGACACGGCGAACGAGACCTCGACGTCGTCGTAATGGTCGACGGATGCAGGGGGCCGGCACGCCGGCGGGTCGATGCGGATCGACAAGCCTCTGCTGGTGAACGCATCGACGAAGAAGTCCGAGGCCGCCGGAGATGCGCCGCCCCAGCCGGCACCGCCGGCCGAATCGTAGACGCTGAAATCGAGGCGGTCATGATCGGCGGTCCATGTGGCCACGACCCGGAACATGGTGGCGTTGGCAGGCACCAAGAACCCCATGGGGGAGTGGCTCGCCATCGCCTGGCCGCGGCCGCTGGCGGGGGTGCCGCACTGGCTCTCGTAGATGCCACTTCGCGTGGCGGTGCCGTTGACACCGGGGAAGTGCTCTGCTTGGTAGAGGGCCGCACCCTCGAGCGCCCCATCGGGGCCTGCCTGGTCAGGATCGGTGCTCGATCCGGCGCAACCAGCCAGGAAGACGAGGAGGATGATGGCCCAGCGCATGACACCACATCCGGGGCGTCGATTCTTGATGGTTATGGTGCAGATGGGCAAGCCGCATCCAAGGAGATGGATGGCCCTCGCAGCGCACCGGATCACACGACGAGGTTCCCCAGGCAGGCTAGGGCGCCATCAGCGGGCTGAGGGCACGAGGACCAGGTTCTGCAGGCCGCGTCGGCACATCAACACTTCGCGCACGCCCCTGAAGGGCGTTGGGGCTTCGTGAAAAGCCTTACAAGGACCGAGGACCGAGCCGAAGGTATGGCGGAAGACCCCGCGCTCCTGACGGTCACGCTTGCGTTGGCCATCATTTCCGCGCTACTCTACCTGGCCCTCGGCATCCGCCTTGGCAGACGGAAAGTCACCGCTGCGTCCATGTTGGCCAACCACGCCTGGCAGGCGTGGTGGGTGCTGTTGGCGGTCTCGACGCTGGTCGGCACCGTGCTGACCACCATCTTGGCCACACTCGACGCATACACCTTGCCACTAGGGCTGACGATCATGATCGTCAATCTGTTGTTGATCTTCGCGGCCCTGTGGGGCCTTTCCTACTACTTGGCCTATTTGTCGACGGGCCGCATCGGTCTGTGGAAGCCGCTCGCGTGGTTCTATGGCCTCAGCGTCGTGGGTTGGCTCTATACCATCTTCGCGGCCC
>JBFIDG010000153.1:0-4597 GCA_041581335.1 Thermoplasmatota archaeon
GGCTTCGGCAAAGGCCTGGCCCGGCACCTGGGCAAAGCGCTGGGCGTGCCCATCGTCCTGGTCACCCTGACCACATGCATCGGCTTGGCGACGCTCGGCTTCAGTGGCAGCCCGTACCTGCAACAGATGGGCCTCACGGCGGCCGGCAGCATCGCCCTCATCGCCGTCCTGAGCCTCACCTTCATCCCGGCATTCCTGGCCACGTTCGCCAAGAACGACACGCCACCGCGCAAGGAGCGCGCAGGGCGGTTGTTCGTCGTCGCCGGCACCCTGGGTCGCCGCTACGCCCCCATCGTCACCGGCATCGTCGTCGTCACGGCTCTTGCGGGCGCCGTCGCCGTCTGGACCACTGACTTCAGCGTCGATGTCTTCGAACACAGCCTCCCCGACGGGGATCCCCTTGTCGCCGCCGAGAAGGCCTACGAGAAGTCCTTCGGGAACAGCGACGTCTGGTTCATGGTCCTCGAAGGCGACATCACCAGCGATGCTTCGTTCGCGTTCCAGGAACGCCTATTGGGCCAGCTCGTGCAGCGAGGCATCGTCGTGGACGATGACCACGTCTTCGACCTGCGACGCCTTGCCGAGGGCCACCACGCATTGAGAGCGACGCCCGCCGGCCTGGGTGGATTGTTGCCCTTGCTGCCATCGGTCCAGGATGAGCCCACGGCCGAGGAGAAAGTGGCGGCCATGGAAGCGGAGGCCCCGTACCGGGAGATCAGCCAGATCATCGTCGCCACCGACCACCAGACCGGCGCGGTCTTCGTGCTGCCGCCGCCAGAGATCCAAGACGTCGCCTCCACGGACGCCATGCAGGCCGCCCTCGAAGCGGCCGTCGATGCCGCAGACCCGCCTCTCGACGTGCACGTCTACGGCTACAAGCGCCTCGCCCGCGACCTGATGGCGGAGACGCAGCAGAGCCTGCAAGTGCTCTACGTCGTCAGCCTCGGCTCCACGCTCGTCTTGTTCTACGCCGTCACGCGCTCCGTCCGGGCCACCGCCCTCGTCGCGGCCCCCGTCCTCGTCAGCAGCCTGTGGTGGTTCGGATTGATGCGGCTCACCGTCGGGACGTTGGATGTCTACCAGTTACTGAGCTTGATCTTCATCACCAGCATCGGCAGTGACTACGCCGCCTACCTGGTCTACAAGTTCCGAGACACCGGGGATTGGGTCGGCACGTTGCAGAGCACTGGCCGCGCCGTGCTGTTCAGCGCCGTTACGGACGCTGGCGCATTCCTGGTCTTCTCCTTCACCCGGGTCCGGTCAGGCGGCGACATGCTGCTGGGGGCCGCGTTGGCCATCGTCGCCATCTTCGTCGCGACGCTCCTGATCGTGCCACCGCTATTGGGTGCTGGCGGGCGTAGGTCGCTGCCGAGACCTGGCCGCTGACGGGTCCGTCGGCTCAGTCGCCCCAACTGTCGTACACGGTCTCGTGCGCGAACCTCCAACCAGAGGTGTCTGGGCCGTCGCGGCCGAGCTTGGCCATGACGCGCTCCAGCTTGGCTCCAGCCTCGTCGTCGTTCATCGTGTCCTTGTCGAAGTGCACGGCCTGCACCACGTCCGTGGGGGCCACCCACACCACGTCGCCGTCGCTTTGCGAACCGCGCGAAAGACGCTTCATCACAGTATCGACGTAGAACTTCCACGGGCCGTCCACGAGCGTCACTTGGCCCGGGACCGGCAACCAGCCCGCCGCATTGATGGAGGTCTCGGTCCAGAAGGACGGCAGGCCGCCCCGTGCCTCGAAGGCGGCCACGAAGTCCGGCACCACGTCGAGTCTGGTACCGAACAACCGCACCTCCTCCGCCACCGCTTCAGGATCTTCCTCGGTCGGACCGCCGCGTGTGATGACCCGCTCGGCGGAGACGAAGGCGTCCGCCAGGGCCTCCAGTTCGGCCGGGGTGACATCGAGGAAGGCCGGCGTGACTTCCATGAACAGTGCACGGGCATCATCGGCAGTGCGGTCGACACCGAACCAGCCCTGGATGTAATCCGGTTCGAACTGCAACGTACGGTACGTCCTGTCATCGCCGCCGACTCGATCGTCCCAACGTGCGAAGTCCAGTTCATGGCTGTCGGCGCCCCAAGCTGCATCCAGGGCAGGCAACCTTATGCTCGCCGACATGCCAGAGCCGCCGACAGTGTCCGAAGGGATCGGTGCGAAGGACGAAACCTGGATCGTGAAGCCGCCCAAGGACCCCGAATCAGGCAGCGCGGCGTAGATGCCGGGGTCTTCCCAATGCGGCGACGTGTACGTGTGGCCGATGACCCACTGGTCTTGGAATGGGCGGGCGCATCCGGGCATAGCGAGGGTCGCCAGCACGATGACGGCGAGAAGCCAACCGCGACGCATGCAGAGCGACGGGGCTCAACGCATAATGTGGTTTGGGTGGTGGACCAGCCGCGCTCGGGAGCGCGATCAAAGGGAGGGGGAAGGGGTAGAGGGTTGGTGCGGAGTCGGCGACTCACAGGTCCTGGCGGACCTGTTCGCGCCGACTTCTTCGCGCCGCTCACTTCGTTCGCTTACGCGAAGAAGTCGGCGTTCTTCTGGATGTACTCTTCCTGGTCGGCAGGGACTTCGTCATCCGGGAAGATGGCCTCGACGGGGCAAGCGGGTTCGCAAGCACCGCAGTCGATGCACTCATCGGGGTCGATGAAGAGCATGGGTGCGTCGGCGACGCTCTGCTTGAAGTCGCCGTCGGCATCGCCCTTGTGGGGGTGGATGCAGTCGACGGGGCAGACGTCGACGCAGCTCATGTCCTTGGTGCCGATGCAGGCGGAGGTAATGACACGGGTCATAGGAATCGCAGGTTGACATGCTTGGCCGGCCTACTTGAGCCTTGGCGATTCGGGCGGTCGAAAAAAGCCGCCGTCAGGAGGCCTCACAAGAGGCTTTGCCTGTGCTCTGGCGTCGCGCAAGCATCAAGTCCCACGACGTCTGTGGTCGACGTGGTGTGGTCCCCTTCCGGCGGGCAATGGCTCATCGTCATCGCGGCAGCGATCGTCGTCTACGAGTTGCTACGCCTCGCCGTCGTCGGGGGCATCAAGCGCCGCTACGAACGTAATGTCCAGCAGTTCCTGCGCGAACACGACATCCCCGACGACCCGTTCCGGCACACCCACCGCGTCGTGGTCAAGGAACGGGTGCTCGACGACGCCGGCCTGCGGGAAGCGATGGTCGAAAGGGCCCGCCGCGACGGCCGCGCTTTCCACGACGTCGAACTGCAGGTCCGACGATGGCTTGACGAGATCGTACCGCAGTTCAACCTGCTTGCCTACTACAAGGTCGGATACCGCATCGGGCGCATCATCGCCTACTCCACGTACCACGTCCGCCTGGACAAGGAGAGCCTGGCGGAGGCGCAGTCCAAGATCCCTGAAGGCGCGGCCGTCGTCTACGTGAGCAACCACCGTAGCAACGCCGACTTCGTCGTCACCGGCTTCATGCTCAGCAAGTCCGTGCAGATCAGTTACGCCGTCGGTGAATGGGCCCGGGTCTGGCCTTTGGAATCCATCTTCAAGGCGTTCGGTTCGTACTTCGTGCGCCGCGGCGAAAAGGACGAACTCTACCACCGCACCCTGCAAGCGTACCTGCAACTCATCACCAAGCAAGGCGTCACGCAGGCCATGTTCCCAGAAGGCGGCCTGACCCGCGACGGCGCCTTGCGCCCCGTGAAACTCGGCCTGCTCGATTACATGGCGCAATGCAAGCTTGACCCGGACTTCGCCCGCCCCCTCGTCTTCATCCCGGTCGGCATCAACTTCGACCGCGTCATCGAGGACGAGAACATGGTCGCAGAAGCCCGGGGCGAAGAGAGGCACCGTCGCACCGTCGCGCAGAAATTCATGCGGCTCACCGTCGGGCTGCCTCGCCTCGTCATCGTCGGCGCCATCAACCTCGGCCGCTTCATGGCCAAGCGTCTCAAGAAGCACGGCGTGGCAGCCATCCACTTCGGCGAGCCCCTCGTCTTCGACGAATGGCAAGCAGCGCTGCGGCCAGACCTCGCCGAACCAGACCGGCACAAACGCCAGGAACAACTGCGCCCCTTTGGCGAAGCGCTCCTGACCGCTATCGGGAACGTCATTCCGGCCACGCCCGTGACGCTCGTCTGCGCAGCTGCCGCACGGATTGGCCGACAACGCATGGCTGACGGCGTCGATGCAGGCGCGTTCCGCATTGTCATGCGCGACGTCTACGAGGAACTCAAAGCCAAGGGCACCCCACTGGCGTTGGAAGACCCGTACGCGAAGGGCGAACGGCAGGCCTACCGCCGGCAAGAGACCGCAGACATGAGCGAAGACCTCGACGAAGCGGACACCCTCGAGCGGGCCCTCGACCTGGCGCTGGACGTCACCACGAAGCGCCGCTTGTTGTACTTGGACGACGGCGTCCTGCGCAGCCAACGCTTCGACCTGGTCCACTACTACGCCAACAGCCTGGCCAATGTGCGGCCGGTGGTGCAGGTCAAGTTGTAGACTCGGTCGGCCGGCATGCCGGCCTCAGGACATCATGTCAACAACAAGCCAAGTCGCCGCGATGGCACTTGGAACGCTCCAAGCCACCATGGCGAACGGCGCCACGCCATCGCCTGCGCCGACC
>JBFIDG010000154.1:0-4570 GCA_041581335.1 Thermoplasmatota archaeon
CGCACGAGATCCAGGGCCGCATCGACCTCGCGACCGCGATGCGAGAAGCATCGGAGCCGGTCGGCGGCCAAGGTGGCGGCCACCGCGGTGCCGCGGGAGCAACGATCCCCCGCGACGCTGAGGAGCGCTTCCTCGCGGCCCTCGATGCCATCGTGTGCCAGCAGCTTGGCATCGCCCAGGGCGGGCGTACGCCGGATGGGGATCGTGGCATGGGGCAGGTCACGTCCGAGCACGACGCCGGAGCCCCCGTGGGGCGCCCCGATGGCGACCCGGCCTGGCAGTCTCCAGGGTCTGGTCAGAAGCGGTTGTTCTGACCTGCGGACTTGCCGCCGGCCTTTATCCATGGTCGCCCGCATGCCTAGGCGTGTCCAACCACGAGGCAGCAGGCGAAGCCGCCGTGACGTTCTGGGAACAGAACGGCGATGCGATCGAGACGCTCGGCGTCTACGGTGGCGGCATCATGGTCTACGCGCTGATTGTCAATTTCTTCTATCAGATCATCAGCAAGCGCGTCATGTTCGCGGCCGGCAAGGGCGCCGACGCGGCCCACGTGGGTGGTCCGCTGCACGGTTTCCTGTACCTCATCCTGTTCCCGTTGTTCAGCTTCGCTTTCTTCCTGCTGCTCTCTGCGGCGCTCATCTTCTTGGGGGGCAACGAACAGACACTGAGCCTGACGTTCACACTCGCTATGGCCGTGGTGCTGGCCGTCCGCGTCACCTCGTACTTCAGCGAGCCCACCAGCCATGACGTGGCCAAGATGCTACCCTTGGGTCTGCTGGGTGTGATGCTCGTGCGCGCCGAGGTGGCAGACCTGCAAGAGAGCCTTGCCCGCCTGGCCAGGGTCACTGACTACGCCGACCTCGTGGCGCTGTACTTCGGCATCGTCGTCGTGGTGGAGTATCTGCTGCGCACGATCCACCTGTTGGTCAAGGTCGTCCGCAACGACCGCAAGCCGCCGCCCATGCCCCGCGAGCGGCGCGCCCGGACGTCTGATTCCAACGCCCTGCCTGGCCACGAGTTCCGCTGATTCGGCGGCGGCGGTATTTGGGGTATGGGCCGCCCAGGTCTTCCGCATTTTATACAAGAGTCAGCATAGACCAAGGACGATGACAACCACCGTCGGCATCAAGACCTCCGATGGCATCGTGCTCGCCACTGACCGGCGCGCCACGATGGGCTACTACGTGGCGGACAAAGACGTCGTCAAGATCGAACCTCTTGACGAGAACTCTGCCATCACGATCGCCGGCTCTGTGAGCCAGGCGCAGGCCTTCGCCCACATGCTACGACTCAACCTCGAATTCACGCAGGCCCGCCGCGGCTGGGGCCTCAGCCCCGCCGAGCTGGCCAAGTTGTGCGCCACCAGCATCCAACGCAGTGGCGGCATCTACGGCCAGTTCATCCTGGCCATGCGTGACGACAAGGGGACCCACCTCTACGACGTCGGCGGCGATGGCTCGCTCATCGTCAAGAAGGACTTCACCGTCACCGGCTCCGGTACGGGCCCCGCCGTGGGTGCCCTCGAATCCGCCGACTGGTCCAAGGTCAAGAACATCAAGGACGCCCAGGCTCTGGCCCAGCGCGCCATCAAGGCCGCCGCCCAGCGCGACGTGGGGTCTGGCAACGGCCTGGTGGTCTACACGCTGCCCAACGAAGGCCCGTCGTCGATGAAGACCTACACCTTCACCAGCACCGTCGAGGAGGATGTGTCCGCATGAAGCCCACTGTCGACGCGAGCTACCTGCACTTCGATGAGACCGGCAACATCCCGGCCATCAAGTTCGCCCGCATCACCCTCTCGATGGGCCTGCCCATCATCGCCTTGCGCAATGACAAGGAGGTCGCGCTCGCGACCGTGAACCGCGAAGGGAACCCCTTGTACACGGGTGCCGACAAGGTCATCCGCGTCAGCAAGGACTGCGTGGTCCTCGTCACCGGCCACGGCGGCGACACGAGCCAGGTCCGCAACCTGCTGCGCGACGTGGCCGTGAACCACAAGTTCCTCTTCGGCTCCGAGATCAGCCCGAAGGAGGTCTCCCTGAACCTCAGCGACTACCTGCACGAACTCGGCATGAGCTACCGACGCCCCCTGGGTGTCGGCATCATCGTCGCCGGCTTCGACGTGCACGGCACGGTGCCCGTCGTCTACCAATGCGACGTGGACGGCAACGCCATCGACCGCAACGGCATTGCGCTGGGCAAATCCGCCGGCGAAGCCGAGCACGCCTTGTCCGAGGGCCTGAAGGCGGGCACCACGGACCTGGCAGCGCTCGTCAAGAAGGCCGGCGAGGCCGCCGTCAAGGGTATGACCGATGGCAGCAGCGACCTCAAGGCCGCTGACTTCCGCATCGACGTGGAAGTGCTGAAGGCGCGCAACTAGGTCCCTGCCCGTCGCACGTAGCCTCTTCCTTCCTCCTTTTTGATCGCCTCCACCAGATCGTCTTCCGCGATGGACTCCCCTGCAAGTAGAGGGGTTTGCGAAAGGTGATATCCCAGCGTCCCGGTGAAACGTCAAGGGATGCATATGGAGAACGGACTCGGCCGCACTGGCTATCTGCTCCTAGCGACGATCATGCTCGTCCTAGGCCTGCTCGGTATCGGCGCAGCGTACCTGGCCTATCTGGACGGCAGCGAGCGCTTCTTCGAACTGGGTCTCGGCCTCGCCGCTGTCGCCATCTTGGGCATGTTCGGCTTCGCCGCCTATGCTCCTTGGCTCAGTGGCCCCAGCCGTGTCCCCCGCAAGGCAACCGCCGCTCCCAAGGCCCCTGCTGCGCCATCGACGCCTGCCGTGGCCAACGTGCATGAAGACATCGGCTTCGAATATACCGACGCCGCCCCCGCCGCCAAGGCGGCCCCCGAGTCCCTGGTCGTCCCGAAGCCCTTCCTGGAGATGGCGCCGACGCCCACGCCTTACGCGGCCCGCGACCCTGCCGCCTGGCCCGAGCGCCGCAACCAGCCCAGCCGCCCCGCTGAGAAGAGCGACTGGACGATGCGCGTCGAGCGCGAAGCGAAGGCCGCCGAGATGCTGGACGCCTCGAAGACCCGCAAGAACCTGCAAGAGCGCTACACCGAGGACACCCCTACAGTGCGCGGCATCCTGCAAGATCCACCCATGCACGTCGCCGAGCGCGCCCCGGAGGGCCTCGGCCCGGGCTTCACCGCGCCTGGCATGACCGTCGGCCAATGCGGCCGCTGCAAGACCGTCGTCATGGCCCCGGACCGCCGCCCGCTGCGCCTCAAGTGCCCTGAGTGCGCCAAGGTCACGCTGCTGAACTGATCCGAGGTCCGGCACGACCAGATGTGAACCATCTGGCTTTCAATCATGCCGCCCGTCCCCATCTCGATGACAGTCCGCCTCACCTTCGACGTGACGGAACCGGAGACCCACCTCGTCAAGGTCACGCAGGTCTTCCCGGCCACCGACGCTGTCCGCCGGACCTTCCGGATGGCCGCCTGGGTGCCTGGATCCTACAAGATCCGCGACTACGGTCGCAATGTGCAGGACTTCGAGGCGACCGTCGATGGCAAGAAGAAGGCCGCCCGTCAAGACGGCAAGGACGCCTGGACCGTCACCGGTACGGCCGGCCAAGCGGTCACCGTGGCGTTCCATGTCTATGCCCGCGACCTGAGCGTCCAGGGCAGCCACGTCACCAGCGACCACGCCCACCTGTTCGCGGCCAACCTCTGCCTATATGACGAAGCGAGCCGCAGCCAGCCTCACCAGGTCAAGATCGTCGCCCCCAAGGGCTGGACGACGTGGAGCGGCCTAGAGTCTGATGCCTTGGACGGCCAGCTGCGCCCGAGCGACGACTACGACCACCTCATCGACTGCCCCATCGAGGTGGGGCCTGCAAGCGAGTACTGGGTCGAGACCTTCACCGTCCGCCGCAAGAAGCACCGCCTCGTCTTGTGGCATCCGCCCGGCGACATGGGTGGCAAGCGCATCGCCAAGGACGTCAAGGCCATCGTCGAAGAGACCGCCAAGCTGTTTGGAGGTCTGCCATATGAGCATTACACGTTCATCACGCACATCGCCGGCGACCACGGCGGCGGCCTCGAACACCGCAACTCGACAGTGCTCGGCATCGACCCCTTGAACGTCGTCGCGGACGAACACATCAAGACGAAGTTCCTGCCCCTGGTCGCGCACGAGTTCTTCCACACATGGAACGTCAAGCGCATCCTGCCGGCCTCCTTCCAACCCTACGACCTGCAGGCCGAGGTCTACACGGACCTTCTGTGGCTGTTCGAGGGCTTCACCACATACTACGAACTGCCGTTGCTGCGCCGCGCGGGCGTCGTCGATGACGAAGCGTTCGGCAAGATCGCCGCGGAGATGCTGAAGTATTACGAGATGGCCCTCGGGCGCAAGCGGCGCAGCGTCGCCGAATGCAGCCGCCTGACCTGGAGCATGCTGTACCAGCCGCACGAACACAACATCAACCGCGGCGTCTCGTACTACACCAAGGGCCTCTTCGTCGGTCTCTGCCTGGACGCTCATCTGCGCACCCACGGCGTCAAGGACGGCTTGGACGTCGTCATGCAGCACCTGTGGACTGCGTACGGTGCC
>JBFIDG010000155.1:0-4567 GCA_041581335.1 Thermoplasmatota archaeon
CCTGACGACCCGTCGTGGCGGCTGGCAAGGCATGATCGACTACTTCGGCCTCGGCGCCCCCGGGCGACCCATGCTGTTGGGTCTCGCCCTCGGCGTGGGCCTCGTCATCGCCTTGTTGATCGTCGGGCTCATCATGCAGTTACTGGGCACCGGCGGAGAGAACGCCGCCATCGGCCCCATCCAGGCCATCATGACGCTGCCCCTGGCGCTCGCCATCAGTGTCTCGGCCGCCGTGGGTGAAGAGATCCTCTTCCGCGGCGTCATCCAGAAACACATCGGCGTCGTGGCACAAGCCATCGTCTTCGGCCTGCTGCACGCATACCAAGGTGTCTACGGCATCATCGTCACCGCGTTGCTGGCCTTGCTCTTCGGCTACATCGTCAAGTACCGCCGGACCCTTTGGATCCCCATCGTGGCCCACTTCACCTTCGACTTCATCCAACTCGTCGTCCTGCTGGCGGCCCCGGAGATGGCCTGATGGACTGGATCCCGGTCCCGGCCGAACCGACGCCCCCGGTGCCGACGGAGCCGGAGGCCCGCAAGTACGCCGGCTTCCACCCATGGGACCTGATGATCATCATCAACCTCGCATTCCTCGGCATCGCGTTCCTGTTCGCCATCATCAGCGGCCCGGCCACCGGCGACCCGATGGCGGCCCTCGACCCGGGGATGCTCGAAGTGCTCATGTGGTTCAACAACGCCACCAACCTGGTCATGATGGGCGCCATCCCGTTCGCTTGGGTCCTCGTGACCCGCGTGCGACCCTGGGAGGGCACCCTGCGTTACCTGGGCATGACCAATGGCGACCACAGCCGCTGGTTCTGGACGGGCATCGGATCCTTGCTCGCCGTGGCATTGGCCGCCGCGGCCATCGGCTTCGGATACGGCCTGGAGGCGCTGGGGCTCGAACCAGGTGGAGACCCCTTGTTCGAGACCATCGCGCGCAATGGCAGCTGGGCACTCATGGTCGGCATCGCCTTGGTCGCCGGCGTCAGCGAAGAGATCCTGTTCCGCGGGGTCCTGCAGAAATGGCTGCGCTGGTGGGGCCAGGCCGTGCTCTTCGGCCTCGTGCACATCAGCCAAGGCTGGTGGGCCGTCGGGTTCATCGTCCTGCTCTCCAGCGGCTTCGGATACCTGCGCCACCGCGGCGTCCCCCTCTGGAGCCTGATGCTGGCCCATTTCGCCTATGACCTCATCCTCTTGACCATCCTCAAACTACAGGTCATGTGATGTTCCGCATCATGGAGCACACCGCAGACCTCGTCATCGAGGCGGACGGCGCCGATGCCGGCGAGGCGCTCGCGTGGGCAGGCCAGGCGTTGGCGTGCATCGCCACCGGGAGAGAGGACCTGCATGGCCTGCGGCCGGACGGCGAACTGGCATTCACGGTCAAGGCCCCAGACCGGGACGCTCTGGCCGTGGCGTTCCTGTGCGAACTTCTGTGGTTCCTGGAATCGGAATCCGCCTTGTGGCTCGGAGGCGGCGCTCGGGTCGAGGAGACCGATGAAGGCTGGGTCGCCCATGCCGAAGGCAACGCCGTCGTCTACGACCCGGCAAGGCACGGGCAAGGCACCGAGGTCAAGGCCATCACCTACCACGACGTGGCCTTCGGCCCCAATGGCAAGGGCTGGCAGCTCCACGTCGTCGTGGACATCTGAGTCGATTTCACGAAGCGACCAATGTAGGCTGCATTTTGCCGGGGTTTTCGAGCGAATTTCTATGTAGTCTGAAACTTCCGCATGCTACCATGCGCACCTGGATCGCGATCCTTCTGCTCGTGACCGTGGCCTTCGCTGGCTGCGCGGGCGATGCCAAGGAACCAAGCACCGAGGCCGAAACACCGACCGGCCAACCCGGCAAGGGCACCACCAAGGCCCCCACGGGCACCGGCGCCACCCCCCCACTCGACACCACCATCCCGGCCCTCGGCCACGCTGTCACAGAGGGTGATGCACCACTCCTCGTCAACTTCAGCCTCTCTGCCCAGAACGCGACCGACAGCGTCGCGTGGACTCTTGAAAGTGAACTGGCCGGCGTCACGAGCCAGCTCGCCACTGGCACGACGCTGCCCGCCGAAGCATCCCATGTCTTCGCCGACCCAGGCCAGCACAACCTCACCTTCACCGTGACCAGCAACGGCACCTCTACTCTGACGAAGTCCGTCGTGACCGTCATCGACGCGGGCCCCGGCTTGCCGGCTGACCTGGTCAGCAAGACCGTCTTCAACGACGCCTTCACGGAGGACCAGGTCGACGCCACCAACAGCCACCAATTCGAGGTCCTCGCAGGAGCAAAGGCCGTCACCATCATGGGTGATTGGAACGGCGGGCTCCCCGAATCGGACAACTGGGGCTACCCGAACGACCTAGACGTCTTCCTGAAGAACCCCGCCGGCGGCCAGGCGGCGGCCTCCGAGATGCTCGGCTTCGAGTTCATGCACCACGAAGGCGAGCTGGCCCCGGGCACCTGGACGCTCGACATCCTGGCCTACGACCTGGCATCAGACGTCGACTACGCGTTCAACGTCCTCGTCTGGTACAAACAACCGACGCGCAGCACCGAAACGGGCTCGACGCTCGGCGACGTCGACATCCGCGGCGAGGACCCGTACCAGCACACCTTCGACGTGCCAAGCGATGCACAAGCAGTGGTCACGTTCCTGACGTGGAAGACCGCCGCCGAAGCAGGATACTGCAACTCCCGAAACACCCGCTCGAACGACCTTGATCTGAGCGTCACCTTCGGCGGCGCTGAAGTGTTCGGCAGCGGTTACTTCCACAGCTGTGAATTCGGCTTCGTCGAGTCGGGCCCTGACGGCGCCCCGCTGGGCAAAGGGGGTCCATGGACCGTGGATGTGGTGGCATTCCTGTCGCCTGCGGCGGACTACAAGATCGACTTCATCTACGCCTGAGCCAGCTGCTTCTGCGCGGTGCATCCAAGAACCATGGCTGGGTCCCCCAGCCATGGCCTGGTCCGGACCCCTCAACGACGTCGGCGGCGGGATGCACGAGATCCCTGCCGATTACAAGGGGCAAGACGGGCGCCTGCGCATGCGGGTGCCGGGCCGCATCGTCGCCACCGGAGACCTGTTGGAGCACATCAACGATGACCTGGCCCCTGAACAGGTGGCCAATGTGGCGAGCCTCCCCGGCATCGCCGGCTACAGCCTGGCGATGCCCGACATCCACTGGGGCTATGGCTTCCCGATCGGTGGCGTGGCGGCCTTCGACCCCGACCACGGTGGCGTCGTCAGTCCCGGCGGCGTCGGCTTCGACATCAACTGCGGCGTCCGTTTGCTGCGCACCGACCTGCACGTGGACGACGCCCGGCCGCAGTTGCAGGAGCTCATGGACGCCTTGTACAAGGCCGTCCCGGCCGGCATGGGCAGCCGCGGCAAGGGCGCCGGCAGCAACGCCGTGCAGGACATCATGACCGAAGGAGCGTCCTGGGCCGTCGAGAACGGCTTTGCCACCAAAGACGACGCGGCCCGCATGGAGGAAGGGGGCCGCATCCCCGGCGCCGACCCTTCCGTCATCTCCGACCGCGCGCTTCTGCGCGGCCAACGCAGCCTCGGCAGCCTCGGCAGCGGCAACCACTTCCTCGAGGTGCAATACGTCGACGAGACCTACGATGACGCCGCGTGCAAGGCCTACGGCGTGGCCCCCGGCCAGGTCTTCGTCATGCTCCACACCGGCAGTCGTGGCCTCGGTCACCAGGTCTGCCAAGAACACGTCGAAGCTTTGCAGGGCGCCCCGAAGCGCTACGGCATCGACCTGGTCGACCGCCAGCTCGCGTGCGCCCCGCTGGACAGCCCGGAGGCCGAGAGCTACATGGGCGCCATGGCTGCCGCCGCGAACTTCGCCTTCGTCAACCGCAGCATCCTCACGACGCGGACCCGGGAGGTATTGGGCCGTTTCGGCGCCAGCGCCGATGTGGTGTACGACGTCTGCCACAACATCGCCAAATGGGAAGAGCACCGCATCCCCGCCGGTGAGGAAGAGGGGCAGCGCAAGCGCCTGTGCGTCCACCGCAAGGGCGCCACCCGCAGCTATGGTCCCGGCCACGCCGACCTGCCATCAGAATACCAGGATGTGGGCCAGCCGGTCATCGTCCCCGGTGACATGGGCCGCATGAGTTTCCTGCTCGCAGGTGACCAAGGTGCCATGGACAAGAGCTTCGGCAGCAGTTGCCATGGCGCCGGCCGACGCCTGAGCCGCAGCGCGGCCAAGAAGCAGTTCGAGGGGCAGGTGCTCATCGACCTGCTCCGGACGCAGGGGATCATCGTGAAGGCGACCAGCGAACAGGTCGCCGCCGAAGAGGCACCGGAAGCCTACAAAGATGTAAGCCAGGTCGTCGAATCAGTCCACCAAGCCGGCCTCGCACGCAAAGCCGCCCGCCTCCGCCCCATGGGCGTCGTCAAAGGCTAGCCGGGGGACCGAGCCTGCGAGGTCGCGCCCGGGGCGTGGGGCAGCGCCCCACAGCCGGCCACGTTTCTGCCGCAGGCAGAAAGGTGGGCGTGCAAGGACGTCAGCCAGGTCGTCGAATCGGTCCACCAAGCCGGCCTCGC
>JBFIDG010000156.1:0-4520 GCA_041581335.1 Thermoplasmatota archaeon
GACACCGACCCCCAGGTCAAGCCGCCGCTGTACACGGACGACATCGATGGCTACGCTTGGATCCTGGAGGACTTCACGTGGCTTGCCGGCGCTCCGCCGGCCCGCACCGTCAAGGCCAGCGACCGCATCGAGGTGTACCACGAACACGCCTTCCAGCTCATCGACAAAGGCGGCGCCTACATCTGCGACTGCGACCCGGAGGCGTGGCGGGAGCAGAAGAACAACGGCATCGCCTGCCCCCACCGCGACCTGCCCGCCGCCGAGCACAAGGCCGGCTTCCAGGCCATGATCGACGGCCAGCGCGACGCCGGCACCATCGTCTTGCGCGTCAAGACAGACATCCAGCACAAGGACCCGGCCCTGCGCGACTGGACCGCCTTCCGCGTCGTCGCCAAGAACGCCATCCACCCCCGCGCCAAGCGCGGCGAGATCCCCGACCACCGCTGCTGGCCCCTCTTGGACTTCGAATCCGCCGTCGAAGACCACCTGCAAGGCGTCACGCACATCATCCGCGGCAAGGACCTGATGGATTCCACCCGCAAGCAGACGTTCCTCTACAAGCACATGGGCTGGGACTACCCCCAGACCCTGTACTGGGGCCGTGTCTCGGTGCACGAGTTCGGCAAATTCAGCACCAGCTGGATGCGCAAACACATCGACGCCGGCGACTTCAACGGCTGGGACGACATCCGCCTCCCCACCCTGCGCGCCCTGCGCCGCCGCGGCTACAGCGGCGACGCCGTGCGCCAGTTCTGGGTCGGCCTCGGCGTCACGGAGAAGGACATCGCCATCAGCATGCAGAACATCGAGGCCGAGAACGGCAAGGCCATCGATGACCAGACGCCGCGCTACTTCTTCGTCCCGAACCCCCGCGGCATCAGCGTCAGCGACCTCGACGGCCAGGTCGCCCACCCGCTGCTGCACCCACCCCACGAGGACAAGGGTCGCCGCACGTTGCCGGCTGCCAACACCGTCTATGTGCCCGGCGATGAGGATTCCAAGCAGCTCCGATTGAAGGACCTGGGCAACATCCTGCTTGCCGGCGGCACCGGCTTCTTCACCGGCGCCGAGGTCGATCGCAGCATGCCCATCGTGCAGTGGCTGCCTCACGGGCTGGCCGAACCCTTCACGGTGGCCAAGCCCGGCATCCTGGCAGAGGACGCACCCGAAGGGGCGCTGCCAGGCATCGAACTCATCGAAGGACGCGTAGAACCCGCCGCCTTGGCCCTCGTGGGCAAGACCGTGCAGTTCGAGCGCTTTGGGTTCGTGCGCATCGAGAGCAAACAACAGGGCGTCTGGCTGCACGACTGAACCAGCGGTTCCTCCCGACCCGTTTTTATCCAAGCCTTCCGGATGGGGAGGTATGCGATGGACCATCCTCCTCGTGGCCTTGGCCACCTTGACCGCAGGCTGCTTCGGTGGCAACACGACGCCCCTGAGCGAGGAAGAGGCCAAGGTCGTCGCAGAGGACGCCCTCAACGCGTTCGCCACGGACTTCGCTTCCCCCGACGGCGGCGACCTGACCACTGTGTCGGGCGAATTCGGCTTCGGCAGCGGCAACGCCATGGACAAAGCGACGTTCTTCATCGAGTGGGGCACCGGGGGCAGCACCAGTGTCTCCCTCTCCACGGGTGGCTCCTTCGGCGTCGAGATCAAGCTCTTGTGCGACCCGGGCAGCGTCGTCATCGATTTCGGCGGCGAGACCGTGGAGGCCCGCCCACAACCGGGCAAGGCGTGCATGGAGAGCTTCCAAGACACCGGCGACCCCTTGGAGCTAGGTGAGTTCGAGAACCTTGACCTGCTGCAGATCACGCCCCACAAGGACCGCACCGTCACCGCCGTCTACAAGGACGACGAAGGCAACATCACCATCAAGATCGACGCCAAGGGCCGCATCACGCGCATGGACCTTGACACCGGCACAGGCAGTGGCTTCATGCAGATGGGCTACGGCAACCGCCGTGCCATCGCCCTCCCGGACGCGGAGCAACGCATGCCCGCCCTCATCAACGGCATCGGCTCCCACGACGGCACCGTCTACACGTGGAGCGGCCTCGGTGGGGAAGCCAGCGAGCCGTTCTCCGAGTTCGAGGTCCGCGTCCTTCACCCGGAGAGCAAAGAGGTCCTGGCGGCGTTCCCCGTCGGCCAAGACGGCTCCGCTGCCGGCTTCACGTTCACCTTCATGGACGACGGCGACGGTGTCTTCGACGGCGGCGACAGCTTCACCATCAGCCACGAAGCGTGGACCAGCAACAGCCAGTACCAGGTCGTGGTCTGGGACCGCTGGGCCGACCGCGCCCTCGGGGACATCCCGATCCCCAGCATCGGCGGCCTTCTGCTGGTGGGCCTGCTCGGTGCAGCCCTCGTGGCGCGCCGATAGCCAAACATCGTATCTACAAACCTTATAGGCCCCTGGGCGGGGTCTCCTGTATGCGTGTCGTGGCAGTCCTGCTGCTCTTGGCCATCGTGATGAGCGGCTGCTTCGGCAAAGGGCCCAGCAAAGCGGACATGCGCGACGAACTGGAGACCGCCATCAAGGCGTTCCCCGGCGACGTGGGGCCCGGTGGGGATCTGGCCACCATCAAGGTCAGTGGCGACGTCGGCGTCGAGACCGAGTTCAACGGTGCGCCGCTCACGGTGACCATCCAACCCAAGATGGACGTCACGCTGGGCTCAGGCGGCGACGTCCTCGTCTCCGGACGGGCCTTGTCCCTGACCTTCACGGCCTACTGCAGCAGCGAACGGCTCATCGCCATCGCCAACGGCGGCGCCCAATACGACATCCCGGACACCAGCGCCGAAGCCCGCAACCCCGTCGGGGTCTGCACAGGCCGCGGCAGCGAGAGCATCCTCCTGGAATACTTCGACTTCCCCATGATCGACCCGTCGCTGATGACCGGCGACCTGCGCTTGGAAGAGATGACCGCGCAGGGCTTCGAGGAGGTCGGCAAGAAGACCTACGCCGGCACCTACACGGTCGAAGGCGAAGAAGGCACCACCACGCTCACCATCACGGCCAAAGGCGGCCACATCCAGAAGATCGTCAGCCAGAACCCCAACGCGCACCTGAAGCTCGACATGACGTACGGTGACCGCGTCGCCATCACGCCCCCCGAAGCCGACCACCGCGTGCCGAGCTTCGTGCAAGGTACCATCAAGCGCGACGAGAACGGCTGGACCTGGACCGGCACCGCCGTCGAAGGCGGCCCCGCCGCAGAATACACGCTGCGCGTCTACCCCGAAGGCACCAGTGTCGGCTGCGGCACCACCACGACGCCCACCGTGACGTTCGGTCTGGGCGATGGCCAGGACCAGCGCAAGGACGGCTGGCAGATGATCTACTTCGACGACGGCGACGGGACCCTCGGCATGGGTGACCAGATCATCATCCGCCAACCCAGCGGCGCCGTGCAGGACTTCTCCCACGTCGTCGCCATCAACGACGACTGGGCAGGCGAGACGGCGAGCTTCAACTGCACCATCCCTGGCCCGGGCCCGGTGTTGGGTGTCCTGGGTCTGCTGGCGGCCGTCCTCGTGGCACGCCGCCGCTGATCCGGCTACGACCAGGACGCTTCCAAGTGCGGCCGCAGGTCCTCGTAGGCCGCTTCCGCGACGTCCTTGTCAGCGGTCTTCAACAAGACCTTGCCCGTCGTGTACACGGTGGACTCGGTGCCCTTCTTGACGAGCAACAAGACGCGGGCATCCAGCATGATGACGAACCCAGCCTCCGCCAGGCGTGCCTTGAGGCCGGCGAGATCGACGCGGCGCTGCTGCTCGGGGGTCGCCATGAAGCCGGCGGCTGTGGAGCAGGGACGGATGAGCGCCATCGCTAGGCTTGCTCACTCGGCGTCGTAGAAAAACGCGGCGACGATTCACAACTTCCCAGCAGCCCTGGCCGCCAGGTCTTGTCCGAAGGGCAGACTGCAGGTCAATCCCGGCGACACGGCGTTGAGGACATGCACGGCGTCGTCGGTCTCTCGCACGAGGATGTCGTCGACCAGTGAGCCGTCGCGGGCGACGAGTTGCGCCCGGTTGCCCGCTTGGAGCGGCAGCAAGCGGCGCGGGTCCACTTCGGGGATCAACGATTGGGCTTCGCGGCCCACGGCGCGGCGGCTCAGGCTCTTGGCGATCTCTTGTCGCACCTGCGCCCGCATGGCTTTGTCCCACATGCGCCAGAAGCCCCCAAAGCCAGCCATGCCGGCCACGTCACGCATGGAGGCGCCGAAGAAGCGGTACGATTCGCGGCCGAAGGCGAGCATGGCGCCGGGGCCGACGGCGACGGTGCCATCCACGCGGCGGCTCAAGTGGACGCCTAGGAACGGGAAACGCGGGTCGGGGGCAGCATACACATGGCTGCGCACCAGTCTGCGCTGGTCTGCGGGGAGCTGCGCGTAGTAGCCCCGGAACGGAATGACGCGGAACTCCGGTGCCAAGCTGCGGGCAAGCCGGTCCGCGTGCAGCCCCGCCGCGTTGACGACCACGCGGGCCGCGACGTCGCCTTGGCTCGTGCGGATGCGGCC